>JAHBAM020000263.1 GCA_018500125.2 Roseobacter sp. | reverse complement strand
AGATGTGTATAAGAGACAGGCTGTGTCCTGCGTGCGGGGCCACCCCCCGCCTTCCCCCGCGCGCCGCAGCCGCGCCGATGCGCACCAATCCTGCTCAAAAAAGACGCAGCGTACGCTGGCTTAAGCTTTTTTCGCGCCAAAAGTTAACAGATAGGGGGGTGCACGCAGTGTGCACGGGTTGTGCACGCTTATCACCCCCTGTTATTCCTCCCGAATTAACGAATTAACTTTTTCACTTTCGCCAAATCGTTGAAAGAGCTTACCAAGACGGCGGATATTCGAATCTTGCATGCATCCGGCTTTCAGCATTTGATGATCCGTAACAAATAAAGCGCATCCGATGGGGTCACCCGGAAAGGACAACTGCGTGACAGGGACATTGCTAAAGATAGAGGGCCTCACCAAGGCCTACCCCGGTGTTGTGGCAAACGACACTGTTTCCTTCGAGATCAAACAGGGCGAAACCCATGCTTTGCTTGGAGAAAACGGCGCCGGCAAGTCGACGTTGGTCAAGATGATCTACGGTCTCGTCAAGCCCGACAGCGGCACAATGCTGATGAATGGCGCAGCCTTTGCCCCGTCCGAACCCCGCGCCGCCCGCGCCTCGGGCGTGGCTATGGTGTTTCAACACTTCTCCCTGTTTGATGCGTTAAATGTGTCTGAAAACATAGCCTTAGGGATGGAGCACCCGCCTGCCCTGCGCGATCTGGCCGAGAAAATCCGCACCGTGTCTGAGGAGTATGGCCTCCCGCTCGACCCTTACAGAACCGTCGGCGACCTCTCCGCAGGCGAGCGCCAACGCGTTGAAATCATTCGCTGTTTGCTTCAGGACCCGAAGCTTCTGATCATGGATGAGCCGACCTCGGTTCTCACCCCTCAAGAGGTCGAGATCCTCTTTGAGACCCTGCGCAAACTCACCGCCGAGGGCGTGGCGATCCTGTATATTTCCCACAAACTCGAAGAAATCCGCGCGCTTTGTGATGCCGCCACAATCCTGCGTCTGGGCAAAAACGTCGGGACCTGTATCCCCGCCCAGACCAGCGCCCGCGACATGGCCGAGCTCATGGTCGGAACCGAACTTCAGACCCCAAAGAGCGCCGGCGCAACGCTGGGGGATGTCGTGCTTGATATCTCTGGGCTGTCGATGCCCTCGCCCAGCGCCTTTGGCACGCCTCTGCGCAATATTCACTTGCGCCTGCGCTCCGGCGAAGTGCTCGGCATAGGCGGCGTGGCCGGCAATGGTCAGGACGAGTTGCTGCTTGCCCTCTCGGGCGAAATGCGCACAGCCCATGACGCCGTCAAGCTCAAGGGCCAACCCGTCGGTCATCTCGCGCCCAACGCCCGCCGCCAGCGCGGCCTGCTCACAGCCCCCGAAGAACGCCTCGGCCATGCGGCCGCGCCCAATATGAGCCTGACAGAAAACGCCCTTCTGACCGGCAACACCCGGCGCACCCTGTCCCGCAACGGCTTCCTGAAATGGGCCAAAGCCCGAAGTTTTGCTGAAGAAATCATCGAGAAATTCGATGTGCGCACCCCCGGTCCGGATAATGCGGCGCGCTCGCTTTCGGGGGGCAATTTACAGAAGTTTGTGATTGGCCGCGAGGTCTTGCAAGAGCCTGATGTCTTGGTGGTCAACCAGCCGACATGGGGGGTTGATGCCTCCGCCGCTGCGAGTATCCGCCAAGCGATCCTTGATCTGGCTGCCGGCGGCACGGCCGTCATTGTGATCAGCCAGGACCTCGACGAGCTGATGGAAGTCGCCGATAATTTCGCAGCCCTGAACGAAGGCCGCCTCACAGAAACCCGCCCGACCCAAGGCCTGACGATCGAAGAAATCGGCCTCATGATGGGCGGCGCACACGGAATGGAGGTGGCCCATGTTTAAGCTCGAAAAACGCCCGCAGGCGTCCCGATCCTTTGCCTACCTCACCCCTCTTCTCGCCATATTGGCCACCATGGTCGCCGGCGGCCTCTTGTTTATGGCGCTTGGCAAAAACCCGTTTGAAGCCATCCGCACCATTTTCTGGGACCCGCTCTTTGGCGAGTTTGCGTCCTTCTCCCGCCCCGATCTTCTGGTCAAAGGCGGCCCGCTGATCCTGATTGCCATCGGCCTTTCTCTGGGCTTTCGGGCCGGCATCTGGAACATCGGCGCCGAAGGCCAGTATATTGTCGGGGCGCTCTGTGGCGCTGGAGTCGGGCTGGCGTTTTACCCTCTGGATGCCTGGTATATTTTCCCCCTGATGATCGTTGCAGGCGGGCTGGGCGGCTGGGCCTGGGCGATGATTCCCGCACTCCTCAAGGTCAGGTTCCAGACCAATGAAATTCTTGTTTCCCTCATGCTGGTTTATGTCGCTGAGAAACTTCTCGCGGCAATGTCGCTCGGCCTCTTGAGAAACCCCGACGGGCACGGCTTTCCCGGATCACGCAACTTCAAGGATTATGAGACCGCCTTCAACGGCGAGCTGATCAGCAACACGGGGATGCACTGGGGCGTCGCGATGGCCTTTATCGCGGTGATATTTGCCTATATTTTGCTCAATCGCCATATGCTCGGCTTCTCCATCCGCCTCACAGGCGAAGCGCCGCGCGCTGCCAAATTCGCCTCGGTCAATCCGACCCGCGTGATCTTGTTTTGCCTTGGCACATCGGGCGCCCTTGCCGGCATGGCAGGGCTGTTTGAAGTCTCAGGGCCGGCCGGCCAGATCAGCATTGATTTCAACTCGGGCTACGGCTTTACCGCTATTATTGTGGCCTTTCTGGGCCGCCTTCACCCTGTGGGCATCCTCTTTGCGGGGTTGCTCATGGCGCTGACATATATCGGCGGCGAGCTGGCACAGCTCACTCTGGGCCTGCCCGCCGCCGCGATACAGCTGTTCCAGGGAATGCTGCTGTTCTTCCTTCTGGCGGCTGATCTGCTGACAAACTACCGTATCAAACGCGTGAAGAAGGAGGCGGTGTAATGGATCTGTCCGCAATCAACCCGGCACTGCTGCTGGCCTCACTCCTCGTCGCAGCCACGCCCATTCTGCTGGCCGGGATAGGCGAGCTGGTCGTCGAGCGCGCAGGCGTGCTCAACCTTGGGGTCGAGGGCATGATGATCACCGGGGCGATCTGCGGCTTCATGGCGACAATCCTCACAGGCTCGCCCGCCCTCGGCTTTGTCTTTGCGGCCATGGGCGGCGCCGCCCTGTCGCTTCTCTTCGCTCTCTTGACGCAATACGCCTTGGCCAATCAGGTCGCCTCCGGCCTCGCGCTCACGCTCTTTGGCCTCGGCCTCTCCTCGCTCTTGGGGCAGGATTATGTCGGCCTCAAGCCGCCCTCCACGCCCCAGCTCGACATCCCCCTGCTCTCGGACATTCCTGTCCTTGGCACAGTTCTCTTCAATCACGACATGGTCGTGTATTTCGGCATCGCCCTTGTCGTCGCCGTCTGGGCCACGCTCAAATACAGCCGCCTTGGCCTGATCCTGCGCGCAGTTGGCGAAAATCATGACGCCGCCCATGCGCTCGGCTATAAAGTCGTGCGCATCCGCGTGTTCGCGATCATGTTTGGCGGTGCCTGCGCCGGCCTTGGCGGCGCCTACATCAGCCTTGTGCGCGTGCCACAATGGACCGAGGGTATGACCGCAGGCGCCGGCTGGATCGCCCTCGCGCTTGTCGTATTTGCCAGCTGGAAGCCATGGCGCGTCTTGCTCGGCGCATGGCTCTTTGGCGGAATAAACGTCTTGCAGCTTAATTTGCAGGCAGCCGGCGTCGCCATTCCCGTCGAATACCTCACCATGTCCCCCTACATCATAACAATCCTTGTGCTTGTTATCATGTCAGCCGACAAATCGCGTGCACCGGCTTCGCTCGGTCGCATCTTTCACGCCTCGAGTTAATGCTTTAAGTTAACCACAGAATCCAACCTGGGAGACCACAGACTATGAAACTTACACATCTCTTCGCCACAGCTGCCGTGGCGCTCGGCATGGCCACAAGCGCCATTGCCGACGACAAAACCAAAGTCGGTTTTGTCTATGTTGGCCCCGTCGGCGACGGCGGCTGGACCTATGAGCACAACAAAGGCCGCCTCGCTGTCGAGGCCGAGTTCGGCGACAAGGTCGAGACCGTTTTTGTTGAAAGCGTTCCTGAAGGCGCCGACGCCGAGCGCGTGATGACACAGATGGCCCTTCAAGGCGCCGATCTGATTTTCACGACCTCTTTTGGCTATATGGACCCGACAATCAACGTTGCCAAAAAATTCCCGAATGTGAAATTCGAGCACGCAACAGGCTATAAAACAGCCGAAAACGTCTCGGTCTATTCCGCACGCTTCTATGAAGGCCGTGCCATTCAGGGCCACATCGCCGGAAACCTGACCGAAAGCAACATCATCGGCTACATCGGCTCTTTCCCGATCCCCGAAGTGATCCGCGGCATCAACTCCGCCTTCATCCACGCTCGCAAAGTAAACCCTGATGTCGAGTTCAAAATCGTTTGGGCCTACACATGGTTTGACCCCGCCAAAGAAGCTGATGCGGCCAAAGTTCTGATCGAGCAAGGCGCAGACGTGATCCTGCAACACACCGACTCAACAGCCCCGCTTGCCGCCGCAGCCGCAGCCGGCAATGTGTTCGGCTTCGGTCAAGCCTCTGACATGGCGGAGTTTAAGGATGGCCCACGCGTTTCCTCCATCATCGACGACTGGGCGCCCTACTATATCGCGCGCACCAAGGCCGTCATGGACGGAACATGGGAAACCATGAGCACATGGGACGGCATCGGCGCCGGCATGGTTGGCATTGGTGAAATCACCGACAAAGTGCCCGCAACCGTAAAAGCCGAGGCGCTCGCCCTCAAAGCCGCTCTCGCGGATGGCAGCTATCACGCCTTCACCGGTCCGATCAACAAGCAGGACGGCTCCGCCTGGCTTGCAGAGGGCGAAACAGCCGATGACGGAACCCTCGCAGGCATGAGCTTCTACGTGGAAGGCATCGAAGGCGACATTCCACAATAAGCCCTGACCGCTGACACCCGAAAAGCCCCGCCTCACAGCGGGGCTTTTTTTGTGCTCCAGCTTGTGCCAGAAACACGCCAATACAGGAGCACACAGAATGCACGACATCATCGTCATAGGCGGCGGCATCGCAGGCACATCCGTCGCCGCACGGCTCGCGCCTCACGCCAAGGTGCTCTTGCTGGAGGCCGAAACAGCTCTTGCCTATCACGCCTCAGGCCGCTCGGCCGCACTCTATGAAAGCAACTATGGCCTGCCCTCGACAGTCGCTCTCAGCAAAGCCAGCAGCGCGTATTTTCACACTGCCAATGGCGGATACCTCAGCCCACGCGGCCTCATGATCATTGCACGCCAAGACGAGCGTGACGCCTTCCAACAGGATAGCAAAACACTCGGCCTCGAGCCTATCAGCCCCGCCGAGGCGCTCGACCTGCTGCCGATCCTCGATCCCGAGACGCTCGCCCACGCCTCCTATCATGCCGCGGCATGGGACATTGACACCGACCGCATGGTGCAGGATTTCGCACGCGAACTGCGCGCCCATGGCGGCGAGCTGAAGCTCGGCGCGCCTGTCCGCTCCATTGTCCGCAACAGCGCAGGCTGGTGCCTTGAAACCCCCACTGGCCGCTATGAGGCAAAGCTTCTGGTCAATGCCGCCGGCGCATGGGTTGATGAGCTTGCCAAACTGGCAGGGCTTGCCCCCCTGGGATTCACGCCTCTGCGCCGCTCGATGGCGCGCATCCCCGCGCCGGGCGGGCATGATGTCTCCTCTTGGCCGATGGTCTTCGGGGTTGGCGAAAGCTGGTATGCCAAGCCCGATGCCGGCGCGCTGATTGTCTCTCCCGCCGAGGAAGACCCGATGCCGCCAATGGATGCCTGGGCCGATGATATGGTGCTTGCAGAGGGTCTCGCCCGCTATGAAGCGCACGTCACCGAGCCTGTCACCCGCATCGAGGCAAACTGGGCGGGCTTGCGCACATTCTCCCCCGACCGCGCCCTGACCATAGGGTTTCACTGCGAGTCCCCCGATTTCTTCTGGCACGCGGGCCAGGGCGGCTACGGCTTCCAGACCGCCCCCGCCGCAAGCCAGCTGGCCGCCGATCTCATCCTCGGGCGCAGCTGCGACATCGACGCCACAATGCGCGCCGCCCTCAGCCCCGAAAGATTTGCCTCATGAGTGCCCCACGCGACCTCTCTTCTGTCTCCGGCTTCGCACAAGACGACGGCAGCGATCGTCTTTTCGCCCCTTCGGCTGCGCGCAACATCGAGCCGATCGCCGAGGTCCTCGCCCATCATGCGCCCAAATCCGGCAAAGCCCTCGAAATCGCAAGCGGCACAGGCCAGCACGTGGCGGTGCTCGCAGAGCGTATCCCCCACCTTCTCTGGCAGCCGAGCGATGTCGACAGCGCCCGCCTCGCCAGCGTCAATGCCTGGGCAGCCCGCTCAGGCAACACCAATATTCTCCCGGCAGTGATGCTCAACGCAACCAGCCCCGGCTGGAGCCGTGACCATCCGGGCCAAAGCCTGATCACCCTCTCCAATCTGCTGCACCTGATCAGCGAAGCAGAAGCCAAAACGCTGCTCTCTGAAGCGGGCAAAGCCCTCGCTCCGCAGGGGATTCTGCATATCTACGGCCCTTTTCTGCGCGACGGCACAGCCATTTCCGAAGCCGATGCCGAGTTTCATGCCAAACTGCAATCAGAAGACCCGGAGGTTGGCTACAAAAACGACTGGGATGTCATAGACTGGATCCACGCCAGCGGCATGGATCTTGTTCAACTGCTCGAAATGCCCTCCAACAATCTTTCCTTCCTCGCAACACGGCCTTTCTGATCTAGGTCAAAGCTGCCCGGCCTGACCCGTGGTCTTCAGGGGCAACTCTATTGAAGGACCACAGCATGACCTGGCAAGCCAAACTCGACAGCACACGCAACCAGCTGCGCGGATTAAACAAAACAATCCCCGACACCACCCGCGCCTTCGGCGCTTTGGGCAAGGCGGTCAAAGAGAGCGGCCCGCTCGCTTTCAAAACAAAAGAATTCGTGGCGCTCGGCATCGCCATCGTCAAACAATGCGACGCCTGTATCGCGCTCCATGTCGAAACGCTGATCAAAGCAGGCGCAAGCCGTGACGAAGTCAGCGACGTCCTCGCCATGACCATACAAATGGGCGGTGGCCCCGCCATGATGTATGCCGCCAAAGCGCTGGATTGCTTTGATGAGTTGTCAAACCCGTCCTAGCAGACCGCTCACAGCTCAAAGCCAAACCGTGACACGCCCAGCAAGCGTTTTTGCCCTGTGACGAGGCCGTCGCTCAGCCAGCACCAAATGCCGCCGACGTATAGACAGTGATCCGGAGGTCACAGGCCCGACAGAGACGATGGCCCAAAAGCGCCTCACAGCACCACAAGCGCCCGCCTCAGACTTTTTCTTTCCAGAAATATCCTGGGGGTGTGGGGGCAAAGCCCCCACCCCGGTCGGATTTGCTTTGCAAATCCGATCCCTCTCAGCCGTCCTTGCGGATGGTTTCGTTCTTCGGATCATACGGGCTGTCACAGGTCACAACCGCATCCCAAAGCCTGTCCTGCATTTTGACCTTCAGCGCCGTGCCTTCAACAGCCAGCTCCGGCGTCACATAGCCCATGCCGATGGATTTCTGGAACGCCACAGAATAGCCCCCCGAGGTCAAACGCCCCACACGGGTGCCATCTGTGCTATAAAGCACTTCACGGCCCCATGGGTCCGCATCCGACGGCCCGTCAATCAGCAGCGTGCAGGCTTTCGAGCGGATCCCTTTTTGCACCATCGCCTCTTTGCCATGAAACTCTTTTTCAAGGTCGATAAAGCGCGGCAGATCGGCCTCCGCAGGGGTCGCATCGCGGCCCAGCTCGTTGCCAAAGGCACGATAGCTCTTTTCCTGACGCAGCCAGTTTTGGGCACGCGCGCCCACAAGCTTCATACCATGAGGCGCACCGGCTTTTTCCAACAGATCAAACAGGTAATTCTGCATCTCGATCGGGTGGTGCAACTCCCAGCCCAGCTCGCCCGTATAGGCCACGCGGATCGCATTCACAGGGCACATCCCCAGCTCGATCTGCTTGGCCGACAGCCAGGGAAAGCGCTTGTTTGTGAGCGCCGTATCAGGCTCGGCGTCTTTGATCACAGCCTTCAAGACATCGCGCGACTTCGGACCCGCAATGGCAAAAACGCCCCATTGGCTCGTCACATCCTGAATCTCGATATAGCCGAAGTCAGCCATCTTGCTCTCTGCGGCCTTGCGCAGATAATCCGCGTCATACTCGGTCCAGGCCCCCGCAGACACGAGGTAGTAGCTGTTTTCGCCGTTGCGCACGATGGTATATTCGGTGCGCGTCGTGCCATGGGCCGTCAGCGCATAGGTCAGATTGATCCGGCCCACTTTGGGCAGCTTGTTACAGGTAAACCAGTCCAGAAACTGCGTCGCGCCGGGGCCTTTGACAATATGTTTGCTAAAGGCTGTCGCATCAATGAGGCCAACGCCCTCGCGGACCGCCTTGGCTTCCTCCACAGCATAGTGCCACCAGCCGCCGCGGCGGAACGAGCGGGAGTCGTGGTCAAAGCTGTCCGGCGCATCCAGCGGGCCGTAATAATTGGGCCGCTCCCAGCCGTTCACAAAGCCGAACTGCGCGCCACGCGCCTTCTGGCGCTCATAGGCGGGTGCTGTGCGCAAGGGGCGGCAGGCCGGACGTTCTTCGTCAGGGTGGTGCAGGATATACACGTGATCATAGCACTCTTCGTTTTTGCGCGCGGCAAATTCGGTGGTCATCCAGTTTGACGAATAGCGCTTGGGGTCAAGGCTCGCCATATCAATCTCGGCCTCGCCATCCACCATCATCTGAGCAAGATAATAGCCTGTGCCGCCCGCCGCCGTGATCCCGAAGCTGAAGCCTTCCGCAAGCCACATATTGTGCAGACCCGGCGCAGGGCCAACAAGCGGGTTGCCGTCCGGCGTATAGCAGATCGGACCGTTGAAGTCGTCTTTCAGCCCGCTTTCCTCACAGGAAGGGATACGGTGGATCATCGCCATATATTGCTCTTCGATCCGCTCAAGCGCGAGCGGGAACAGATCGGCGCGGAAACTGTCCGGCACACCGTGCTCAAAGACCGCAGGCGCGTTCTTTTCATAAACACCCAAGATCCAGCCGCCGCGCTCCTCACGCACATAAGACTGCGCATCCGCATCGCGGATCACAGGATGCTCCACACCGCCCTCGGCCCGGAATTTCACAAGCTCGGGGTCTTGGTCCATCACGATAAACTGATGCTCAACAGGGATCGCAGGCATCTTGATCCCGAGCATCTTCGCGGTGCGCTGCGCGTGATTGCCCGAAGCGGTCACAACGTGCTCGGCCGTCACGACGATCTGCTCCTCCGAAGGCACAAGATTGCCGCCCTTTTCCACCATCTTGGAGAGCGTCACCTCCCAATGGGTGCCGTTCCAGTGAAAGGCATCTGCCTGCCATTTGCGCTCGATCATCACACCGCGCTGACGCGCCCCTTTGGCCATGGCCTGCGTCACATCGGCGGGGTTAATATAGCCGTCCGTGTTGTGATAGATCGCGCCCTTGAGGTCTTCGGTGCGAATGAGCGGCCAGCGCGCCTTGATCTCGTCAGGCGTCAGCCACTCATAGGAGACACCACAGGTCTCGGCAGTGGACGCATAGAGCATATATTCGTCCATACGCTCCTGCGTTTGGGCCATGCGCAAGTTCCCGACAACAGCAAAACCGGCGTTAAGCCCGGTTTCGGCTTCAAGCTGCTTATAAAACTCAACGGAATATTGATGAATATGCGTTGTCGCATAAGACATATTGAACAGCGGCAAAAGGCCAGCGGCGTGCCATGTCGAGCCAGAGGTGAGTTCGTCACGCTCGATCAGCATAACATCATCCCAACCCGCCTTGGCGAGGTGATACGCGATGGAGGTGCCAACAGCACCGCCCCCGACGACAAGAGCTTTAACTTGGGTTTTCATGAGCCGACTCCTTGGCTTGGCGTTGACCATCATATGACGCAAAGCCAAAGCCAAGCGAGGCAGACTCCCGACCGCTTAGGGCAAAAAACGACTCTCTGAATAAATGTCTCACGCTCGCTTGAGCCTACTCGCCCAGCACAATACCCTCGCGGCGCGGATCAGCGCCCCCTGTGAGGCCATCCTCCCCCACCAAAATCAGATGCAACCCCGAGTTCAGCCCCCTGAGGTTGACCTCATAGCCCATGGCGCGCAAAGGCCCCGCCAGAGCCTCGGCAGGCGTGCCCTTTTCCAGATCATATCGGCCAAAACGGTTCACCAGATGTGGCAGGCCAACGGCCTCCTGAGCGTCCATCTCCCAGTCAATCACCGCCACCACGGTTTTTGCAACATACGGAATAATCCGCGAGCCGCCCGGGCTGCCCAAAACAGCCACAGGAGCGCCACCGCGCATCACAATCGTTGGAGCCATAGAGCTGCGTGGCCGCTTGCCCGGCTCAACCCGATTGGCAATCGGAACGCCGTCCCGATGGGAGCGAAACGAGAAGTCTGTCAGCTCGTTGTTGAGCAAAAAGCCCCCGACCATGAGCCGCGAGCCAAAGGCGTTTTCAATCGTCGTGGTCATAGACAGCGCGTTGCCAAAGCTGTCGACAATCGAAATATGCGATGTCGAAGGCAGCTCTATAGCCTCATCATCTGCCAGATCGAGACTGTGATCAAACTCGGGCTGCCCGGCGCTCACCGCCTCTAGCGCGCGCTCCCCGGCCAAAAGCGCGGCACGCTCGCGCAAATACGCCCGGTCAAGCAGGCCCTTTACGGGCACAGGCACATAATCACTGTCCGCAATATAGCGCCCACGGTCGGCAAAGCTGAGACGGCTGGCATCCCCGATCAACCGCCAGCTGCGCGCCTCCTCTGGCCCGCCAAGATCATAAGGCTCAAGCAAGCCCAGACTCTGGCCAACAGTGATCCCGCCCGACGACGGCGGCCCCATGCCACAGACCTCATGACCACGATAAGGCGCACAGACAGCCGCGCGCTCGCGCACCTGATACAGCGCAAAATCAACCTCACTCAAAACGCCTGCATTGTCTGGGGCATTTCGCACCTTCTCCACAATCGCCTTGGCAATCGACCCCGTATAAAACGGCGTCACGCCCTTGCCCGCCAAAGCGCGCAAACTCGTTGCATAGGCCGGATTGCGATGCAAAGCGCCCGCAGTCAGCGCGCGCCCCTGCGGAAAGAAATACGCCCGCGCCTCAGGGTCGCGCGCCAAGCGCTCGGCATCCGCCGCAACCATCTCCGCAAGCCGCGGCGACACGATAAAGCCGTCTTCTGACAGCGTGATCGCGCGCCCGAACAACCCCGCCCAAGAGCGGCTGCCCCAGCGGCGGTGCGCCTCCTGCATCAATGCAGGCGTGCCCGGAACCCCGACAGACCGCCCGCCAACCACCGCATCAAAGAATTTCAGCGGCGCGCCCTCAGCATCCTGAAACAGCCTGGGCCGCGCAGCCAAAGGAGCTGTCTCGCGCCCATCAAGCGTTGTGATCGCGCCTGTTGCAGCCTCATACCAAAGCAAGAAGGCGCCCCCGCCAAGGCCAGAGCTTTGCGGCTCAACCAGCCCCAAAACGGCCTGAACCGCAACCATAGCATCCGCCGCTGTGCCACCCTCAGACAGAACAGCCGCGCCGGCCTCTGCCGCATAGGGGTTTGCCGCCGAAATCATCCAGCGCTCGGCCCGCGCCGGCGCGCCAGCCGTCTTTGTCGCCAAAGCCGCACGCACAGCCTCGTTCAGCGCATATCCGCCAAGCTCTGTTGTGCCTTCGGGCGCAAGCTCATCCGAAACTTGCTGCGCCGTAGCGGGCAAAACCCCGCTCACACTGAGACTTGCGGCCAAAACCAGACTGCCCAGATATTTCATCAAGACCACTCCTTTCCGGGCCGCCCGCCGCCTCCGAACGCAACAGGCGCAAGCCTATAGCATAGACGGCACAACCTGATCCGGCGGGCGGTGCCCGTCTGCAAAGGTCTTGATATTGATGATGACTTTTTCACCCATCTCAAGACGGCCTTCCACAGTCGCACTCGCCATATGCGGCAGCAGCACAACATTTTGCAAATTCCGCAGCTCGGAATTCGCCTCGCCTTCATGCTCAAAGACATCTAGCCCCGCACCGGCAATATCGCCCGACTTCAAAAGCCGCGTCAAAGCCGGCTCGTCAATCACTTCGCCCCGCGAGGTATTGATGATCACAGCACCGTCTTTCATGAGCTTGAGACGCCGCGCATTCATCAAATGAAACGTCGAGGGTGTATGGGGGCAATTGACCGAAATCACATCCATCCGCACCACCATCTGATCAAGGCTTTCCCAATAGGTCGCCTCAAACGCCGCCTCTGCCTCCTCGCGCAAACGGCGGCGGTTGTGGTAATGGATCTGCATCCCGAAGGCACGCGCCCGCCGCGCAACCGCCTGACCGACACGCCCCATGCCCAATATCCCAAGCCGCTTGCCGCTCACCCGCGCACCCAGAAGCGCCGTTGGCGAAAAGCCCGAGAACCCGCCGTCTTTGATCTGCTGCAACCCTTCGGGAATGCGCCGCGTCACAGCCATCATCAGCGCCAGTGTCATATCCGCCGTGTCATCCGCCGAAACTCCGGGCGTGTTGGACACAAGAATGCCCCGCTGCAAGGCGCTCGCCACATCAATATGATCAAACCCCGCCCCGAAGTTGGCAATCAGCTTCAGACGCTCGCCCGCTCTCGCGAGCAAATTCGCATCAATCGTATCCGTAAGCGTCGGAACCAGAATATCCGCCTGCGCCATAGCCGTGGCCAGCTCCTCGCGGCTCATCGGCGTGTCGTCCTCGCGCAGGGTCACATCGAAGAGTTCTTTCATTCGTGTTTCGACAGGCTCAGGCAGGCGTCGCGTCACAACAACACTCAGGCGTCCAGATGGCATCGGCAAGCTCCATTCGCTTTTCTTTTTTGTGCGTTACTGGCAAAGTGAACGATAGACAGCCGAGGCACAAGAACCCAGCGGCAAAAAAGCAGCAACGCAGGCAAAAGCATGATCCGATACTTTACAGCCATCTTTTTGGCCCTGACGGTTCTCGCAACCACGGCACAAGCCGAAACAACGCGTGGCAGCGCCACAAACCTGCCAATCCCGCGTTTTGTGTCGATCAAATCTGACGAATGCAACGTCCGCCGCGGGCCATCCCTCAGCCACAAAATCGACTGGGTTTTCACCCGCAAGGGTATGCCTGTCGAGATCACGGCAGAATACGGCCATTGGCGCCGCGTGCGCGACCGCGACGGTGTCGGCGGCTGGGTGCACTACTCTTTGCTCTCCGGCTCGCGCAATGTGATCATCGACGAAGATATGCTCCCGCTCAACATTCGCCCGAATCCCGACACACAGATTTCCGCCCGACTCGAAGCCGGCGTGATCGCACGCCTTCTGCAATGCAGCGCAGATTGGTGCAGGCTTTCAGCGGGCGGATATAAAGGCTGGGCCAGAAAAACAGCGCTTTGGGGCGTCAAACCAGATGAAATCATTGAATGATGCGCTCCCTGACACAGAGATGCGAAAAATTTTCATATCAGACTTGAAAGCATCGCATCTTGCGCGTAATTAGCGCTCAGAGTTGGGATGTGGCCTAGCGGTAGGGCAACTGTTTTTGGTACAGTAGATCGTAGGTTCGAATCCTACCATCCCAGCCAATCACTCTTAAAATCACAAAAAGCGCGCGCCAAAAAGGCCGCCGCAAGGCCTTTTTCAGACGCCTGCGGCCCGCCAAAACCGGCGCCGTCAGCCCGGCGCAACCTCGTCAAACAAGAGCGCAAGCAGCTCGGAAAACTTTGCCTCCGGCTCCAGAAGGCGGGCACGTGCGGCCCAGATCGCCTTGCGCCGCGCCTCGGGCAGTGCAGCACAAAAGTTATAAAACTTGCGCTCGACCTCGTCCAAACCCATCGGAGATTCAGGCCCGCCGCGCGCATGAACATCGCCAGACCGAAGCGTTTGACCGTCTTTCAGGACAAGCGTCACATCAGACCACCGCCCAAGTGGAAAGCGCTCCGAATGGCGCGGATCTTCTTGCACGGTGATTTTCTTGAGCGCGTCCGCCACAGCCTTGTCTGTCAGCCCGGCTCCCGAAATATGCTCAGGGCCAATATGCCCGTGCACAAGCCGCGTCGCCAAAGCAAACCCGAGTGAATACTGCGCCTGCGACGTTGTCTCGGGCAGCCCCGCAAAAAGCTCGGCTGATTCTGCAAAGGTGCGCACCTCAATACGCTCGATATCCGCCTCCTTGAGCTGATGCGCCTCAAGCATTCCCCCCAGCGCATCAATCGCGGCATGAGCCCAACGACAGATCGGATAGGGCTTGATATAGTTCAGCTCCACAGTCCAAAGCTGCCCCAAATCTGCCCAATATTGTGCAGCCGCCTCGGCCTCAACCGTGATCGCAGGCGCCCCCGTAAACCCGTCTTCGGCCATCAAAACAGCCATCGCGCCAACCATAGCCCCCATGCCCGAGCCGTCATGAAGCATCGTCGGCGTGGCGATCTCGCGCATCATCTGACTGCGCGGCCCGTGATATTCGGCAATCCCGAGCGCCTGGCGCAAAGTTTCAGGGTCATCGCCGCGCAGACGACAGGCCAGCGCCACAACCCCGAGCGCATTCCACGCACCGGAGGTGTGATAATCGCTCACGCTCCCGTGCAGCGCCATCCCGGCCCGCGCCGCCACCTCATAGGCCATCGCCAAAGCCTCTAGCGCCGCGCGCCCTGTCAGATCGGGCATCTGCTCGGCAAAAACGCAAAGCGCCGGCACAACAGCGCAGCCGATATGGCCTTTGGTCGGGTTATAGCCGTCATGCCCGTCCAGATTGTCGATCTGCGTTGCAAGCGCAAAGGCCGCCCCCGTGAGAGAGGTCTTGCGCCCGTCAAACAGGAGTGTCGCCCGGTCCCGCGCCTCGGCTGTGTTCTGAAAGCGCACCGCATGATCACGGGCAATCCGCCCGGCATCCATATCCGCCGCCCCCGCCGCCACGCCCAATGTGTCAATCAGCAAACTCGCTGTCATCTCAAGCGCGCTGTCAGGCACATCAATCGGCCCCAAAACAAACGCTGCAATCTCGTCAAAGGTCATGGTTGCCCCCAAATCAGCCGGGGCTGCGCCCCACAGAAAAACTCTGGGAGGCGCACAGGGATGCGTCAATGAGGTTTGCGTCACGCTTTAGCGCGCAAACGTCACCTTACCGTTGCAAATCGTGACAATCGCGGCCGCCTCGGTCAGCCGCTCGGGCGCAAGCTCGGCCAGATCATGGCTCATCACCGCAACATCCGCCATCATGCCAACAGCCAATTGCCCCTTGCGGTCTTCCCTAAACTCGACCCAGGCGTTGTTTTTTGTGTAGCTCTCCAATGTGTCCGCGAGACTCTGGGCTTGGCTTTTCCATGGTGCCCCCAGATCTTGCGGGGCCACCGCCGCTTTGACATTGGTCATCACATCCACAGGGATCACCGGCCAATCTGTCGAGAAAATGACTTTGGCACCTGTCTCGCGAATGTCCTGCCAAGCATAAGCTCCCGCAATCTGATGATCATGCAAATACTGCCCGACACCCGTCGGCGGAAAATACCCGCCAAAGGGCGCATGGCCCGGCTGGATAGAGGCGACAATGCCAAGCTCGGCCAGCCGCGGAATATCGCTGGGATGCATCACTTCCAAATGCTCGATACGGTGGCGGCTGTCGCGCAGACCATTGGCCTTTTGCGCCGCCTCATAGGCATCAATCGTGCGCCGCACCCCCGCATCACCAATCGCATGAACCGCGATCTGAAAGCCCAATCGGTCCGCCTCGATACAAGCGGCCACAAAATGCTCCTGCGTGAAAACTTCATCGCCCATGTTCCCGCCCGCACCCATCGCTCCGGGATATGGCTCAAGCATCAGGGCCGTGCCGCTCTCGATGACACCGTCAATAAACATCTTGAGATGCGCAGAGCGCACCATGTCGCCCTGAAAGCGCGCCCGCATCGCAGGCGCTTCCGCCGCGATCCGCTCAATCGGGTCTGTGCCTTTGAAGTGAAACGGCACCTCACAGCGGCACAAAAGCCGCCCCTCGGCCTCAAGCTCGCTCAAAAGCTCTGCCTGATACACATTCCCATCCATAAGATGCAGCCCCGTGATGCCCTGCGCAGCGCAATGCGCCAACCCCTGAGCAATCACATCCTTATCCATCTCGCGCTCGGCTGCGCTGGGCGCAGGCACAGGGTCTTTGCCCGTCGTCAGCCCCATCATTTCGCGCCCGCCGTGCTTTGTCAGCGCCAGAACGGGGCTATAGGCGCCCGGCTCCAGAAGTTCGCCACTGGCCAAACCGTCCTCGCCCATCACAATAAGCGACCCCGCATCAACCTCTCCGCCCTCCAGCAGCCCCGCCAGCTTGAGCGCCGCCGTATTGGCCCAGACGGTATGGTGATCGGGTGCAAACATCGCCAAGGGACGGTCCGGCAAAATATAGTCAAGGTCATGACGCGTTGGCGTCTTGCCTGTGCCCAAAATTCCATAGTCACACATCACGCAGAAAACGAGCCGGTCCTCGGCATTCTCCGCCGCATAGGGCCTGATCGCCGCAGCCATATCCTCCAGCCCGCTCACACCATACAGGCTCAGACAGCTCAACTCGACAGAGCCGCCGAAGAGATGCACATGGCTGTCGATAAATCCGGGCAAAACAGTGCCACCCTTGGCATCAATCAGGCGCGTGTCCGGGCCTGCCAGCGCCACAATCTCGCTGGCGCAGCCAACAGCCGTAATCACCCCCTGCGCGATCGCGAGGGCTTCGGCCTGTGGCTGCGTCCCGTCAAACGTCATCAACGCGCCATTGTGAATGATAATATCGGGGGTCATTTCGCTCTCCGCAAAAGAAAACGGCCCCGCCACACGAGCGGGGCCAAATCGCATTATTTCTGAAGCTCGGTCCAGATCGCCGTGTAGAGCTTGGTCGCTTCCGGCGGGCAGGTCTTGGCCACATAAGCCGCCGCTTTCAGCTCCGCAGGCACAACGATCTCGGGGGCCGACTTCATGTCGTCCGGCATAAAGGCTTCCGAACCGGCAATCCCGTTTGCATAGCGCGCAAAAGAAGACAGCATCGCGGCGTTTTCTGGGTCCATGATAAAGTTAAGGAAGGTCTTGGCCTCATCCACATTC
>JAHBAM020000005.1 GCA_018500125.2 Roseobacter sp. | reverse complement strand
CGTGCCTCGGCGTGAAGATCTGGGATCTGTCCAGCCATGTTGAATACTCCATAAGTTAGGGCGGGGATCCTCCAAGGCTGTATCCCCGCGTGAAGGCTGCGCGATAGCCCACTTCCCCCATATTGGCAAGGGGTATTGCCCCGGATCTCACCGTTTTTGGCTGTATTCCAGATGCAAATGGCCGCCGGCGTCCTGGATACGGCTGTAGAGCGCATAATCCTTGGCGCGCGCCCGTCGAAAGCGCGCCTCGGTTTCGGGGCTAAGCTCGGTGTTGATCGCCGGGGAGGCATTGGCCTGCTTGAGCACGATCGGGCGCCCGAACCGCGCCTCCAGAAAGGCCAGCAGCACGGTCATCTGCTCATAGGCAAAGAGATGATGCAGCGGCAGCCGGCCATCTTTGAGCGTGAGAAATTTATACTGCGTGCCGACATTGACATGAGGCAGGCGCGGATCGGTCAGCGCATCCTGCACAAAGGCCTCAAAGCTCATGCCGGCCGTTGATTTGGGGCTGTCGCGCAGGGCTGCGCGGGTGCGGTATTTATACCAGCTGCGCAGATGATCGAGCGGATCGCGCATAACGGCGAGACGCTCGGGGGTGAGAGCATAGGCTTTGCGCAGAAAGGGCGCGCAATTTTTGTCAAACCCCGCCGCGGACATATGCTTTTGACGGCCCCGGAAGACAATATCCGCCTTGCTGCGCAGCGCCGCCTCAAGGGCCGTGGTGCCTGTTTTGGGCACGGCCAGCATGGCAAGGTTTTGTTTGAAAAAGATATGCACGCGTTACCCGACCCTTCACAGTGTTCTGCGCAGCTTAGGCTTAGAACAGAGGTGTGAAAATCCCCTTTTTCTTTCTCAAAATATCCATCCCACGCTGCCGCGCTGCGTCAGGCTGCGGTTTGGGAGCGGCCTTGGCCGCTTGGGGGCGCTGGGGGTTGTGCCCCCAGCGCCCCCAAGCGGGTCGCGCGCGCAGCGCGTGAAACCCCTGCTGTCAAGCCTGCCAGTCGCCTTCAAAGCCCTTCGGGATCATCAGGATATCACGGTCCACAGCGTTGATATCGGTCTTGCCGCAGAGCGCCATGGAGAGATCAAGCTCCTTGTGGATCACCTCGAGCGCTTTGGTCACGCCGGCTTCGCCCATTGCGCCGAGGCCATAGACAAAGGCCCGGCCAATGTAGGTGCCTTTTGCGCCCAGAGCCATGGCTTTGAGCACGTCCTGGCCCGAGCGGATGCCGCTGTCGATATGCACTTCGATCTTGTCGCCCACAGCCTCCATAATGGCCGGCAGGGCGCGGATCGAGCTGAGCGCGCCATCAAGCTGGCGGCCCCCGTGGTTGGAGACAATGATTGCATCCGCGCCGACATTGAGCGCCTCAAGCGCGTCGCGCGCATCCATGATGCCCTTGATGATCAGCGGGCCATCCCACATTTTGCGGAACTGGCGGATGCGGTCCCAGTCGAGCGACTGGTCAAAGGCTTCGGCTGTCCATGTGGTGAGCGAACTGGCGTCTTCCACGCCTTTGGCATGGCCGACAATATTGCCAAAAAAGCGCCGTTTTGTGCCCAGCATCCCAAGGCCCCAGTGCACCTTTGTCATCATATTGGCGATGGATTTCGCGGTCAGTTTGGGCGGGGCGGAGAGGCCGTTCTTGAGGTCTTTGTGGCGCTGGCCGAGGAGTTGCAGATCGACGGTGATCACTGCGGCGGAGCAATTGGCCGCCTTGGCGCGGTCAAAGAGCCGCTGCATGAAATCATCATCCTTGAGCGTATAGACCTGCATCCAGAAGGGTTTATCGGTGTTGTCGGCCACATCCTCGATCGAGCAGATCGACATGGTGGAGAGCGTGAAGGGCACGCCGAATTTTTCGGCGGCGCGGGCGGCTTTGATCTCGCCATCGGCGGTTTGCATTCCGGTGAGGCCGACGGGCGCGAGCGCCACGGGCATGGCCACATCCTGTCCGATCATCTGCGTGGCGGTTGTGCGCCCGGCCATATCGATCGCGACGCGCTGGCGCAGGTAGAGCCTGTCAAAGTCTGAGCTGTTTTCGCGAAAGGTCTGTTCGCTCCAGCTGCCGCTTTCGCAATAGTCGTAAAACATTCGGGGGGTGCGGCGCTCATAGATGCGTTTGAGGTCGTCAATACTGGTGATGACGGGCATGATGGGCCCCTTTTTTATAAAATTGGTATGAAATGATTACCAATTACCGCTGGATGCCGCAATCGAATTTAGGCCTGTTTAAGCTGGCTTTTACTTTGGGAACTTAGGGTTAGCTGTGGTCAAGGAGGTTGTATGAAAGGTGTTATTTTTGTCGAGCTGCTGCAGATGGTTCAGGCCCATGCGGGGGAAGCCCTTGTGGATGAGGTCTTGGACGGGCTGACGCTTGCGAGCGGCGGGGCTTATAACGCGGTTGGATATTATTCCTGTGATGAGTTTTTCAGCCTCCTTGAGGCTTTTGGCGCGGCGCTTGATCTGCCGGTTGCAGAGCTGCAAAGGGGCTTTGGACATTGGGTGTTCGGCCATTTTTTGGAAAATTACGGGGAGTTTTTTGCCACCAAAAAGACCGCTTTTGATATGTTGGAGTCAATTGAGGGCGAAGTGCACGTCGAGGTGCGAAAGCTATACCCCGACGCCGAGCTTCCGAAGTTTGAAACCTGTCGGGTTTCAGAAACAGAGATGACCATGATGTATACGTCGCAGCGGCCTTTAGAGTCTTTTTGCCACGGTCTGATTGAAGCCTGTTTGGCGCACTATGGCACAGCCGGGCGCATCACCCCCCAAAGCCTGTCGGGGCCAAAAGCGGCGCAGATGGTCTTCTTAATTGGTCTGGATGCGGCCTGACGGTGCGGCTTGAGAGGCATCATAACGCGCCGGTTGGCCCCGTTTCGCGCAGCCGCTATGAGCGCGAGCGCGCCGCGCGGCTGAGTGCGGAGCAGCTCTTGGAGGCCAAGAGCCGCGAGCTTTATGAGGCCAATCAACGGCTGATCGAGCAGGCGAAAACGCTTGAGCAGGGGATTGCTGCGCGCACGCGCGAGGTTGAGGAGGCGGCTTATGCCCGCGCGATGGCAGAGGCGGCCAATGATGCGAAGTCGAGCTTTCTGGCGTCGATGAGCCATGAAATCCGCACCCCGCTGCACGGTGTTTTGGGGATGATGAGTGCGCTGGAGAGCACGCGTCTGAGCAGCGAGCAGCGCGATCTGCTCGAGGTGATGAAAGAGGCGGGCTATGTCTTGCGCACGGTGGTCAATGATATTCTGGATTTGAGCAAAGTCGAGGCGGGCCAGCTTGAGCTGAGCTATGCGGCGTTTTATCTGCCCAATGTCCTCAAAAGCCTGAAGCAACACTACGGGTTGAGCGCGGCGGCAAAGGGGCTGACGCTGATGTTTGACGCCGATCAGAGCTGTGAGTGCTGGCTGCTGGGCGATGAATTCAGGCTGCGGCAGGTGTTTGCCAATCTGTTGTCCAATGCCCTGAAATTCACGACCCATGGCACAATCTTTCTTCAGGCGCGCATCCGGCAGGAGGCCCATGGGGTGTATTGTCTTGATGTGCGGGTCGAGGACACGGGCCTTGGCCTGAGTACTTTTGCCCGCGACAGGCTGTTCAAGCCCTTTGCGCAGGCCGATCCGAAAGTGGCGCACCGGTTTGGCGGCAGCGGGCTTGGGCTGACCATCACGCGGCGGATCTGTCACTTGATGGGCGGGGCCATTACGCTGGAGGGCGAGGAGGGCAAGGGAACGATCGCGCAGTTTCAGGTCCGCTTGAAGGGCGCGGAGCCGCCGGAGGCACGGGTGCAATGCGCCGATCTGGTCAGCGCCGAAGCCTTGCTGCGCGGCCAGAGCTGGACCATTCTTGTGGTCGATGACAGCGCGGTCAACCGCAAGGTTGTGGCGCAATATCTCAAGCGCTATCGGGTGACTGTTCTGGAGGCAGAAGACGGGGCGCAGGCGGTCGAGCTGTGGCGCAAGGCGCAGCCTGACTTTATCCTGATGGATATCAATATGCCTGTGATGGGCGGGATTGCCGCGGCGCTGCGCATTCGCGAGGAGGCGCGGGAGCGTTCGGAGCCGCGGGTTCCGATTGTGGCGCTGACGGCAAATGCGATGTCCCATCAGGTCAACGATTATCTCAACGCCGGTCTGGACGCCCATATCGCCAAACCGGTCGGTCGGGCCGAGCTTGTGCGGGTGATTGGATCGTTTTTGTCGCGCAAGCCGGCGCGGCCCTAGCGCCAGCGGCGCCCGCCTGCGGCTTGAGCGCCCTGTGTATTGACCTGTGTATTGAGCAGCCTGTGTTTTGCGCCGCCTGTGCCTTAGGCGCTGTGTGCCCCGTCGGCCAGAGACTTCACAAAAGACAGAACATCGGCAACGCTATCGCCCTTGGCGATGCGCTCGACAATGGCCGAGCCGACAACGGCGCCATCTGCCACGCCGGCAATCGCTTTGGACTGCTCTGGGGTTTTGATGCCGAAGCCGACGATGATCGGCAGCTCTGTTTTGGATTTGATGCGCGCCACTTCGGGGGCGACATCAACGGCCTGTGCTTCGGCGGCCCCTGTGATGCCTGTGATGGAGACATAATAGACAAAGCCGGATGTGTTCTGAAGCACTTTGGGCAGGCGCGCATCATCTGTTGTGGGCGTTGCCAGACGGATGAAGTTTAGCCCTGCGGCCTGAGCGGGGAGGCACAGCTCGATGTCTTCTTCGGGCGGAAGATCAACCACGATCAGCCCGTCTATGCCTGCGGCTTTGGCATCGTTGAGGAAGGTTTCGACGCCGTGCGCATAGATCGGGTTGTAATAGCCCATCAGGACAATCGGTGTTGTGCTGTCGGTTTTGCGGAACTCTGTCGCCATGGCGAGCGTTTTTTTGAGGGTCATGCCGCCCTCAAGCGCGCGCTGCCCTGCGAGCTGGATGGTGGGGCCGTCGGCCATCGGGTCTGTGAAGGGCAGGCCGAGTTCAATGATATCAACGCCCGCCGCGGGCAGGCCTTTCATGACCTCAAGTGAGGTGGTCATGTCAGGATCTCCGGCCATGATATACGCGACGAAGGCTTTTTTGCCCTCTGTTTTGAGGCTGGCGAATGTGGCGTCGATGCGGCTCATGGGGCATTCCTTTATGTGTTGGCCCTGATGTGCCCCAAAAGCGGGGGGGAAATCAATAGGAAGACGGCTCCAATGGCGCTTTGCGCCATTGGACCGGTTGGGGGCGCTGCCCCCAAACCCCCGGGATATTTGAGGAAAGAAAAAGACTATGCGGGTTTGGCACGGGGTTTGCTTTGCGGGTGTGTTGGCAGGTTGGATGTGTGGAGAGTGTTGCAGCGGGGCGGGGGAGGGCTTAAGAGGCGCGTAACAGCATATGCGGGAGAAAAGCCATGGGCTTTAAGATGGGTATTGTGGGCTTGCCGAATGTCGGCAAATCAACCTTGTTTAATGCACTGACAAAAACAGCGGCGGCGCAGGCGGCGAATTTTCCGTTTTGCACCATCGAGCCGAATGTGGGCGAGGGGAATGTGCCGGATGCGCGCCTTGATACGCTGGCCCAGATTGCCGGGTCAAAGTCGATTATCCCGGCGCGGATGACCTTTGTGGACATTGCCGGGCTTGTCAAAGGCGCGAGCAAGGGCGAGGGCCTGGGCAACCAGTTTTTGGCCAATATCCGCGAAACCGACGCGATTGCGCACGTTCTGCGCTGTTTTGAAGACGGGGATGTGACCCATGTCGAGGGCCGTGTGAACCCTGTCGAGGACGCCGAAGTCATCGAGACAGAGCTTATGCTGGCCGATCTGGAGAGCGTCGAGAAGCGCCGTCAGGGGCTTGTGCGCAAGCTCAAGGGCAATGACAAGGAGGCCGTTCAGCAGGACCGTCTTCTGGCCGCCGCGCAAGCCATGCTCGAAGAGGGCAAGCCGGCGCGGCTTGTCGAGGTTGATGCGGAGGATGCGAAGGCCTGGAAAAACCTGCAACTGCTGACCTCAAAGAAAATCCTTTATGTCTGCAATGTGGATGAGGCCAGCGCCGCGAATGGCAATGCGCATTCTGAGGCTGTTGCGGCCATGGCGGCTGCGCAGGGCGCGGGGACCGTTGTGATTTCGGCGCAGATCGAGGAAGAGATCAGCAAGCTGGAAGACGACGAGGCCGAGATGTTTCTGGAGGAAATGGGGCTTGCTGAGGCCGGTCTTGACCGGCTGATCCGTGCCGGCTACGGGCTGTTGCACCTTGAGACCTATTTCACCGTTGGCCCCAAGGAAGCCCGCGCCTGGACGATCCGTCAGGGCACAGGCGCGCCACAGGCGGCGGGGGTGATCCATGGCGATTTTGAAAAAGGGTTCATCCGTGCCGAGACGATTGCCTATGATGATTTTGTCGCCAATGGCGGCGAGCAGGGCGCCAAAGAAGCCGGCAAGATGCGCGCCGAGGGCAAGGCCTATGTCGTCAAGGACGGCGATGTCTTGCACTTTTTGTTCAACAAGTAAGACCAGGCGGCGCGCCCTGCTTTGGGTGCGTTGACGCGCACTTGGCTCGGGCGCGCGGGCTGCCTGCGGCGTGTGTGCAGGCTGTGTGCGGGTCCGGTTCTGATGCATTTGCGCAACGGGGCGTTTGGCGCTGGTTGAGTTTTCTGGCTTGGTCTGCTAGGCTTTTTGCATGAAGAAAACACTGTAACCCTCTGAATTGTTTGGAGACGCGGATAGATCTGCGCTCTTTTATGTGCTTGGTGTTTTGTCTTTTATCTTCAAATGATGTTCCGCCCATGCGCTTTCAGGCCCTCTGAGAGGGGCCAAAAAATGCCGCAGCGGAACACGGCCCATTTGAGCAGGAGACCAAGATGACCCATCAGGACAGACCCGCCCTCACCGGCGCAGAGGCCATAGCCGCTGAGCCAAAGGTCCAAGCGCCAAAGACCCAAGCGCCAAAAACGCCGGAAGCGATACGCCGCGCCGCCGGTTTGACGGCAGAAGACATGGCTGCGCTACTCGGCATGGGCGACTATGGCTATGGCGCCT
>JAHBAM020000181.1 GCA_018500125.2 Roseobacter sp. | reverse complement strand
AGATGTGTATAAGAGACAGGGATATTTCTGGAAAGAAAAAGCCGGGTTAATGGGCCGGTTTGATGAAGGTGCCGTTGCGCAGGTCTGACATGGCCTGGCGGATTTCGTCTTTGGTGTTCATCACGATGGGACCATGCCAGGCGACCGGCTCCTGGATCGGTGCGCCGGAGATCAGCAGGAAGCGGATGCCTTCTTCTGCGGCCTGAACGGTGACGCTGTCGCCTGTTCCAAAGCGAATGAGAGTGCGGTCGCCGGACATATCGCGGATGTTGACCTCCTCGCCCATGACTTCTTTTTCGAGCAGCACACCCGAGGGGGCGGAGGCATCGGCGAAGGCGCCTTTGCCTTGAAAGACATAGGCGAAGGCGCGGCGATAGGTGTCTATGGGCAATGTTTTCTTGACGCCTGCGGGCACGAAAACATCGAGATATTGCGGGTCTGCGGCGATCCCGTCGACGGGGCCGCGCTTGCCCCAGAACGAGCCGGTGATAACGCGCACGCGGGTTCCGTCATCGTCGATGATTTCGGGGATTTCCGCTGCATTAACGTCTTGGTAACGCGGGTCGGTCATTTTCAGATCGCGCGGGAGATTGGCCCAGAGCTGGAAGCCGTGCATCTGGCCCTTGGCGTTTCCGCGCGGCATTTCCTGGTGCATGATGCCCGAGCCGGCGGTCATCCACTGCACATCGCCCGCGCCGAGGCGGCCTGTGTTGCCGAGGCTGTCGGCGTGATCGACCTCGCCTTGCAGAACATAGGTTATGGTTTCGATGCCGCGGTGGGGATGCCAGGGGAAGCCTTTGGCATAGTGGGTGGGGGTTTCGTTTCTGAAGTCGTCAAACAGCAGGAAGGGGTCAAGCTCGGAGGGGTCGTGAAAGCCGAACGCACGGTGAAGATGGACGCCGGCGCCTTCCAGAGTGGGGGTGGCGCTGCGGGTTTCGAGGACGGGGCGAATGGACATGGGGTGCTCCTGTTGCTGGTAGGGCTAACCTAGGCCTGTGGTGCCTTTTGGGCAATTCTGCTTGGTGCGGGGTTTGCTGTGCATTTGCGCACAGAGGCTGAGCCGGGCAGGGCGAGGCGGGGCGCCCAAAATAGCCGTGTCGATGTCGCTTGTGGGCCAGAAGCCCTGCGGTGCAGAGTAAAGCATCAGCGCAAACAACGGAGCGCAAGACAGGGAGAGCGACATGAAGGTTGGATTTATCGGGCTTGGCAATGTGGGGGGGAAACTCTCGGGGTCTTTGCTGCGCAATGGCGTGGAGCTTATGGTGCATGATCTCAACCCCGAATTTGTATCGGCCAAGGTTGCGGCGGGGGCTGTGGCGGGGGGATCGGCGCGCGCTATGATGCGCGACTGTGATGCGGTGATCACCTGCTTGCCCAGCCCTGCGGCGAGTGCGGCGGTGCTCGCGGAGATGTTGCCTGAGGTGCGGGCGGGCAAGATCTGGATGGAGATGAGCACCACGGATGAGGCCGAAGTCAAGCGCATCGGCGCCGAGGTTATTGCTGCGGGCGGTGCGGCTGTGGACTGTCCGGTTTCGGGCGGATGCCACCGGGCGGACACCGGCAATATCTCGATTTTTGCGGGCTGTGAGCGGGAGACCTTCGAGCGCATCCTGCCGCTGCTCACCATCATGGGGCGGCGTGTTTTGCACACCGGCGCGCTTGGCTCGGCCTCTGTTTTGAAGGTTCTGACGAATTTTCTGGCGACCGCGAACCTTGTCTCTGTGGCCGAGGCGCTGACTGTGGCCAAGGGCGCGGGCATGGACCTTGGGGTGGCCTATGAGGCCATGGCGATCTCGTCTGGCACAAGTTTTGTGCATGAAACAGAGGGTCAGGTCATCCTCAACGGGAGCCGCGATATTTCCTTTACCATGGATCTTGTGGCCAAGGATATCGGGCTGTTTCAGGAGGTGGCCGACCGGGCCGGGGTTCCGCTGGAGCTGAACCCGCTCTTGATCAATATCTTTCAGGACGGGATCAGCCGGTTTGGCCCCAGAGAGCTGTCGCCCAATATCATCAAGCGGCTGGAGGAGGCCACCGGGCTTGATGTGACAGCGCCCGGCTTCCCTGCGGAAATGGTGGATGACGAGCCGGAGGAGCGCGGCGCGGAAGTGATTGTGAAGCGATAGTTAAGCGAGCGGCCCGCTTGGTTAACGCACCGCTTTGAAGGGTGAGTCGAGGGGGGTGATATGCGTGCACACCCCGTGCACAAAGCGTGCACCCCCCAAACGACATATTTTTTAAGAGAAAATTAAACAATGCAGCGTGCGCTGGGCGTGCGTGTGCGGGCTTTGCCGCCTTTCGGGCAGACCAAAAGAGGGGGTGCGGTGTTGTGTCGGAGCGGTTAGGAAGGCCCGACAAGAGAGCGCAGGGCGGCCCGGAGCGAGGCCGCCCGCGAAAGCCTTGAAGGAGCCTTGAGGATGCCGGACACAATCGAAGTCGAACTGAAGGTCAGCCCGTTTCGGCGGTGGTTTTCTTCGGGGTTGGTGGCGCTGACGGCGGCGTTGCTTTTGAATATGGCCATGACAGCCCCGCCGGCGTCTTTGCTGGGGCAGGGGCTTGTCTGGGCCTTGGCGGCGCTCTTGCTGATTTCGGCGCTCAAGCTCTGGCGCGACACGGGCGAGAGCCTGCGCCTTGTGGGCCGGCGGCTGGAGAACAGCCGGGGCGGGCTGGTTGTGCGGCTGGACGATGTCGCAAGCGTGACGCGGACGCATTTTTCGTTTCGCCCTTCGAACGGCTTTATGCTGCACCTGACGCGGGAGTATGATCCGCGCTGGTGCATGGGGCTTTTCTGGTGTGCAGGAAAGCGCGCGGCGATCGGCGGCGCGGTGAGCGGGGCCGAGGCCAAACGGATGGCCGAGGCGATCGAACGGGCGTTGGCCACAGATAAGAGCGCATCTGCCCCCTAGCCAGACGCGGAGCCAAGGCCGAAGCCCGCGCCCCGAAGCCCGCGTCAAAGCCAACGCCCCGAAGCCCTTGCTCTGCGCGCTGCGGCGGGTGCCTAGTAAGAGTAGCTGCGGCAGTAGTTGAAGCAGACTTGCGGTGCAAAGCGGGGGCGCGCGAAGACGAATGTCGACAGCTCGTGGTTTTCCATCAGCCCCCAGAGGAAGGGCGGGGTATAGTCCATCTTTGTTTCAACAAGAATAATCCGCTCGCCATCGACCATCGTCGGCAGCTTGTCATGCCAGTCGCGCACATCTCTCTGGTGCAGGGCGACCAAGCCGCCGCGCCGTTGCGACCAATCGAGAAAAAAGCGGTCCCGGCTGGCGGAGTAGCGAATGACCGAGATCCGGATGTCGGGCAGTGTCGGGGCGCGGGTGAGAAACTGGACCAGACGGCGGCTAGAGTGGATGTAATGCCCGTCGAGGGGCGTGGTTTCGCGGCTGATCATATCGGCGATGGTGAAGGCGGCCTTTTGGTGCACGCCGACCTGACGATAGGCATCAAACCAGGAAAACATCGAGGCATAGGCCCAGAAAATGATTGGTGCCATGATGATGAATTCGATCGAGACGGTGCCGCCGGTTTCCTCGCGAAAGGCTTTGAGGCGGGACTTGAGCAAGGACCAGAGCATCAGATCGGCTCCTGAACGAAGGCAGAGGTGGCAATCATCCATGCTTCGCCCCGGCGCCATTCCAGATGGCGGCCAAGGCCGGTGAGCGGGAACACGGGGCGGAACGTATAGCAGGCGCGCAGGACCATCATCTGGTTTTGCTGGCCATTGCGGAAGCTGCGGGCCGGATTGGCTGTCTCGGTGACATCAAAGCAGGCGGCGCGCCAGAGCAGGGGCGTATAGGCGAACATATCCAGCGATTCCATTTCGAGAAACAACTGGGTTTCGCAATCGGGGAGAAAGCCCGCGTAGTCGCAGATCATCTCCTTGAGATCGGCGTGTTGGTGGTTTGTGGCGGTGGAGAGGCGCACATCGCGCACCGCAAGATCAAGCCCGCGCTCCAGCATGGAGTGGCGGAATGTGATCATGCCAAGCTCTACCGCGGCGCAGAACATAAAGATGAAGAAGGGAAAGAGGATCGCGAACTCGATGGTCGCGTTGCCGTCTTCCTCGCGCCTGAAGCGGCGCAAAAGGTGCATGAGGTGGGTCATTGGGTCAGCTTCAACGGGGTGATGGACTGGGCAATGGCGCTGAAGGCGGCGCCAATATCCAGCCCGCGCACATCAAAGAAGTGGCTTTCCGAGGAGGCGCAGTCGCGCAGGGCCTCGAGGCCGACAACCGGCGCCTGAAACCCGATGGTGTAGATGATCACGCCCTGATTTTTGGCTGCTGTGCAGATGTTGTGCAACTGGGTGTCTTTGCGGTTGCCGCCGACCGAGCTGCGCGGGCTGGCGGACCAGTTGTAGGTGCCGAGATTGCCGTAGAGGTAGTCGTTGATCCAGTTGAGGCTGGCGGTTGCGAAGAGGCGCTCAAAGCTCAGGCGGGTGAAGCCTGAGGGCAGGCTTGGGCTTGAGCCGCTGGCGGGAATGGCATGATCGCCGCTGGCGGACTGGCTGTAATAGCGGCCATTGTGCAGGACGGCGTAGCGATCTGTGGTGGCGTTGTAAAAGACATTGGACTGGCCCGAGCGAAACGGGTCGCGCAGCCTGTATTGGGTTGTGTTCTGGCCGTCGCTCATCACCACCATGAGTTTGATATTGCTGTTGGTGTTGAAGGCGACAGGGCGGCCAGCAAAGCCCGGGTCGATTGCGTTGCTGGAGATCAGATTGGTGACGGCCGGTTGTAAGCTTGGATCAAGCAGGGCCGCGCCCCATTTGACGCCCATGTCGATGCTGGTTGTGCTGGCCCGCTCAAGGGCGTTGATCTGGCCGAAAAGCGCGGCTCTGTCGCGGCTGACGGGCAGGATTTGTGCGGCGGGCCTGTTGGAGCAGCTCGGGCGCGCGCCTTCGGTGTCGCGCAGGCCCTCGGGGTGAGGGTCTTCCACGATCAGCGGGGTGGCGTCAAAATGTTTGGTCTGCTCATAGACCCGGCTGCCGGCGCTGGCGGGGGTCATGGCGGTTGTGTTGAAATCCGATTCCTCGAAATTGAGGCAATAGGAGTAGTCATGCGGATCGGATGTGTTGAACTGGCGCATCAGGTCGCGGCCCAGAGACACCTGATTGGAATAGGGAACAAGCGAGACAGAGACGGTTTCGGAGATGTCGAGCACCGCATCGACGAAGTCGACAGCGGCGGGGCGCAGGCTGTCGAGGCGGTTGCCTTTCATGGAGCCGGAAATATCGAGCACGAGGGAGATTTCCAGAGAATCAAGGCGCTCTTCGGCTGTGGCGCGGGCCGGGGCGTTCATCTGATTGACGCCGAGCAGATGGCTGAGCTGGGTCGGAACGCTGGCGCGGGCGGTGGCGGAGACCACGCGGTAATGGGGGCCTTGCTCCACTCTGGTGTCGAGCAATTCGGCGTTGTCGAGGCGTGATTTTGCGAAATAATCGGCCAGCACCTGAGCGGGCGGGCTTTTCTGGTCAAGATCGGCGGCGGCCAGAACGGCCTGATCCAGCACGTGCTGGAGCCGCGAACGCTCTGTTTCAAAGCGCATCACATCGACGCCGACCGCGCCGACGAAGAGGATAATCAGCATAAAATAGACCGAAAAGGCCACGATCACGCCATCTTCCTCCCGCGCAAAGCGGCGCAAGACAGAGCGCAGGCCAGAAGGCAGGCCAGACGCCTGCGGCCTTGGGGCGGCGGCGCGGAGGGAGCGCGATGAGGCTCTTGTCGGTTTCATGTCAACGTCTCCTCCCCGGCGGGCCGGGACCTATTTAAACTCGAACTCATAACGCCTTGCCCCAAAGGGCACGCTTTGCCCCAAAGGGCGGGTCCGAGACTGCTCTCGGGCCAGACCAATGGGCCAGACCAATGGGCCTGAACACAGCGATCCAATGCTTTTTGTCGTTTAGCTCTATGGCAAAAATGAGGCGGAGAATGTGGTTTTTTCAAGAAAAAAAAGGGGTTTTGGAAATGATATCGCCCAAATCCGGCGACTGTTTCAAACGCTTCAACAAAGACATAAATTTGAATTAAGGTTTTATGGTCTGCCCGCAGACCGCTCACGATCTGCCCACGACTGGCCTGCGACCTTCGCAGCGGCACGCGAGTGATTTGTTAACATCTTAAGCCTAGACTGGCGCAAAGACGGGTTGGCCCTCGCGGCGATAGGTGCGACAAATGTGCGCAGGACTGCTGAGTCGCTGCGGCGCGGCATCCGCATAAGGGCAGACGCCGAGGGAGAGGCCGTATGAACGCTAATTTTAAAGAGCCGAGTTTTCGCGAGAGCGTGGATCTGATGTTCAACCGCGCGGTGGCGGTTATGGACCTGCCGCCCGGTCTTGAGGAGAAAATCAGGGTGTGCAACGCGACCTATACGGTGCGTTTCGGGGTGCGGCTGCGCGGGCAGATCCAGACCTTTACGGGCTATCGCTCGGTGCACAGCGAGCATATGGAGCCTGTGAAGGGCGGCATTCGCTATTCTCTCGGGGTCAATCAGGACGAAGTGGAAGCGCTTGCGGCCTTGATGACCTATAAATGCGCCCTTGTGGAGGCGCCGTTTGGCGGCTCCAAGGGCGGGCTTTGCATTGATCCACGCCAATATGACGAGCACGAACTGGAGCTGATCACCCGCCGCTTTGCCTATGAGCTGGCCAAGCGCGACCTGATCCACCCGAGCCAGAACGTGCCTGCGCCCGACATGGGCACGGGCGAGCGCGAGATGGCGTGGATTGCCGATCAATACCGCCGCATGAACACGACCGATATCAACGCGGCGGCCTGTGTCACCGGCAAGCCGATCAACGCGGGCGGCATTCAGGGCCGCACCGAAGCCACCGGGCGCGGCGTGCAATATGCGCTGCGCGAGTTTTTCCGCCACCCTGAAGATGTGGCCAAGGCGGGGCTTGAGGGCAAGCTCGAGGGCAAGCGCGTCATTGTGCAGGGGCTGGGCAATGTGGGCTATCACGCGGCCAAGTTTCTGGGCGATGAGGACGGCGCGCTGATCACCGGGATTATCGAGCGCGACGGCGCGCTTGTGAACCCCAAGGGGCTGGATGTGGACGCGGTGCACGGCTGGATTGTTAAGCATGGCGGCGTGACGGGCTTTCCGGATGCGACATTTGTGGCGGATGGCGCGCTTGTTCTGGAGGAGGATTGCGACATTCTTATTCCGGCGGCGATGGAAGGGGTGATCAACCTCACCAATGCCGAGCGGATCAAGGCGCCTCTGATGATCGAGGCGGCGAACGGGCCTGTCACGGCGGGGGCCGACGAGATCCTGCGCAACAAGGGCTGTGTGATTATTCCGGATATGTATGCCAATGCAGGCGGTGTGACGGTCTCCTATTTCGAGTGGGTGAAAAACCTGAGCCACATCCGCTTTGGCCGCATGGGGCGGCGTCAGGAAGAGGCGCGCCACGAGCTGATTGTGAGCGAGCTTCAGCGCCTGAGCCAGCATCTGGGCGATGCCTGGTCTATGACACCGGACTTCAAGGCCAAATATCTCAAGGGCGCGGACGAGCTTGAGCTTGTGCGCTCGGGGCTGGATGACACGATGCGCACCGCCTACCAGAGTATGCGCGAGGTCTGGCACGCGCGCGAGGATGTGCCTGATCTGCGCATGGCGGCCTATCTTGTGGCGATCCGCAAGGTTGCGGCGAGCTATCGCGCCAAGGGGCTGTAAGCCACCAACGACCCGCGATTTTAAAGGCAGCCTTCGGGCTGCCTTTTTGGTTTTGGGCTGGCGTTGGGAGAGGCGCGCGGGGAGAGAGAGGTGGCGGGGTGAGAGAGGCGTGCAGGGTGAGAGAGACGGCGGGGTGAGAGAGGCGCGCGGGGCGAGAGAGGTGCGCAGGGACTGCG
>JAHBAM020000090.1 GCA_018500125.2 Roseobacter sp. | reverse complement strand
AGATGTGTATAAGAGACAGGCGCATAGAGCGCCAGAAATGCGCCCAGCGCGATGAGGCGACTGGCCCTGTTTGTCAGTGCTTTTTGGGACAGGCGCAGGAGCGCTTGAGCGACAATGGTGATCACCGCGGCCTTAATGCCGAGAAAACCGGCAACAGCCCATGGTTGCGCCCCGTAAAGGATATAGGCGACGGCCAAGGCCCAGATCACCGCGGCCCCCGGCAAGACAAACAAGGCCCCCGCCAGCAGCCCGCCGCCCAGCCCGCGCAAGCGCCAGCCTGCATAGGTAGCGAGCTGCATGGCTTCGGGGCCGGGGAGCAGCATACAAAAGCTGAGTGCGCCGGCGAACTGGCGCTCGGTGAGCCAGCCGCGCGCCTCGACAAGCTCGCGGTGCATCAGGGCGATCTGGGCGGCCGGACCGCCAAAGGACAAAAGGCCGATGCGCGCAAAACTGCGGGTGAACTCTTGTGCATTTGGCGGCGTCATGGGCGGCTCCGAAGGCGAGACGAGGCGAAACGAGACGCGGGGTTTGGCTGTCTCTGGTGCGGGAGGTTTACACGCTTTTGGCGCGTGTCGCCACGTGGATTGGCACGTGGCGCGGGCGGGAGAGCCGGTATCTGGGAGAAAGTGCAGGCTTCTGTTGCCAGGTGCCTGCGGACCCCGCCTTAGGCCGCTAAGCGTAAGGACTTAGATTTCAACAGTTCCGGTCGCTTACGCGGCCATCGCCATTGGAGCACGATTGTCATTTGCAATTGTACATTTTGGGCCGATACGGTGGCACCCAGCCGAAACAAAGCAAACCCCTTTAGACGTTCGTCGATCCTATTTCGTCCCCATGATCCTCAAATGAAGGATGTTTGGTGGAGACGCCGGGTACCGCCCCCGGGTCCGATCCGCTTATTACGAGCGCGTTTATGTCCATAGTCTCCGAGGAGACAGCTTTAAACTAGGCGTTTGTCGGGCCGATTTGAAGGGGGAAAGTGAAAATACTTTGATCTGTTGTCCCGCGCGCTGATGTGATGGCGCGCAAGACTTGGGCGGGGTTAATAGGCGGAGCCTGAATGGGCGGCGAGGCTGTGGCGCTCTGTGCCTTTGAGGGGCGGGTTGAACACGCTCACAAGAACCATATCCGCGCCGGCATCGGCGCAGAGGATGTGGTCATCGTGTTGATCCAGCACATAGACGGTGCCGACTTCGACTTTCAGCGAGGTTCCATCAAGACCGCGGATCGCGCCCGAGCCTGAGATGCAATAGCAGGCTTCCAGATGATTGCGGTAGTGCAGCCGTGATTCTGATCCGGCGCGCACCACTGTATGACAGATGGTAAAGCCCATGCGGTCTTGCTCGGTCAGCAGCCTGTGGCTTGTGCCATTGCCCCAATCGACGAAATGCGGCGTGTTTTCGATCTCGGATAGGTGACGTGTATACATCTCGGCCTCGGTGACAGTTTCGCGGTGTGGCGAAGAGAGTGGCTGTCAAATAGGGCCAGATTATGAGGGGTCTTTGACGGTTTTGCGGCGGGCAAACACATCGGCGGCGAGCTTTTGGGTGTAGCGTTCAAGCTCTGTGAGGTGGCGTTCTACATCGCTGGCATTGCCGGCTTCGAGCGCATCGGCGATCTGGCTGTGCAGCTCGATGATTGCGGCGCGCGAGCGGGCTGTGAACGTGATCATGTTCATCAGCGGTTGCATGGCCTCCACTGCGCCGGCGAGCTGGTAGGAGAGCACTGGGTTGCCTGCGCCATCCACAAGCGCGCGGTGAAAAGCCACATCGGAGGCGCAGAAGGCCTCATCGGACAAGGCGGGCTGGGACTGTCTGAAAATCTCTGTGCGCATGGTGGCGAGCTGGTCGGCTGTGCGGCGCGCGGCCGATAGGGCGGCGCAGGCGCGCTCAAGCGTGTAACGGGCCTCGCAGGCGACATCAAAGCTCACATCATTCATGCTCAGGAGCAGTGTCGAGGTGGTGATTTGCTGCGGGTAGGCGTCTTGAAAGCTGATATGATTGACAAAAGCGCCGCCGGTGGCGCCCCGCTGTGTGCGGATCAGGGACTGGGCGGCAAGGCGCTTGAGGGCTTCGCGCACAGTCGGGCGGGAGACATTGAACTGCTCGGAGAGATCGGCCTCCGAGGGCAGGCGCTCATCAACGATCAGCGCGCCCGAGATGATTGCATCGCGGATGTTCTTGGCTATTTTTGCGGAGAGGTCTGCGGGTTTGGGGGCTGATTTTTTCATATGTCTGACAATTCACTCTTTACCTTGAGCTTAAATTGTCTGACATTTGCATTCAAGACCTGAGTCGCGTGAGGACAAAATGCTGCTGGATCGCATCAAGACCATGACGGGGTGGCATTGGCTGACGTTGTTTGCCGTGATTGCTCTGGCGTGGGCGGCTCTGTTTGCGATGGCTGTGCCGGCTGAGATGCGCGGGCTGTCCAAGCTTTACGGCGCGGATTTCTGGGTGGCGCTGTGCCGGGTGACGCCCGATGCGGCGGGGCTTATGCGGCTGTTTTTGATGTGGGCGCTGATGTCGGCGGCGATGATGGCGCCGACGGCTTTGCCGGCGTTTGGAACCTATGACGATCTGGTCGGGTCGACCGGGCAGGGCAATTTTGCAGCGCTTGTGGCGGGTTATCTTGTGGTCTGGCTCGGGTTTGCGGCCCTTGCGGCCAGCGTGCAGATGGGCTTGACGCAGATTGGCGCGGTGGACCTGTTGGGACAGAGCCAGTCGCCGCTTCTAACCGCCGGGCTGCTGATCGGGGCGGGGCTTTACCAGTTTTCGGCGCTCAAAGAAGCCTGCCTGAGCAAGTGCCGCCGTCCGATCAGCTTTTTTATGCAGCATTGGGACGAAGGCGCGTGGCGCAACGGCTTGCGGCTGGGGATTGTCTGCCTTGGCTGTTGCTGGGCCTTGATGCTGCTCGGATTTGTCGGCGGCGTGATGAACCTTGCGTTTATGGGGCTGGCGACGGTCATGATGATTTTGGAGAAACTGCCCGACATCGGGCGTTGGCTCACGCGGCCCTTGGGGTATGGCCTCATTGGCTGGGGGCTTTTTGCGCTGCTTGGCGCATTCATTTAGTGGAGGAAAACCATGGCGTTAGACGGTGAAGTTGGAACAATTCCTTGGGCGATCAAGGGCGAACTTATTCTCAATTGCAACTGCACAGTGTTTTGCCCCTGTGTTGTGAGCCTTGGCACGCACCCGCCCACGGAAGGCCATTGTCAGGCTTGGTCGGGCGTGCGCATTGACGAGGGCGAATACGGTGGCGTGAGCCTGTCTGGCCTGAATGTCGGCCTTTTCCTTGAGATTCCGGGCAATATGGGCCGCGGCAACTGGAAAGCGGCGGCCTATATCGACGAGCGCGCAACCGAGGACCAATATGAGGCGCTGGTTGCGATCTTCTCGGGGGCTGCGCGCGGCACGACCGGCCTTTTCGGCCTGCTTGTGGGCGAATTTTTGGGCGCCGAGCGCGCCCCGATCACCTTTGAGACAGTCGGCAAGGAACGCCGCCTCATGGTCGGCAAGAAAATCAAGGGCGCTGTTGTGCCGGTAGAGGGGAAAGACGGTAAAGACATCGTTGTGACCAACACCGAATACTGGATGGGCCCAGATATCACCGTGGCCAAGGCCACTCAGGGACGTGTGCGTGCCTTTGGGCGTGTCTGGGATTTTGACGGCCGCAGCGCCGAAATCTGCCAGATCGATTGGAAAGGCCCCCGTTAATGGCATTGATCGCACCGTCGCGTCGCCTGCGCCGCACACCCTTTAGCGAGGGTGTGGAGGCAGCAGGTGTCAAAGGCTACACGGTTTACAACCGGATGCTTTTGCCAACCGTGTTTCGCACGGTTCAGGAAGACTACCGCCACCTCAAGGAGGCGGTCCAGCTTTGGGATGTGGCCTGTGAGCGCCAAGTCGAGCTGCGCGGGCCGGACGCCACGCGTCTGATGCAGATGCTCACGCCGCGCGATCTGCGCAAAATGCAGGTTGGCCAGTGTTATTATGTGCCGATCGTCGATGAGACCGGCGGGATGCTGAACGACCCTGTGGCGGTCAAACTGGCGGAGGACCGCTGGTGGATTTCGATTGCGGACAGTGATTTGCTGCTTTGGGTCAAAGGCATTGCCTATGGCTACCGGCTGGATGTGTTGGTGGATGAGCCGGATGTCAGCCCGCTGGCGGTTCAGGGGCCTAAGGCCGACGATGTGATGGCCGATGTCTTTGGCGAGGCGGTGCGCGATATCCGCTTTTTCCGTTTTGCGATGCTCGAGTTTCAGGGCCGCAAGCTGGCTGTGGCGCGCTCGGGCTATTCAAAGCAGGGCGGCTTTGAGATCTATGTGGAGGGCAGTGACATCGGGATGCCTCTGTGGAACGCTTTGATGGAAGCGGGCAAACGGCATGATATTCATGCGGGTTGCCCCAACCTGATTGAGCGGATCGAGGGCGGTCTTCTGAGCTATGGCAACGACATGACCGATGACAACACGCCGCATGAATGCGGGCTTGGCAAGTTTTGCAACACCCATAGCGCGATTGGCTGTGTGGGGCGGGATGCTTTGCTGCGGGTCGCCCAAGAGGGACCTGTGCGCCAGATCCGCGCTGTGGAAATTCATGGGGATGCGGTGCCGCCGTGCGACAGGCTTTGGCCGATTATGGTCGGGGACCGGCAGGTGGGTAGCATCAGCTCTGCTGCCTACTCGCCTGATTTTGCGACCAATGTGTCGATCGGCATGGTGCGGATGACCCATTGGGACGAGGGCAGCGAAGTGGATGTGATCACCCCGACGGGTGTGCAGGCGGCGACGGTGCGCGAGACATTCTGGATTTAGAAGGAAAGAGGACGAGATGAGCGATTTTAACGCCCTAGTGGTTGAGAAAGACGAAGAGACCGGCAAAACCAGTGCCGCTGTGACAGCGCTGACGCTGGCGGATCTGCCTGAGGGCGATGTGACGGTTGCGGTCGAATATTCGACGGTGAACTACAAAGACGGGCTGTGCATCGGGCCGGGGGGCGGGCTTGTGCGCAAATATCCGCACGTGCCCGGCATCGACTTTGCCGGCACGGTCGAGGCGTCAAGTGATGCGCGCTACAAGGTCGGGGACAAGGTTGTTCTCACCGGCTGGCGCGTGGGCGAGGCCCATTGGGGCGGCTATGGGCAGAAGGCCCGCGTCAAGGCGGACTGGCTTGTGCCGCTGCCGGCCGGTCTGGATACGCGTCAGGCGATGGCCGTGGGCACGGCGGG
>JAHBAM020000110.1 GCA_018500125.2 Roseobacter sp. | reverse complement strand
GGCGGCCAAGAGGGCGGGCAGCCTGTGATCGCCGACATGGATATTGACGAATTCGTCGATATCCAGCGCGAGAATCCAGTCGGCTGTCCGCGCGAGCGGGTGGTTTGAGGCGCGCTTGAGACCGGTGAACTGGATGCCGCCCTTGTCATAGGGGCCGTCGTTGCGCAGATGGGTGAGCAGGCCGAGGGCCTCGAGCCTGTCGAGCATGAGGTCGGTCCCGTCGTCGCAGGCATTTGACAACACGAGAAAATCGGTGAACCCCACGGCTCTGTGATGCGCCAGCCATTCCAGCAGGAAGGACGCCTCGTTGCGCAGGGTCAGAACAGCCAGCGCCCTCACTTGAGCGGCCAGGCCTTGCGAAAGCAGACGACCTTTTGGTCAGACCAGCGCGGGAAGTAGCTCAGCCCCGCCGCGTGCATCGCCTCAAAGACCGCGCGCACACCCTCCGCGCCGATCCATTGCGGATGCAGCTCGATGATCGCGGCGCGCAGGCCGTCATATTTGAGATGCGGCAGAAGCTCGGCCTCGGCGCCCTCGATATCGCAGATAAAGACATCGGGCTTGAGGGCGCGAAACACCGTGTTAAGGCCCAAGACCTCGACCTCTTCGACCGATTTTACCGGCTGGTCGCGCACCTCGGGGGAGAGCGAGGAGGCCAGAAAGTTTTCGCGCACATAAAAGGCCTGCGGCTTGCCCTTGCGCGCGGCCAGCAGGGCGTTGTGGGTCGTGACGGTTGTGACCTCGTTGAGTGCGTGCATCTGGGCTTGAAAGCGGATCAGATGCGGGTTGGCTTCATAGGTGTGAAGGGCTTTGAGCGCGCGTTTTTTGGCCAGAAATGTCGAGACAAAGCCGATGCCGCCGCCCAGTTCGAGCACGGTGTCGCCATCGGCCACACATTTCAGCGCGGCGTTGACCTCTTTGGCCTCATAGCCGTTGAGCCGCAGCGCGCGCCTCAGCTTCGGGGTCATCACAGCAGGATCGCGCGGCACCATGACGCCGCGGGAATGGATTACGGGGAAGTCTGTGGTGGCTGTTGGCAAAGCGTCCATCGGTCAGCTCTCCATATCAAGAGCGAGGGCATAGGCCACGCGCTCGGTTTCGCTCAGTTTCACTTTGAGGGCCTGCTCATAGAGGTCTTGGAACTCCTGCATCTGGTGCAGCTCTTGCACCTTGGCCTTGTGCCAGTTGAGGCCGTTTTGATGCAGTTTCTTGAGGGTCTTATCTGTCATCAGGCGCTCGTATTCGGCGCGGGTGCGCGGCACATTGCGTTGGATTGTGACATCTTTGAAATCGGACCAGTCCATGCGGATCCAGTAATTCAGCCCGATCGAGCGATCGACGTGCAGGGCGCGGCCCCGCTGGCGCTTGATCAGAAAGCTCTCGGCCGAGCGCAGGGCGTAGTGATTGAGCTGGACAAGGTCATACCCGATTGTTTTTTTGGAGCTTCTCCAGCCGCCTTTGATATAGTCGGCGGTCACATCCTTGCCTGAGCCATTGACCCATTTGAGCGCGTCGCGCTTCTCCTCAACCACCTGATTGGGCCTGTGGCAGGAAATCTTGCGATAGGCGTTCAGATTCTGGAACATGGATTTGAAGCCCCAGACCGTGTGCGGCTTTGGGCAGTATTTCGGGGCGCAGCTGTCAAACTGCTCGATCACGAAGGCATCCGAAAGCGCGCGCACGCCGTTGTGGCCAAACAGCCGCCATGTCATGGCGATATTGGTGGCGTTGCCGGTGGCCTGAAACAAATCGCTCAAGGTGCCGTTGCCGGTGCGCACATTGATGAACTCGTCGACATCAATATGAATGATCCATTCGGCATTTTTGATCACCGGCTCGCTTTGGGAGGCGTTGAGCGCGTGTTGCTGGGGCGATTTGCCTTTCCAGTCGTTGTTGTCGCGGTGCTCAAGCACGCCCATGTCTTGCAGATGATCGAGCAGCTCTGTTGTGCCGTCTTCGCAGCCGTTGGTGTAAATCAGGAAGTTATCAACCCCGATGGCGCGGTGATAGGCGACCCACTCCAGAATATAGGGCGCTTCGTTTTTCATACAGCCGACGATGACATTGCCCGAATTGCCCTGAGGGAGCTTGCGCGGGGGCAGCTCGCGATAGGCGGGGGCAAGCCTGTCTTCGGTGACGCGGCCCATGCTGTTATGGGGGCGGATGTGGGTGGAGAGCACGATCTGGTGATTGACCTTGAGCTTGTCGAGCACCTTTTGTTTCTGGTCTTTTGTGCGCCCGCCGATGTGTTCGTCGGCGACGACCTCGTCAAAATGGGTGGCGTCCTCGTCGATCTGGTTGGCCTCGGCCAAAAGCTCGGCCACCGGGGTTGCGTTGTTGCGGATGCGATGGGCAAAAGCGGCGAGATATTGACTGGCGCGGTAGCCTTTTGTGCCGTCGGCTTCGGCCCAGTCCTTGAGTCGCGAATCCGGCGTGAGCGCCTCGGCGAGAGCCGGAAACCGCGCGGTCAAGCGGGCGTTGGCGGCGGCAAAATGCTGTGACACGGCGCCGAGGCTGCCCGGCGCAATCGGCGCGCCCGGAAGCTGGACTTCGGTTATGAGCGTGCGCCAGAGATCGCGCGGGGTGAAGACCTCTTTGGCCTGCATATAGGCGATCAGAAGCGCATTGAACTGACGCACGCGGCTGACCGAGATCGCCGAATGCAGCCCCTCGGCCTTACCCGGCTCGATTTTGCCAAGCGGCTCGCTCAGCCCAAGAATCGCGCCAAGCTCGGCGGGGGCCTCCTCGGAAAGGAGCGCGGGGCGCGCAAGCGGGCGCAGGGTGACGCTCTTTTGACCAAAGACATCTTCCCAGGCCGCAACCATCCCTTCGAAATCGAGCCAGGGAGAGGGGTGCTGGATATCATTGAACAGGCCATAATAGGGCGCGTTCTCACCGCGCAGGGCAAGGGCGCCGCCCCACCAGTCCTTGGCCTTGGCGAGGGTGATTTCGGCCTCAAGGCTGGTGCGGCGCCCCTCCATGACCTTATTGGCATAAAGCGGCGCCAGAAGGCGCGCTTGCTCATCGACATGGGCGGTGATGTGAATATCGTTGGAAACTGTATTGAGAAGCGCTTTCAGCCGCTTAAGCTCTGATCGTGAGGTGAGCATAGAGCCGAGCTGGCCATTGGCGAGCACCAGCATTTTGGGGCTGTCCTCATCCTTGGCGCGCTTGAGCTGAAGGGCGATCTCGTCATAGAGCGCCTGTTGGGCCTTGGGGCTGGAAAAGCCGCGCTTGAAGCGGATCACACCCACAGCCTCAGGGTCGGCACAGGCCATATACAGGCGGATATGGTTCCAATCGGGGCAGAGAATCCCCGATTTGGCCAAGAGCGCGTTCTTCTTTTTGAGGATGGTGCGAAAGCGGTCTGCGCTTTCGGCTGTGGGGCCTATGAGGAGATGAATGCGCATTATGACTCTGCCTGTTCTGGCTGTGCCGGCTCTGACACGGTTTCTTGCTCTGGCTCTGACTCTGGCTCGGGTGTGGCGGCAGGGCGCGCATTGGCGCGGCCCCACCATGGCAGTTTGGTGCCCAGAAACGCGCCGATCTTGTGGCGTGCGGCCGCGTCGGCGATGTCAAATTCCAAAAACAGCGGGTGCCCGGCAAAAACGCGGCGCACAAAGGCATAATGCCCCGCGATCCAGCGCGCGAGCTGCGCCTCGCTTGCCCCGTAGCCGATGGGCAGGCCCGGAACATTGGTATTGGGCAGGCGCAGCGTGCCCATATTGCCCCAGCGCAGGATCGAGGCGGCGGCCTCTGCGGGGTTTCGGGTGTTGAGCAGGAAGCGGGTCTTTGGGTGATGTTTTTCAATCGCATCGAGCAAGGCCCAGTCGGTCTGGGGCCAGAGCGAATGTTTCAGGCCCGCGTGGCTCAGCTCGTTGAACGCGCGAAACCGCGACAGCCGGGCGAGCGGGTCGCCGCTGGCGTAATAATCCTGATAGAGAATCGTGCCAAGGTGTTGCCCGATCAGGGTTTCATCTGCGGTCTGGCGGCGGTGAATTTTCCAGTCGGCTGTGGCAATCGCGGCGCGGCGCAGCGCGCGGGTGAGCGTGGTCGTGCCGGTCTTGGGCAGGCCGAGATTGACGATCTTGAAGCTCTCACTCATGCCGGCAGCCCTAACAAGGCGCGCAGCTCGGCTTCGGCGGGCGGGTAGGGCGAGCAGCCCTGAAGCTGCTTGCGCATGGCCAGATAGCTCTCCTGCGCCATCAGCTCTGCCAGTTTGGCGCGGTGCAGCGTCACGCAGTCTTCGTGCAGATCCGCGACCCCGTCGAGCGCCTTGAGGCGGGCGATCTCGGCTTTGAGGGGCGCCAAGTAGCGCAGGATGCTGTCGTCAAAATAGGCGGCGTCGTTGCGCTCGCGCCAGTAGGCATCATCAAACGCGCGGAACTCGCGGTTGACATCGCCGCGGTCGTTTTTGACGAGATAGCTGTCCAGCGAGCGCAGCGCGTAGTGATTGAGCGTGGCAAAGGCGCGCGCGCCTCTGGAGGGAAATTTGCGGATGCGCCGCTTGTTGACCCGCTTGATAAACTGGATCGGCACGGCGCGGCCCGCGCCATCGCTCCATTTGGGCTGGTTGCGCCTTGGGACATCCTCGTCATGAAAGGGGCGGTGGGCGCCATAGTAATTGAGCGGGAAATCGGCGCGCACGAGAGATTTCACCTCGATCGCCATTTCGGTGGTCCAGATGTCGGGGTTGTGACTGTAAAGGAACTGCTCGATCACCGGCCTGTCTTCAAAGGCCTCGACACCGTTGTTGGCAAAAAACTGGAAGGTGAGCGAAATCACCTGCGGATCGCCGCAGGCCTTGATCAGCGCGGGGATCGTATGATCTCCGACATGGATGTTGAGAAACTCGTCCACATCCGCCACCCAGACCCAATCGGCCTGTTTGATCACAGGCTGGCGGCGCGCCTTTTTGAGCGCCTCCATCTGGTAGTTGCGCCCCTCGGCGGGATTGGGAAGCTGATGGACGATGCCGTGCTCTTGCAGCTTGGCAAGCAGGCGGTCTGTGCCGTCGGTGCAATCATTGTGATAAAACAGAAAGTCGCTGACGCCGATCACACGGTTGAAGGCGATCCATTCCAAAAGGAACGGGCCTTCGTTTTTAACGCAGGTGAGAGCTGTGATGCGCATTATGCGCCCCTGACCGGTGATACACACCAAACTCGTACGCCAGCTCGAAAGCCGGAAAAATCTAACATGGGCTGCCCGCCTATTTGTGCCGCGCCTTTTTGGCATTCTGGCATCTGATTGTTTCCAAAATATATGACATCCGGGGAGTCGTCCGTCAATCTTTGGCCGTTTGATACGGTAAATATGTGTGATTTTAACAAGATTGGAAACAATCGGGCCACATATGCGGAGTTTGATATGTATCAAGTCGCGCCCGTGACATCTGTGGTAGCCCAGCGCAGGACCTTAACAGGAGGAAACACCATGACACTGGACTGGAAGATTGGCGGCGTGCTGCTCGGGGGGGTCTTTTTCCTCGCTGTGCTGCTTGTGAAGCCGATCGGGGTGAGCACGCAATTTGTTATTCTGGATGGTATCATCGGGGATATTGTGAACAGCGACCTCGTGACCAAAACCGAAGAGGGCTATACCTCGACCAACGCCTATCTGGCGAAATCGGGCGGCAAATATGCCAAATCCGTGGCCAACCCGCTGAATTATTCGTTTGTCTTTGTTCTGGCGATGATGGCCGGGGCGTTTTTGTCGACACGCCTGCGCGGCGGGCTGGATCAGGCCGAGCGCGGGATGCCTGAAATCTGGCGCAACACCTACGGAAACAGCCAGGCAAAGCGCTATCTTGTGGCCTTTCTGGGCGGTTTTATCGTGCTTTACGGCGCGCGCCTCGCGGGGGGCTGCACCTCGGGCCATATGATGAGCGGGATGATGCAGACGGCTGTGTCGGGCTATCTCTTTGCGGCGGGCGCTTTTGCGGCGGCTGTGCCTGTGGCGATGATGATGTATCGGAAGGAGAGCTGAGATGGAAATTCTACTGGCAATTGTGATTGGCGCAGCCTTTGGCGCCGTGCTCGACCGGATCGGCGCAACCAACCCGACCTTCATTGGCCGAATGCTGGCGCTGACAAATCTCAACCTGATGAAAACCATTCTGCTCGCGATCGGCACAGGCTCTGTTCTGATGTTTGCGGGCCAGATGGTCGGGCTTGTAGATGTGGGCCATATGAGTGTCAAAGCCGCCTATGTCGGTGTCTTTGTCGGGGGGCTTATGCTTGGGGCCGGCTGGGCGGCCTCCGGGTTCTGCCCCGGAACGGGCGTGTGTGCGGCCGCCTCCGGGCGTAAGGATGCGCTTTTCTTTATCGCCGGCGGCTTGCTGGGCGCGGCGGCCTATATGGTCACCTATCCGGCCTGGAAAGCCAGCGGTCTGCTCGATGATGTGATGGGCGGAAAAACCACGCTTGGCGCCGTTCCCGGCTCAAAATTTGACGGGCTGACCGCCATGTCAGGCGATATCATCGGTATCCTGATGGGGCTGGCCTTTATTGTGATCGCTTTTGTGCTGCCCGAGCGGATTGGTGGCTGTCTCTTATACACATCT
>JAHBAM020000156.1 GCA_018500125.2 Roseobacter sp. | reverse complement strand
AGATGTGTATAAGAGACAGAGGGCATCGACCGTATCGAGCCATTCGGTGACCAGCTTTGGATCATGGGGTGCGGGGTGAACGCCTGCGCTGATCTCGCGATCGAGCACAGCCTTGACGGCCAGAGCAACGGGGATCGAGACGAGGCGGGCCATCGCTGTGCCGCGCGCATCGCCCCATGCGTCCATGACATAAGTCTTGTTGAAGATGTCAACGCCGCCGGCTTCGGCTTTGAAGCCGACACACATCACAACCCGGTCAGGCTCGCCTTCGTCATAGGCGTTTTCGGCCCAGAACCCGTCTGACATCTCTTTGAGGCGGGTGTCGCCTTCGGGGCCGGAGAGCGTTTCGATTTCTGTGAAGACATCGGCCCAAGCCTCCTTCCATCCGTTGAGGCGCAGCGTGCCGCGGACAAATTCCTTGATGCGCCAACTTGGCTCAAAGCGGTAATCGGCCATGAAGGGCAGGCTATCCCGGTTGGGGTAGACCTCGAAGGTTTCAGGGGTCGCGAGGGGCGCGGCGTAAGAGCTGATCGCGTCCCAGGGGCGAGAGACGTTGAGTTCAGTGAAGTTCTTGATCGATTTTGACGGGGAGCGCAGCGCCTTGAGCACCCCCAGCGGGGACCAGCTGAATTTGTAACGGAACGGATTGGGATGTTTTGGAATACCGCCACAATAAGACACAAAGGAGATATCGGCTTTGGCGTCATAGGCCGCGCTTGCACGGTAATCCGCAACCAGGGCGTGGGCCATGAGATGATCGATCCCCGGATCAAGGCCGACTTCATTGACCGAGGCGAGGCCGGCGTCGCGGAAGGCACCATCAAGCGCGCGCATTTCCGGGGCGATATAAGAGGAGCTGACGAAGTTTGCGCCGCGGGTCAGGCACATTTCGGCCAGCGGCACGTGCCAGTCGCCGGGCAGCATGGAGACGACGATATCGCCTTTGGCTGTGGCGGCTGTGATTGCCTCCATATCAAAGGCGCGGATGTCTTTTGCGATATCGCCCACGGCCTCTTCGGCCTTGGCGGTTGTGCGATTCCAGACCACAACCTCGTGGCCTTCGTTTATCAGCTTGCGAAGGCCTGGGATCGCCGAGAGGCCTGTGCCGCACCAATGGATTGTCATGTTTAATGTCCCTTATTTATATTTCAGTTTCGCGGTGACGATCGAGATGATCGCGAGCACGGCGAAAATATTTGCTATAATGATGGGCCAGTCTGCGACCAAAAGTCCATAGAGAAGCCAAAGCGATACGGTGGTCAGAAACAGCATATTGGAGAGCAGCGATATTCCTGATGTGTCGCCTGTGCTCCAGGCTTTCCAGGCCTGTGGTATCCAGCAAACCGTGCCAAGCGCGGCGGCAAGATATCCGACAAAGAGCACAGGTGTCATAGAGCGCCTATATGTTTGATAAACTCGGCTTCTGCGCGCGCCCAGACACCCTCTGTCAGCGCGCCCAGCCCAAGCAGAGAGGGCAGAAGCTGTGCGGCAAAGTCTTCAGAGCTTTCGAGCGGGAGCATGGACGGCAGATTGTCGATTGCCATGATGTCAAGCGGGGGTGTTGCGTGGACGCGCACAGCGGGGGCATCCCATGTTGTTGCTTCGGAGTAGAGCGGAATCGGGTTGTAATCGCTGTCAGGGTCGCAGGCGACATCGCCGATGGCTGTGAGCTTTCGCGGGGCCTCTTTGGCAGCGAGCGGAACAAACTGCGGCGTTCCCGGTCGGGCCAGAATGCAGTTGATAAAGATGTCATGGTCGACGATCTCCGGGAAGGGGCCGCCACTTGCGGTTTCGGCCATGTCCCATTTGGTGACGGGAACGCCCATGGCCTCAAGCAGGTCGGAGGCGCCGGTGCCGACGCGGCCCAGAGCGCCGATGACGATGGCGGAGGGCGTTTGGCCCGTCAGTTCGGCACGCAGATCGCTCAGGAGAGCGTCTTTGTTGGCATAGGCGCCGACGGGCGGGCAGAGCGCACCAGAGCGTTGCGCGAGCCATGTCTTGAGTGTGACCGCCGCGCCGGCAAAGCCGGCCCAATAGCCGAAGGCAGCCACGCGGCGGCCTGTTTCGTCGATGAGATACTCAAGGTCATAGAGTGTTCCGCCGCCCGCTTCAAAGCGCTTGAGCAGAGCCTTGCCTGAAAACTGCCCCTTGTAGGCATGGCCGAACATGATGTGACGGTGGGGCAGCGGCGTGCCATCCTCTGGGAGTTCTTTCAGGCCAAAGATGATCGCGTCTTTTGGCGCGGTGGGCCAGCTGTTTTCCGCTGCGATTTCGGCCCCGGCATCTATGTAGCCTTGCAGGGGAATGGCGCGCACGGAGCTGTCCTCGACCGTGAGGCGCAAGCCTGCGTTGATCAGTGCTTTTGCGCCTTCGGGCGTGAGACCGACGCGTTCTTCATGGGCGCGTTGTTCGGCTCTGAGCCAGAGATGGGTCATGGGGTGCTCCTGTTCAAACAAAAGTGCGCGCGTGTTCGCGGCCGGGGATATCAAGGTGAGGCGTGGCGTTGAAGCTGCCAAGCATGAGCTGGCCGTGGACATATTCGAGGCGGTGCACCGAAGAGTTCATCACTTGCAGCATGATCTTGGCCATGCCTTCGTCGGAGAGATGCAAGACATGGCGCAGGATCGTTCCGATGACACCGCCCGATGTCACCAGAAGCACACGGCCATGACCTTCGCAGACCTCTTCAACAAGGCCGGTCGTGCGGGCGTGAAAATCTGCAAAACGCTCTGGAACAGTTTTGACTTTATCGGCGGCCCAGTAGCCGATCATTTTGGGGAGGTGGGCGGCAAACTCGGTTGGGTCGTTTGGGGTGACGATGCCATGCTCGGCTTCAAGGGCCGCAGCCATTGCGAAATATTGCAGCTCGTCAAGGCGTCCGTCAACACGGGTTTGCTTGTAGCCCATGCCTGCGGCCGTCTCTTTCTGGCGGCGCAGGGTGCCTGTGATGACATGGTCAAAATGGGGGTTGGTGGCGCGCAGGTGTTCGCCAAGCCAGCGGGCTTGCGTATGGCCCAGCTCGGAGAGCTTGTCATAGCTGGCCTCATCTGTGGCGTGGCTGTTGGCCTGCCCGTGCCGCACCAGAATCAGTTCTGCCATCTGCGCCTCATTTGATCAAATTCGCGCAGAGGTTAGCCTTAGGCCGCAGCAGGTTAAAGGGTGTCGGGGCAAAGAAAATGCGCTGTCACGAAAGGCGGCGCAAAAAGCGCGCGGGGTGTCGGGAACGTGAGGTGTTCAGGCGTCTGTCTCTGGTTTATGTTAGGCTAAGATCGACAGGAGACGCGCGATGTCTGAGACAGTTAAGTTTACGCTCGATGGCGAGCAGGTTGTGGCCGAAAAGGGCATGACCATTTGGGAAGTGGCAAACGGGCGCGGGCTGGTTATTCCGCATCTGTGCCATAAGCCAGCGCCGGGATATCGCCCTGATGGCAACTGCCGCGCCTGTATGGTCGAGATCGAAGGGGAGCGCAGTCTGGCGGCGTCCTGTATCCGCGAGCCGCAGGAGGGCATGGTTGTTGTGACCAATAATGCGCGTGCGACGGCGGCGCGCAAGATGGTTGTCGAGATGCTCTTGGCCGATTTACCCGAGCGCGACACGAGCCACGACAAATCTGCCCATATGTGGGAGATGGCGGAGCTGAACGGCGTCAGCGAGAGCCGCTTTCCCAAGCTGGAAGACGGGCATATCCCTCTGCTGGATGACAGCCATGTTGCGATGCGTGTGAACCTTGATGCCTGTATTTCCTGTGGCCTTTGTGTGCGGGCCTGCCGGGAAGTGCAGGTCAACGATGTGATCGGCATGGCCGGGCGCGGGCATTCGGCTTATCCTGTGTTTGATATGGATGATCCAATGGGGGAGAGTTCCTGTGTGGCCTGTGGTGAATGTGTTCAGGCCTGCCCGACCGGCGCGCTGATGCCTGCGACCGTGCTCGACGATCAGCAGCAAGGCGACAGCAAGGATTTTGACAGCGAGACAGAAAGCGTCTGCCCGTTTTGCGGCGTTGGCTGTAAAGTGTCGCTCAAGGTCAAAGACGGCAAGGTGAAATATGTCGAGGGGATCAACGGCCCCGCCAATGAGGGGCGGCTCTGCGTGAAGGGCCGCTTTGGCTTTGACTACATTCACCACGCCCACCGCCTGACAAAGCCGCTTATCCGCCGCGAGGACGCCCCAGCCAAGGGCCTGAATGTGCATCCGGACAACTGGAGCGAGTTTTTTCGCGAGGCGAGTTGGGATGAGGCGATGGATGTTGCGGCACGCGGCCTGTCTGGGCTGCGCGCGCGCGAGGGGGGCAAATCCGTTGCGGGATTTGGCTCTGCAAAATGCACCAATGAGGAAGCCTATCTGTTCCAGAAATTCATCCGGCAGGGCTTTTTGCACAATAATGTGGATCACTGCACACGGCTTTGCCACGCCAGCTCTGTCACCGCGCTGATCGAAAATGTCGGCTCCGGCGCTGTCACGGCAACATTCAACGAGATCACAAATGCGGATGTGGCCATCATCATTGGTGCGAACCCTATAGAAAACCACCCCGTTGCGGCGACCTATTTCAAGCAGTTCGCCAAGCGGGGCGGCAAGCTTATCGTGATGGATCCGCGCGGTGTCGGACTGAAGCGCTTTGCCGAAGAGATGGTGCAGTTCCGCCCGGGGGCAGACGTGAGTATGCTGAATGCGATCATGCACGTGATCGTGGAAGAAGAGCTTTATGACAGCGCCTATATCAACCGTTGGACCGAAAACTGGGACGCCGAAAAAGCGCATTTGAAAGATTTCTCGCCAGAGGCAATGAGCGAGATTTGTGGCGTTTCCCCGGATCAGTTGCGCCGCGTCGCGCGCCTCTTTGCCGGGGCTGACGCGGGAATGATTTTCTGGGGCATGGGCGTGAGCCAGCACATCCATGGCACGGATAATTCCCGCTGCTTGATTTCGCTTGCTTTGATGACAGGCAATGTCGGCAAGCCCGGCGCCGGGCTGCATCCGCTCAGAGGGCAAAACAACGTGCAGGGGGCCTCGGATGCGGGGCTTGTTCCGATGTTCTTGCCTGACTACCAGAGCGTGATGGATGACGGGATCCGCAAAGCCTTTACCGATGTTTGGGGGTCTGGTGACTTTTCCAACGAAAAAGGCCTGACGGTCACGGAAATCATGGATGAAGCTTATGCCGGCAACATCAAGGGGATGTATATTCAGGGCGAAAACCCTGCCATGTCCGACCCCGATGTCGAGCACGCCCGCGACGCCTTGGCGAAGCTGGAGCATCTTGTTGTGCAGGATATTTTCCTGACAGAGACGGCGAATTATGCAGATGTCATCCTGCCGGCCTCCGCGCTCTATGAAAAGAATGGCACGGTGAGCAACACAAACCGTCAGGTTCAGCGTGTGCGCCCCGCCGTGACGCCGCCGGGCGAGGCGCGTGAAGACTGGAAAATCACCGTCGAGCTTGCGCAGCGCGTCGGGCTTGACTGGGAGTATGGCGATGTGTCCGAGGTCTTCAACGAGATGAAGCTCAACATGGCGTCGCTCAACAATATAACATGGGAGCGCCTCAAGACCGAGACGATCACCTACCCCTCGCTCTCCGAAACAGACCCGGGGCAGCCGATTGTCTTTGGAGACGGTTTTCCGCGGGCCCAAGGGCGCGCCAAATTTACCCCGGCCAGCGTGATCGCGCCTGATGAAGCCCCTGATGCGGACTATCCGATGATCATGACCACGGGGCGCCAGCTTGAGCATTGGCACACCGGCTCGATGACGCGGCGCTCGAATGTGCTGGATGCGGTGGAGCCTGAGGCCAATTGCTCGCTTCACCCCAAAACGCTGCGCCGCCTCGGTGTTGCGCCCGGAGACCACGTGCGCCTGAGCACCCGCCGCGGCAGTATCGTGATCATGGCGCGGGCCGATCGGGCTGTGGCAGAAGACATGGTGTTTGTGCCCTTTGCCTATGTGGAAGCGGCTGCAAATATCCTGACCAATCCAGCGCTTGATCCCTACGGTAAAATCCCCGAGTTCAAGTTTTCTGCGGTAAAAGTGGAGAAGGCCGAAGGCGCGGTTGCTGCGGAGTAGCAGATGAAGATAAATCCAACCCGCTTCCTCGCCGATCTGCACAGGCTGCGCGCCTTCGGAGCATCCGGTGTTGCCAAAGGCGTTGTGCGCCCGGCCTATAGCGCGGCTGATATCGCCGCGCGGGCCTGGCTTGCGGAGAGGTTTGAAGCGGCTGGCCTCAAGGTCCATTATGATCCGATGGGCTCTCTGTTCGGATTGTCCGATGCGCCCAAATCGCTCCTGCTTGGCTCCCATTCCGACAGCCAGCCCGAGGGCGGCTGGCTTGACGGGGCCTTGGGCGTGATTGCCGGACTGGAAGTCGCCCGCGCCGCCAAAGAGGCCGGCGGGCCGGCGGTGTCTGTGGTGAGCTTTCAGGACGAGGAAGGCCGCTTTGGTGTGACCACGGGCAGCACGGTCTGGTCCGGACAGATGTCGCTCAACAAGGCCGATCAACTCACCGATCGCACAGGACAAACCCTCGCCAAGGCGCGGGCCTCGATGGCGTCTCTGGCGAGAGGATTTCTAGACCCAGAGCCGTTTTCGGGGTTCATCGAGATGCATATCGAGCAAGGCCCGTGGCTTGACCAGGCGGGCGAGGCGGTTGGCATCGTGACCGATATTGTCGGCATTCGCGATATGCGCATTACATTTGAGGGCGAGCAGAACCACGCAGGCACAACCCCTATGCACCTGCGCAAAGATGCCTTTCAAGCGCTGGGCGCCTTCAACACGCTGATCGCAGACCGGTTTCAAAATGTCGTGACGCCCCAGACCGTCTGGACAATCGGCCATGTCAAGTTGCACCCGGATGCGCATTCCATTGTGCCGGGGCGGGCCACGTTCTCGATGCAGTGGCGGGATGGCGACGCCGACCGCTTGGGGCGCATGGACTCCCTGGTGCGCCAGACAGCTCAAGACGTGGCGCAGGCGCGCGGGCTTGGGGTTTCTTTTGGCCCGATGCTCGGGCTTGAGCCTGTTGCCATGGACAAACGGTTGCGCGCCGCGCTTGAGGCAAGCGCTCAGGCGCAGACCGGCGGGCGCTGGCGCCTGATGCCCTCCGGCGCGCTGCATGATGCCACCAATGTCGCGCGTCATATGCCGGTTGCGATGCTCTTTGTTCCTTCTCTCAATGGCATTAGCCATGCCTTTGAGGAAGACACCCGCGAGGCCGATTTGATAACGGGCCTTAAAGTCCTGGCCGGAGCCGTGTCAAAGCTTGGCTAGGCCAGACACTGGTCAGACTTTGCTTGCCTTTTTCTTTCTCCAAATATCCCGAGGGGGTCTGGGGGAGCAGCGCTCCCCCAGCGGGTCGGATTTGGCGAAGCCAAATTCGAAGGGGGGCGCGACAGCTAGGCTGAAGATTTTACCCCCAAAGGACATCCCCGAGAAAGATATAGCCCGCGCCGTAAATTGTTTTGATCAACCTCGGGTTTTTCGGGTCTTCGCCCAGCTTGGTGCGCAAACGCGAAATGCGGACATCCATCGCCCTGTCAAAGCTTTCGCCCGCCGCGCCACCGAGGCTTTCTTGCATATTTGCGCGTGAAATAAGGCGTTTGGGGCGCTCCAGAAACAGCCTGAGAACTTCGCCTTCGGCATGGGAAAAAGCGGTCTCCATGCCTGTTTCATCAACCAGCAAATAGCGGTCAAAAAATGCAGTCCAGCCGTTGAAACGGGCGGTTTCCGTGCTTTGGGGGGCCGGTGCGGCCTTGCGCAGGCGGGCGCGCACCCGCGCGACAACTTCCGCAGGCTCGAAGGGTTTGATGATGTAATCATCCGCGCCAAGCTCAAGGCCGGTCACCCGGTCCTGAACCTGTGCGCGCCCGGAGATGATAATCACACTGGCGCCCTGTTCCAGCGCAAGCCTGTGAACGAGGGTCAGCCCGTCTTTGTCGGGCAAGGACAGGTCGACAAGGCAGACATCGGGTGTGGCGGTCTTGAGAGCCGCTTCAAATTCTGTGGCGCGGCCAAAACTCATCGTATCAAAGCCGGCCTCTTCCAATGCGTCCGTGAGCATTTGGCGAATGGCGCGTTCATCATCCAGAATGGTTACAAGAGGCTTGGTCATGAGGGGATGTCCGATCCGAGATAGCTGTTGAGGGTTTCGGCTGTGAAGGGTTTGCGAACAACAGGGGCAAGCAAAACGGCGCGTTGAAAGAGCGGATCCGTTTCGGGCAGCGAGGTCATCAGAAAGCTCGGGGGCCGGTTTTCCCCCAACCGTTCGAGCAAATCGATGCCGGTGGCCTCGCCTTCCAGCGAAATATCCGAGAGAACAAGGGCAATATCTGGCAAATCCTGCGCCAGCAGCAGCGCTTCTTCGGTGCTTGTGGCCTCGATAACGGTATGGCCTTGGGCAATCAGCATTTCGCGCACATCTGTGCGGATCAAGGGGTTGTCTTCCACCAGAAGCGCAAGCCCCGGTGCGACAGGGGCCGGCGCAAGGCGCAATGGCAGGCGCAGGCTGACCTCTGCGCCGACAGGCCCGTTGCGTGCCTGAACCCGGCCACCAGACAGCTTTGCCATATCATACACCATAGCAAGGCCGAGGCCTGAGCCATTGTCGCCCTTGGTGGTGAAAAAAGGATCAAAAACTTTCGCCAAAGCGTGCTCGGAAAAGCCAGGCCCCGTGTCGGATACGATAAAGTCGATCCATGTGTTCTGGACCAGCGTCACCGTGAGGGCGATTTTGCCTGTGCCATTGCAGGCATCACGGGCATTGAGAATAAGGTTGAGCAAACTGTCGCGCAAGCTCCCGGCATCGAGCATGAGCGTCAGCCCGTAGGGTTTGTTTGTTTGGGTGATCTCAAGGCTGACGCCTTCCGGCAATGTTGTTTCGGCGAGTGTTTGAAACTCGGTCAGAAAGCTGCTGAGCCGAGTCGGGAGCGGATGCAAATCCCGCAGGCCTGTCATATCGGCAATACGGTTGAGCAGATCGCCGCCGCGGCGCGCGGCTGTTATTGTGGCGCCGACCAGGGCGTCGGCCTTGGGGGGCAGATCAAAGCCGAGCAAGCGACTTTGAGAGCCGAGCACAATTGTCAGCAGGTTGGAGAAGTCATGGGCAAGGCCCGAGACCATTTGCGCCGCCAGTTCCCGGCGCCGGGTTTGCTGGAGCGTGGCCCGTGTTTGGGTTTCTTCCGTGATATCCATCGACAAGATATAGACGCCGCCTGTGCTCCCGTCGGGGGTGAGCGCGACGCGGATGCGGCGCGAGCTTGGTTCGTGGTTGAATTCAAAGACCGAAGGTTTGCCTGCGAAGCCACGCTCAAGATGGGGCGAAATAACGCTGTATGGCTGTGGGCCTAGAACCTCACAGGCGTGATGGCCGACCGGGTCGGCCATACTCCCCGGCATGACAGAGCTGACCCGGCGGTTTGAAAACGTATAGACTTTCTCGGCGCTGACGTGGGCGATATGGGCCGGCATCATTTCTGTTGTAAGGCGGGTGCGTGCTTCCATTGCGGTGAGCTGGCGTTTGGCCTCTTCCAGCGCTGTTACGGTTGCCTCAAGCTCACGATTGGTTGACGCAAGCTCTTCTGCGCGGGTGAGCAGCTGGTCAGACAGCGTTTCCGAGCGCGTGCGCAGGAGTTCTTCCTGACGCTTTGACCCGGTGATATCGGTATAGACGGCGACCCAGCCACCATTGGGCAAAGGGGACCCTTCCACAGAGATCCAGCGCCCGTTGCCCATCTGGCGTTCGAGGTAATGGGCTTCAAAGGCGCGGGCGAGATCGACGCGTTCTTTCACAAAGGCATCGACATCATCGACAGCGCCGTATTCGCCACGCTCTGTCAGGTATCGAATGGTTGCGGCAAAGTCTGCTCCCGGCGCGACAACCCAGTCCGGCAGGGCAAACATTTGGCGAAAGCGCTCGTTTGACAAGACGAGCCTCAGGTCGCTGTCATAAATTGTCAGCGCCTGCTGGATCAGATTCAGCCCGGCCATTGTCATGGCCTGATTGTTTGAGAGTGTGCTCATAAGCCGCCTTTCTTGCTATGTGCTAACACCCAAAGACCGGCAGGCAAAGCCCAACAGGGCGGCAAATCGAGCTTGTTACAATTCGTTAGATTCGGGAAATGATCAGGTAAAAGTTGACGGCAACTCTGAAACAGTCACGCTGGGGGGAGGAGAATCGCCCTGAAAGTGGCGAGTTTGGCCCGAAAGGGACAAAGGGAGGAAAAGAAGTGACACAGTCGTCAGAAGCGACGAACGGACTTGCGTCTGTTCCAGCGCTATTGCAGCGCAACGCTCGGGAGTTTGCCAATAAGGCGGCTTACCGGGAAAAAGAATTTGGCATCTGGCAAAGCTGGACATGGGCCGAGGCCGAGAAGGAAATCGAGGCGCTGGCGCTTGGGTTTATCAACTTGGGTGTGAATGAGGGCGACTTTATCGCCATCATTGGCCGAAACCGCCCTCATTTTTATTGGACCATGGTCGCGGCGCAATCTGTGGGCGCTGTTCCCGTTCCGCTCTATCAGGACGCATCTGCCGAAGAGATGGCCTATGTGATGGAACATTGCGGCGCGCGGTTTGTGGTTTGTGAGGATCAGGAACAGGTCGATAAAGTCATCGAGATTCAAGATGGCCTGCATCAATTCGAACATATGATCTATGTCGATCCGCGTGGCCTTCGCAAATATGACCATCAGGCGCTGCACCGCTTTGTCGATATTCAGGCGCAGGGTCGTGCGGCTTATTATGAGTGGATCGAAGATCTGAAGGCGCGTCGCGAGAAGCTGACCTATGACAGCACCTGCGTGATGCTCTATACCTCAGGCACGACAGGCAAGCCAAAGGGTGTTGTGCTTTCTAACCGCAACATCATCGAGACAGCCAAAAACGCAAGCGAGTTTGATCATCTGAATGCGGGTGACGAGATTCTGGCTTATCTGCCGATGGCTTGGGTGGGCGATTTTATCTTCTCCGTCGGTCAGGCCTATTGGACGGGCTTCTGCACGAATTGCCCTGAAAGCCCCGAAACAATGATGACCGATCTGCGCGAGATTGGTCCGACATATTACTTTGCGCCGCCGCGTATTTTTGAAACGCAGCTCACCAATGTGATGATCCGCATGGAAGATGCGAGCCCCTTCAAGAAGCGGCTCTTTGATGTGTTTATGGCCCATGCGAAGAAAGTCGGACCGGCGATTTTGGATGGTAAGCCTGTGAGCCTTTGGGACCGCTTGAAATACAAGATCGGTGATCTTGCGATTTATGGTCCGCTCAAGAACACGCTTGGCTTTAGCCGTGTGCGTGTTGGCTATACCGCCGGTGAGGCGATTGGCCCGGAAATTTTCGAGTTTTATCGCTCGCTCGGGATCAACCTCAAGCAGCTTTACGGCCAGACGGAAGCATCTGTTTTCATAACGGTGCAGCCGGACGGCGAAGTGCGTGCTGACACTGTGGGCGTCCCTGCAAAGGGCGTCGAGATCCGGATCGAAGAAAACGGCGAAATCTATTATCGCTCGGAAGGCACTTTTGTCGAATATTACAAGAACGCCGAAAGCACCGCTTCAACCAAAGACGCCGAAGGCTGGGTTGCGACGGGCGATGCGGGCTTCTTTGAGCCTGACACGGGGCATCTGCGGATCATTGACCGCGCCAAAGACGTCGGAACAATGGCCGACGGAAGCCTGTTTGCTCCGAAGTATGTCGAGAACAAGCTCAAGTTCTACCCTGATATTCTGGAGGCTGTGCTTTTTGGCAACGGCAAGGACCGCTGTGTTGCCTTTATCAATATCGACCTGACCGCTGTCGGGAACTGGGCCGAGCGCAACAACATTGCCTATGCGTCCTATCAGGAACTGGCCGGTCACCCCAAGGTATTGGCTTCGATACAAAGCCATGTCGAAGCGGTGAATAAATCGGTCGCGCAGGACGAGATGCTTTCAGGCTGTCAGGTGCACCGCTTTGTTGTCTTGCACAAAGAGCTGGATGCGGATGATGGCGAGATGACGCGGACACGTAAAGTGCGCCGTGTGATTGTGGCCGACAAGTTCAAAGACATCATTGACGCGCTTTATGACGGCTCGCCGCAAATTTCGACCACAACGGAAGTAACCTATGAAGACGGCCGCAAGGGCGCGATCAGCGCGACTTTGAGCATTATTGACGCCAAGGTTCAAACCGTCACGACACAGAAGGTGGCAGCAGAATGAACGATATGAGCACAGACGGCTACACCACAGCCGACGGTCGCAAGATTGGCGGCACGTTGATGGAAATGAAAAACATCACGCTGAGTTTTGGCGGGGTGAAGGCGATCACTGACATCAGCTTTGACATCAAGGAAGGCGAGATCCGCGCGATCATCGGCCCGAACGGTGCGGGCAAATCCTCGATGCTCAATGTGATTTCAGGATTTTACATCCCCCAGCAGGGTGAGGTCTGGTATCAGGGCGCGAAGCGTCCGCAGATGCGGCCCTATGAAGTCGCTCGTCAAGGCATCGCACGGACATTTCAGAACATCGCTTTGTTTGACGGTATGAGCGTTCTTGATAACGTGATGACAGGCCGGCTCAACCACATGACCACAGGGCTGTTTGCTCAGGGTCTCTGGAAGGGCAAGGCCGAGGCCGAGGAAGTTGCCAACCGCGAGAAGGCCGAGAAAATCATCGATTTCCTCGAAATTCAGGCGATCCGTAAAACGCCTGTTGCGCGTCTGCCGTATGGCCTCAAGAAACGCGTCGAGCTGGCGCGCGCTCTGGCTGCGGAGCCGTCGCTTCTGCTGCTGGACGAGCCAATGGCCGGGATGAACGTCGAGGAAAAAGAGGACATGAGCCGCTTTATTCTGGATGTGAATGACGAATTTGGAACCACGATTGCTCTGATCGAGCACGATATGGGCGTTGTTATGGACTTGAGCGACCGTGTTGTCGTGATGGATTATGGCAAGAAGATCGGGGATGGCACGCCGGATGAGGTGCGCAACAACCAAGACGTGATCGACGCCTATTTGGGGGTGAGCCATGACTGAGCAAACCCAACTGACACAAGTATTTGGAGGCCTCAACAATGCCTGACAATCTGATTTTTGGGATCGAAGTCTTCCTGAACGGTCTTATGGCCGGGGTGCTTTATGCCCTCGTCGCGCTCGGCTTTGTTCTGATTTACAAAGCCTCCGGTATTTTCAACTATGCTCAAGGCGTTATGGCGCTTTTTGCGGCGGCAACGCTTGTGGGCATTATGAATGGCCAGGTGCCGTTCAGCCATCTGATCAACGCGATGTTTGGCTCCGAAGTGCATCACTTCGGTTGGCATTTGCCCGCCATTCTGGGCATTTTGCTGACGGCGGGCTTTATGGTTTTGCTGGCGTGGTTTGTGCAGAAGTTTGTTTTCAAGCATCTTGTCGGTCAGGAGCCGATCATTTTGTTCATGGCGACAATCGGACTCGCTTATTTCCTTGAAGGCATCAGCGATCTGATGTGGGGATCGGAAATCAAGAACCTTGATGTTGGCCTGCCACAGGGCGCAAGCATCTGGCTGGAAGACAACACGCGCTGGATGGGCTTTGGCAACGAAAACTTCTACGGGTTCTTCATTGATAAGCTAGATATGTTCGCAACCGTGATCGCAGCGGTGCTTGTTCTCGCGCTCGTTGTTTTCAGCCAATACAGCAAGCAGGGCCGTGCCATGCGGGCTGTGGCGGATGATCATCAGGCGGCGCTGTCTGTTGGTATCAACCTCAACTTTATCTGGGTGATGGTCTGGTCTTTGGCGGGTTTTGTCGCGCTGGTGGCTGGCATCATGTGGGGCACCAAGTCGGGCGTGCAGTTTTCGCTGTCGCTCATCGCGCTCAAGGCGCTTCCGGTTCTGATGCTCGGCGGCTTTACCTCTATTCCGGGCGCGATTGTCGGCGGTCTGATCATCGGGGTCGGCGAAAAGCTCTTTGAATTTGCTGTTGGCCCTATGGTCGGCGGTGCGACCGAAAACTGGTTTGCCTATGTGCTGGCTCTTATCTTCCTTGTCTTCCGGCCCCAAGGGCTGTTTGGCGAGAAGATCATCGAGAGGGTCTAGCGGCATGATGAAAATCATTGCGATTATCAATGTGGTGGCATGGTCGGGTTTCTGGGCCTTTGGATACCTCGCCTTCTCGGCAAACGCCGAGAGCGAGAGCCAGATCACGACGGCCGCAATATGTGCCGCCATTGGCGCAGCGATCGGACTTTGGACCTATCTCCAGCTCGTTCGCCACGCAGAAGCAACAGGCTACGCCAAGCGCGCAAACCGCGCTGACCTAAGCCATTTAGAAGAACAATACGGGGAGAGTGTCTGATGTTTTACCGTGAGGCTGGTGACTATAAGACGTCCTATCAAGATGACGGGCAGACTTTCCCGATCAAATTTGACCGCTACCGCTACTATTTTGTGCTCTTTGTGGCCTTTGCCATGGTTCCCTTTCTGATCAATGATTATTGGGTGAACGCGATCTTCCTGCCGTTTCTGATCTATTCGATTGCGGCGATCGGGCTGAACATCCTTGTGGGCTATTGCGGACAGGTTTCGCTTGGCACAGGGGGCTTTATGGCCGTGGGCGCCTATGCCTGCTACAAGTTCATGACGGGTCTCGATATCTGGATTGGCGGTGTGCAATATGCTCTGCCGCCGATCAATATCTTTTTCTCGGTGATCCTCGCGGGGCTTGTGACGGCGGTTGTTGGGGTTCTCTTCGGTCTGCCAAGTCTGCGCATCAAGGGCTTTTATCTTGCGGTTGCTACGCTGGCGGCGCAGTTCTTTCTTGTTTGGCTCTTTAACAAGTGGTCCTGGGCCTACAACTATTCGGCCTCTGGCCAAATCAACGCGCCTGAACGCGAGATTTTCGGTGTCGCGATCACTGGGCCGAGCACTGAGGCCTGGGCGACCTATCTTTTCTGTCTGGTGATCGCCGCGCTCTGTGCGATCGTGGCACGCAACCTGACGCGGGGCGCGTCAGGGCGTAAGTGGATGGCCATTCGTGACATGGACATCGCTGCGGAAATCATCGGGGTGAACCCGCTCAAAGCCAAACTCAGCGCTTTTGCGGTCAGCTCGTTTTACATCGGCATCGCCGGCGCGCTCTTCTTTGCGGTCTATCTCGGTGCGGTTGAGGTCGGGGAAGCCTTTGGCATCCAGAAGTCGTTTATCGTGCTCTTTATGGTGATCATTGGTGGGCTTGGTTCGATCTTCGGCTCCTTTGCCGGCGCGGCTTTCCTTGTATTGCTGCCAGTTCTGCTCAAGCTCATGCTCGCGGACAGCACAGATGAAATCTCGGGCTTTTCTTCGGCCATGAGCTGGGTGTTTCTGGTGGCATTTGCTGCTGCGGTTGTCATGCTGGTGATCAATATTATTCGCACGCGCAGCCTGATTGCCGGCTCGGGTGTGGGCTGGATCTTTGCCAGCATCGCGGCCTTTATGGCCTATGCCCTGACCATTGGCGGCATGGGGTGGCCCACTGATATCGTTGCGCATTTGCAGCTTGTGATCGTTGGTGCGCTGATCATTATCTTCCTCATCGCCGAGCCGCATGGGCTTGCCCAGCTGTGGCGCGTGGCGAAAGAGAAACTACGGTTGTGGCCGTTCCCTCACTAAGGGCAGGGCAACAAATAGGGGCTACAGCGAACTGGCTGTGGCCAACATCGGAAAAAACCAAGGGAGGAGACCCCGATGAAGACGAAACTAGCAACTATGGCCGTGGCAGCCGTGATGGCGGCAGGCCCAGTGATGGCGGACCTTGTGTTCCCGTCGCTTTCATACCGCACAGGCCCATATGCGGCGGGTGGTATCCCGTTTGCTGACGGATATGCCGATTATTTCACACTGCTCAACGAGCGTGACGGTGGCATCGGCGGCGTTATGACGAAAGTTCCTGAGTGCGAAACAGGCTACAACACCGAAAAAGGCGTTGAGTGCTATGAATCCACAAAAGGCGAAGGCGCGCTTGTCTATCAACCGCTCTCAACCGGGATCACATACCAGCTGATCCCCAAAGTGACAGCCGACGGCATTCCGCTTCACACAATGGGCTATGGCCGCACATCTGCCGCAACGGCAAGGTCTTCAGCAACGTGTTCAACTATCCGGCGAACTACTGGAACGGTGCCTCGGTCGCGATCAACCACCTGCTGGACACCAACGGCGGCGACATCAAGGGCAAAAAAGTGGCCCTCGTGTATCACAACTCTGCCTATGGCAAGGAGCCGATCCGCACATTGGAAGAGCTTTCGGCAAAGCACGGCTACGAGCTGAGCCTTCTGCCAGTGGATCACCCCGGTCAGGAGCAGAAGTCACAGTGGCTTCAAATCCGCCGCGACAAGCCTGACTATGTCATCATGTATGGCTGGGGCGTTATGAACCAGGTTGCCATTCAGGAAGCTGCCAACATCCGTTTCCCAATGGAAAACTTCATCGGGATCTGGTGGTCAGGTGCGGAGCATGACGTGACGCCAGCGGGCGCAGCGGCCAATGGCTACAAGTCTGTGACGTTCCACAATGTCGGGTCTGACTTCCCGATCTTTGACGACATCAAGACACACGTTGTTGACAAAGGCCTCGCGGCTGGCGCCGGCGACCAGATCGGCACAGTGCTTTACAACCGTGGTATGTATGCGGCGATGCTCGCAGCAGAAGCGGCCAAAAAGGCACAAGAGCTTCACGGCACAGCCCAGATCACACCTGCAATGATGCGCGATGGTATGGAAGCGCTCGAGATCACAGAAGAAGGCATGACAGCACTTGGTATGCCAAACTTCGGCCCGAGCTTCAAAGTGAGCTGTGAAAACCACGGTGGCCCAGGCCTCGGCGGGATCACGCAGTGGAACGCAGCTGACAAAAAGTGGAGCCTGATCTCTGACTTCGGACCATCGGACATGGACGTTATCCTGCCGCTGATCACCGCAGACTCAGAGGCGTTTGCCGCTGAAAACAACATCGAACAGCGCTGCAACTAAGCGCTTCTGGCCGCCCGCTTTTTGGGGCGGGCGGCCAACCCTGAAACAGAATTCAAATAAGCGAGCCCTGATATGCTGGATGCTGGTGAAACAAACGATACCGTTCTGGAAGTGAACAACATCGAGGTGATCTACAATCACGTGATCCTTGTGTTGAAAGGCGTTTCGCTCAAAGT
>JAHBAM020000118.1 GCA_018500125.2 Roseobacter sp. | reverse complement strand
AGGACTCCACAAGCCGGTGCAGCGCTTCGGGTGTATGTGTCGTGGTCTGGAAATCCTCCACAACCACACGGAAGCGGTTGATCGCGGCGGTGAAGCGGTCCCGCTTGAGATAATAGCGCCCGATCTCCATCTCCTTGCCAGCAAGATGGTCAAACGCCAGATCAAACTTCAAGACCGCCGCGCGCGCATATTCACTGTCAGGATAGCCCTCGATCACAGCGCGCAGGCTTTGCAGCGCCTGAAAGGTCAGCCCTTGGTCGCGGCCCACATCATCAATCTGGTCATAATAGCTCAGCGCCAGCAAATACTGCGCATAAGCGGCGTCCTCATCGGTTGGATAAAAGTCGATATAACGCTGCGCCGAGGCGCGTGAATTGGCATAATCCTTGGCACGGTGAAAGGCATAGGCCTGCATGATCACGGCCCGCTTGGACCATGTGGAATAAGGATAAAGCCGCTCGACTTCGCCAAAATACTTGGCCCCGTCTTCATAGCGGCGGCGGTTCATCTCAAATTCGCCACGCTCAAAAATCTGCTCGGCCGTAAATGTTTCCAGCGGAACTTCGCCCCGTGCCAGCTTCCCTTCCTGACCACAGCCAGCCAGCGAAAGACACACCAGCGCAAAACCGAAGAGTCTCGCCAGAGAAAGCCCGCTCATCATGCTTGATATCCCACCTACGTCTTGTGCGTGGCGTCGCGCCACTCTTGCCTCTGTCCTAGCATAGAAAAATCGAGGGCAAAACGCCATAATGTGCCTTTCCACAATGCCCATCACGCAGCAATTTGCATAAATATTCCCAATGCGACTGTGAATGTAAAGCGCGCTCAGGCGACTTGTGGCATTTCGCCCAAATGAACGCCCGCGCCCGGCAGCCGTGCGGCTTGCGCAGGGCTACAGCGGACAAAACAAAACGCGCCTTCTGTCTCAAAAAGCTTGCGCAACAACGCATTGGTCATGGCATGACCTGCCCGCGCGCCGGTATACACGCCCAGCAAAGGCGCCCCCGCCAGCGCCAGATCGCCCAAAGCATCCAGCATCTTGTGGCGCACCGCCTCATCAGCATGACGCAATCCGCCGGGGCTAAGCACTTTGTCGCCCGCAACCACAACAGCGTTTTCCAGCGTGCCGCCCAGAGCAAGCCCCTGCTCGTGCATCGCATCCACATCCGCCTGACGGCAGAATGTGCGGCTGTCGCACAATTCGCGCACAAACGAGCCATTCGCCATATTCAGCGCCTTGTGCTGGCGGCCAATCGCGGCATCCTCAAAATCAATCGAAAAGTCGATCTGCATTTCATCCGCAGGGCTGAGCCGCGCCCAAGCCTCGCCACGGCGCACCTCCACATCGCGCAAAATTCGGATCGCCCAGACAGGCTCCTCAAGCTGAACCAACCCCGCCTCAAGGAACCGCTTCACAAAAGGCGCGGCGCTGCCATCCAGGATCGGAACTTCAGGGCCATCAAGCTCGATCAACGCGTTATAAACACCACAGCCCGCCAGCGCGGCCATCACGTGTTCGATGGTCGACACATCAACGCCACTGGCGTTCACAATCCGCGTGCAAAGCGGGCCTTGCTCCACAGCATCCCAACGGGCCGGAACAATCGCATCGCCAAGTGCAATATCACTGCGCAAAAACTTGACGCCATGCCCGGCTTGCGCCGGACGAACCGTCAGGGTCACAGGCTTGCCGCTGTGGAGGCCAATGCCTTGGAAACTGACCGGATGTTTGAGTGTTCTCTGCACGTATCACGCCTATTGCTTTTCTGGCCGCAACTTATGCTTTGGCCCTGCAAGCCTCAACTCACTCTTTGCAACCAGATGTAACATCGCTTGTTACAGTCGGCGAAACATTGCCTCAAACAGGATAACCTACTGATAGAAATGAAAAAAGCCGCCCCTCAAGGCGGCTTTTTCGTGATGTTTCAGCGCCCTCAGTTGGCTTGACGACGCAGGAATGCCGGGATTTCGATCCGCTCCTGATCCGCGTCATGCTGCTCCTGAGGCTGGGCCGCGCTCACATTTGGCTGCACGCGGGGCGCTGCCGCAGCCGCACGCGGCTGGGGCTGTGGCGCGGATTTCTGGCCCGGCTCATGCCCTGTCATACGGTTGATCAGCGAGTTGATGCCAAAGCGTGGCTTCTCCTCAGCGACAGGCTGGGGCGCGGCCTCTTGCGCGGGGCGGTTGTTCTGAACAGCCTGACGCAACCGGGCCAAAGCCTCTGGCGACGGGGTGCCCGGCGCAGGCGCACGTGGCGCCATGAAGTCCTCTGGAGACGCGTCAATCGGCTCGGGGCGATAGGCCGCCGGCTGATAGGCGGGCGGCGGAAGATCGTCCTCAACAGCGCTCTCTGCCGGCGCAGAATATGTCTCGCGGGGCGTGAAAATATCTTCCATCTGCTCTTCGGCTGCTGCATTTTCCGCATCGGGCAGCTCTTCAAACAGCGAGCGCTCCACAGGTGCAGGCGCCGCCACAGCCGGTTCGGCGGCAGTAAAGGCAACAGCGGCCTCTTGTGCCTCGGCTGGCGCGTCTTCGGCGGCCACTTTCTGGCGCAGCGGCTCGGCCAGAGAGCGGCGCGGCACAGGAAGCTCGTTGCGCACATCGCTGGCGTCGATCCCTGTCGCAACAACGCTCACGCGCATTTTGCCGTCCATGGTGGTGTCGAGTGTGGAGCCAACAATGATATTGGCCTCCGGATCGACTTCTTCGCGAATGCGGTTGGCCGCCTCATCAAGTTCAAAGAGCGTCAGGTCGTGACCGCCGGTGATGTTGATCAGAACGCCCTTGGCACCGCGCAGGCTGATTTCGTCCAGAAGCGGATTGGCAATCGCCTTCTCGGAGGCCTGCGTCGCACGATCTTCGCCATCGGCCTCGCCTGTGCCCATCATGGCCTTGCCCATCTCGTCCATAACGGCGCGCACATCGGCAAAGTCGAGGTTGATCAGGCCGGGGCGCACCATCAGATCGGTCACACCTTTCACACCCTGATACAAAACATCATCCGCAAGCGAGAACGCATCAGCAAATGTCGTCTTCTCGGTCGCGATGCGGAACAGGTTCTGGTTGGGAATAATGATCAGCGTGTCCACAACCTTTTGCAAAGCCTCAACGCCGTCTTCCGCCTGGCGCATCCGCTTGGCGCCTTCAAACTGGAATGGCTTGGTCACAACACCGACGGTCAGAACGCCAAGCTCGCGGGCCGCCTGCGCAATGATCGGAGCCGCCCCTGTGCCGGTGCCCCCGCCCATCCCTGCCGTGATAAAGCACATATGCGCCCCGGCCAGATGATCAACGATCTGCTCAATGCTCTCCTCGGCAGCCGCGGCGCCGATGGTGGCTTTCGCGCCCGCACCAAGCCCTTCCGTAACCTTGATCCCGAGCTGCACCTTGCTGGCCGACTTGCTCTGCTGAAGCGCCTGCGCGTCCGTGTTGGCGACCACAAAGTCGACGCCTTCCAGCTCTTTGTCGATCATGTTGTTGACGGCGTTGCCGCCAGCGCCCCCAACACCAAAAACGGTGATGCGTGGCTTGAGGTCTTCCTGACCGGGCATTGTGAGATTGAGTGTCATAATTACTGTCCGCCTGATGTCTTTGTCCGCTTACGCGACTGCGATTTCTGCCTGTTCCGCCCTATTTCTACCCTGCCTTTGCCCTATCGTCACTAAAAAAACGGCAAAATACCACAAAATATAGTCAAATATCAGCAGCCCCCTGCGGTATTTCGCCGATAGCCCAAAATATTGCGGGCCAAGGCCCGATACGCACTAGCCACAGCAAAAGACACCTCGGGCGCGAGGTGGATTTCAGCTTCATCATGGTCTTGGGCCCTGCTCGGCCGGGTCGCTTCTTTTTCTAAAGCGTTGCCTGTAAATATATCACAAGATTTCCGCGACTTCCAGCCCCGCGAGGCCTGCCCCGATCATTTT
>JAHBAM020000208.1 GCA_018500125.2 Roseobacter sp. | reverse complement strand
AGATGTGTATAAGAGACAGAAATCAAACAGATCAACATATTGGAAATCCTCGGGCAACAATCGCACATTCCCCGCCGTCCTCAGCGTCAGGGTTTCCTCCCCAACCCCCAAAATCGCCCCGAAACTGGTCGATTGAAAAGCCAGCGCCTCAAAGCTGTAGTAGCGCCCCATATCCGACATATCGATCCGGTCCACACCGAGTTCAAAGTCTTCGATGGTGTCGTTTGCATTGTCCGCCGCAAGCACAAAAATATCGGCTCCGGCCCCGCCCCACATCCGGTCGGCACCGGCGCCGTCCAGAATGATATCCGCTCCGCCCGCGCCACTCAGCCGGTCATCCCCCGCGCCGCCAGAAATCTGGTCGGCACCACTCCCGCCATTGATCTGATCGGCCCCTGCGCTGCCCTGAAGCACCTGCCCCGATGTCCCGCCCGCGTTCGGGTCGATTTCATACCGCCCGATCCCGGAGGCCCCATAAGACTGATCGGTCAGCCCCGCCGTGTAGAGCGCGATCTTGCCGTTCTCCAAAGCCAGCGCCAGACTGCTCGGGTTGCTCAAGGCCGTCTGAAGGTCATCCGCAATCGCCTCCAGATGCAACAGACGCCCATCTGGCAACAAACTCATCAGGCTCAGCCCGTCATCCGCCCCGCCAGCAACCACATAGGCTTTGCCCTCCACCACGATCGCGTCCAGAACCGATATGGACTGAAACCGCGTTGCGCGATCGTCGCCAACCTGCTCCACAACGACAAGCGTGCCATCCTCCTCAAGCCGTAAGACGGTGATTGTCGAGGACCCAGAAGCGCCGACAAGCACAAAAACGCTCTCCCCCAACTCAACTTTGGCAAGGCTGTTTGGCATCGACACATTAAAGCCGTCGCGCATCGACACGCTGTCCACCTGCACAAGCGCCCCATCAGACAACAGCTCAAAACTGCTCACGCTGTTGTCGTGCAAGGACAGCGCCATAAGATAGTCGCGCCCCCCGACCCGAAGATGCTCCAGCGCAAAAATATCATTGCTGCCTGCGGTTTCTGACAGAGGCGTCTGCGCCAAAAGGCTCAAGCCGCCCTGCGCTGTCTCCTGCCATGTGCTGATTCCGGTCGTATTGCGCGCCGCCGAATAGAAAAAATCGCCCCCGCCCAGCGCGACCCGCTCGATTGCGGTCATCGCTTCGATGCGCGGACCCGCCAGATCAATCCGCCCCGCCATGCGCCCCGCAGAATCAAGCCACCAGCCGCTCAGCCCGTCTTGCGCCGGACCGGCAAGCAGAAGCGCATCCTGCCCGCCAAGCCGGGTCAAAACAAACTGGGTCGGCGCGCCAAGCCCCACCGCCGGACCATAATCCGCCTCTTGCTGAAGCGTCAGCGCCAGATCGCGGCGCTGCACGCCGCCGTCCCGCCCGCTCGCGCTGAAAAGCTGAGGCCCCGCCTCGCTCTGAAACAGCGCCAGCGCGCTGATACTGGTGAGATGCGTCTCCGCGCCACTCACCGAGGTGGTCAAATGCCTGAAATACCCCATGGCCTATCCTTGTTAAGCTCCCCATCCCTTGCGCAGGGGTGTGGCAAGGAACGGGCGCGAGGCGCGGCGCATTTATGTCATTTACAAAAGGTTTTCTTCATATTTTCCTGCTATTTACTTCAAACCTCGCAAAACAGCGCCGCCACAGACCGGTTCGGTTCGGCTCGCCGGCCTGCGCGCGAGGGCGGTTTTCTGTGCAACAGGGTTTTTCATGTGATGTCAGACGTTCCTCAGCCCCGCGTTACGATTGCCCTGTGCACCTACAATGGCGCGCAGCATCTTGAAGCCCAGCTTACCTCCTATCTGGCCCAGACCTACACGGCATGGGATCTCTGGATCAGCGATGACGGCTCCAGTGACCGCACCCGCGCGCTGCTTGAGGCCTTCGCCAAAGCCCACAGCCACCAGCACGCCATCCGCATTGTCACCGGACCCCAAAAAGGCGTCGCGGCCAATTTTCTGTCGCTTCTCTGTCACCCCGAGTTTCCCGAAGCGCCCTGCGCCTTATCCGATCAGGATGACGTCTGGCTGCCCGAAAAGCTCGCGCTCGGCATGGCCGCGCTGCCCAGCAACCATCCCTGCCTTTACGGCGCCCAAAGCGTTCAGACCAATGCCGCGCTGGTGCCCCTCGCGCGCGGCCCGCAGAGAGGCCACAAGCGCCCGATGTCTCCGAGCTTTGCCAACGCTCTGGTGCAAAATATTGTCAGCGGTCATTCCGCCATGCTCAACGCCCCCGCGCTTGCGCTGGTGCGGGCCGCGGGCGTGCCGCCCGATATCCCCTATCACGACTGGTGGCTCTACCAGCTCGTCACGGGGGCGGGCGGGCGTATCATCGTGCGCGCCCAGGAGGTGCTTCTCTATCGTCAACACAGCCAAAACACCATGGGCGTCAATCAAGGGGTCCGCGCCCGCCTGCGCCGCGCCGCGCAGCTCTTCGGGGCGACCTATGGCGCTTGGCTTGCGGCAAACACCGCCGCGCTGCGCCATGTCGAGCGCCTTCTCACCCCAGAGGCCCAAATCACGCTCAAGGCCATGGAGCTGGCTCCAAAACAGATCTTTGCCCTCAAACGGCTCAGCACCCTGCGCCACCACGGCATCCAGCGCCACAGCAGGCTCGGCACAGCGGCGCTCTGGATGTCGGTTCTGCTGGGCCGCTGCTAATAACCCCGCCCAATCCGGCCACGTGCACGGCCTGACGGCCTCACAGAAAGCTTGCGTAAGGGATAAAGCGCACAGCATCTCCGCGCGCCACCTCAAGCGCGCCATCCGGCAGCTCGACAAGCCCCTCAGCCCAGCTCAGCCCGCTGATCCGCCCCGAGCCTTCGCTCGCAAAAACCTCGACACAGCCCTCCCGCACCCGTGCGCGCAGATACTCGCGCCGCCCGGCCTTTTTGTGTTTTTCAAAGGCTGCGGGCAGCAAATACCCCTGCGGCAAAGTCCAGCCGCGCCCGGCCAATACGCCCATCGCAGGGCGCGCAAACACCAGCGCGCAGACAAGCGCCGCCACAGGATTTCCCGGCAGCCCGAAAACAGGCCGCCCGCCCCAAAGCCCGAGCGCCAGAGGCCGCCCCGGCTTCACCGCCATGCGCCAGGTCTGCATCGCTCCGGCCTCGCGCAACAGCGCCGACATATGGTCCTCCTCGCCGTTTGAGGCGCCCCCTGATGTCAGGATCACATCCACACGGCCCGCCGCATCATCCAGCCGCTGGCGCAGGTCCGCGCGGCTGTCTGCGACGCGCCCCAGATCAACCGGCGCAAAGCCCATCTCGCCGACAAGCCCCAAAAGCATCACCCGATTGGCATCATAGATCTGCCCCGCGCCCGCCGCTTGGCCCGGCTCGACAAGCTCATCCC
>JAHBAM020000083.1 GCA_018500125.2 Roseobacter sp. | reverse complement strand
CCGCCGTCAAACACCTGATCATCCTGACCGCCGACCATATTGAGATAAATCAGCGGCAGCTCTGTCTCGACAACGCGGCCAACCATATGGTTGAGCCGTGTCTCGTGCTTGCCGCGATAATAAGGGCTGCCATTGGGCACAAGCAGGATCTGGGCGCCGCTCTCCTGCAGCGTCTCACAGACATCTGCGTGCCAGGCATCCTCGCAAATCGGGCTGCCAATGCGCAAGCCCTTGACCGTATAAGGCCCGCTCATCGGCCCGGCGTCAAAAATACGGACCTCGTCAAAAACCGTCTCGTTGGGCAGGTGATGCTTGAGCACCCGCGCGCTCACGCGGCCCTCCTGCAAGATATAATAGGCGTTGTAAAACCCGCCCTCCTCAACAGCCAGACCGCCAATCCCGAGCGCCGGCCCCTGCGCACACAAGAGCGCAAGAGACTCAATCGCCTCGATCGCGGCTTGGTGAAAAACCGGCTTCATAACAAGGTCTTGCGCGTTATATCCGGTGATAAACATCTCGGGCAGCGCCAGCATATCCACGCCGGCATCCCGCGCCGCCTGCCAGGCGGTGAGCGCCTTGGCCTTGTTGCCCGCGATGTCTCCCACGGTGGGATTGAGCTGCCCCAGCATGATACGGAATGTCTTGGACATAGCGCCCTCCAAAGCAAAACTTGACCGCTGATTTAGCATAAACTCAGCGAAGGGAAAGAAGAACCCGTTGCCCCCGCGGCCCCGCTCGCATAACTTTCTCCCAAACACTGGCAATTGCGCTCAAGAACAGGCCAGAGAACAGGACGGATAAACAATGACTTTTCCCACCAAAGCCCTCACCCTGACAGCCGCTCTCACGCTGGCGATGTCTGGCGCCGCACTGGCCCAAACCGGCCAGATTGCGACAAAGCAATATGATGACGGCGGCGTCTATGAAGGCAGCTTCAAAGACGGCCTACAGCATGGCACAGGCACCTACCGCCTGCCCAACGGCTACGAATACTCGGGCGACTGGCTCAACGGCGAAATCAAGGGGCGCGGCACGGCCCGCTTTCCCAACGGCTCGGTCTATGAAGGCGAGTTCGAAAAGGGCAAGCCGCAGGGCGTTGGCAAGATCGTATTTGCCGATGGCGGAACCTATGAGGGCGGCTGGGACGATGGCAAGATTGTCGGTCAGGGCGTTGCCAATTACGCCAATGGCGTGCGCTATGAGGGTGCGTTTCTCAATGCCCAACACCACGGCAACGGCGTGATGACCTCGCCCAGCGGCTATATCTACGACGGCACATGGGTGAGCGGGGAGAAAGACGGCTCCGGGCGCATCACCTACCCTGACGGTGCGGTCTATGTCGGTCAGGTGGCTGCCGGCGAACGCGCCGGCCAGGGCAAGCTGACCATGCCCGATGGCCTTGTCTACGAAGGCACATGGACCGCCGGCCAGATCGGCGGCACAGGCAAACTCACACAGGCCAATGGCGATGTGTTCGAGGGCGCGCTGGTGCAAGGCCGCCGCGAAGGCAAAGGCCGTGTGACCTATGCCAATGGCGACACCTATGAAGGCGATTTCGCGGGCGACAAACGCGAAGGTCAGGGCGTGTTCAAGGGCGCTGATGGCTATACCTATGAGGGCGCATGGACAAACGGGCGGATCGAGGGCGAGGGCCGCGTGCACTATCCTGACGGCTCGGTCTATCAAGGCCAGTTCCGCGCCGACCAGCCCGACGGCAAGGGCCTGATCACCTATGCCGACGGCTCCACATTCGAGGGCGATTGGGTCGCTGGCGTGATCGAGGGCAACGGAAAAGCCACCTATGCCAACGGCGTGGTCTATGAGGGCGGCTTCAAAGGCGCACAAAACCACGGCTTTGGAGTCATGACCTATGCCGATGGCTACCGCTATGAAGGCAACTGGGTCGCAGGCCAGCGCGAAGGCGACGGCAAAGCCACCTACCCCGACGGCACCGTCTATGAAGGCCGTTTCTCAAACGGCCAGCGCAGCGGCACCGGCAAGATCACCATGCCGGACGGCTTTGTCTATGAAGGGGCATGGGTCAACGGCGAGATCTCGGGTCAGGGCCGCGCCACCTATGCCAATGGCGATGTCTACGAGGGCCTGTTTGAACGCGGCAAACGTCAGGGTCAGGGCACAATGACATATGCCTCGGGCGAGGCCGAGAGCGGCAAATGGGAAAACGGTCTGCTGGCGGGGGAGTAACCCGCCTTACGCCCGTCTGAGCCTGAGCGCATTGCTCACCACAAAAACCGAACTCAGCGCCATGGCTCCGGCCGCCAGCATGGGCGACAAAAGCCAGCCTGTCAGCGGATAGAACAGCCCCGCCGCCACAGGCACAAGAGCCGCATTATAGGCAAAGGCCCAGAACAGGTTCTGGCGGATATTGCCCATCACCCGGCGCGCGAGGCGCAGGGCCACAAGCGCTTTTTCGGGCGCCCCGGTCATCAAGACGACTTCGGCACTCTCGATCGCCACATCGGTTCCGGTGCCGATCGCAATCCCAACATCTGCAGCCGACAGCGCCGGCGCATCGTTGATCCCGTCGCCGACAAAAGCAACCGGCCCCGCCGCTTGCAGCGCCCTGATCGCCGCAAGCTTGCCCTCGGGCATCACCTCGGCAATCACCTCCTCAATCCCTGCCAGATCCGCGATATGGCGCGCCGCTGCCATACTGTCGCCCGTGATCATCACGGTTTTTAGCCCCATCTCGTGCAGCGCCCGGACGGTCTCCACGGCATCGGCCTTCAAAGCGTCCGAGACGGCAAAGAGCGCCGCCATCTGCCCGTCAATCGCAGCATAGGACACAGATTTTCCCGCCGCCTCCAAAGTGGCCGCGTCGCCCTCCAAGGCAACACCACGCTCGCGCATGAGCTTGGCCGTGCCAATCAAGACATCGCGCCCTTCAACCCGCGCCGTCACGCCTTGCCCCGCAATCGCTTCAAAACTCTCGCTCGTCGGTAATGCGCCTTCGTGCGCGGCCACAATGGCCCGCGCCACAGGGTGCTCCGATCCCTGCTCCGCCGCCGCGACAAGCCGCAAAACCTCGGCGCGCACGAACCCGCCCAGCGCTTCAAAGTCGGTCAGTTGAGGCTTGCCCTCGGTCAACGTGCCGGTCTTGTCAAAGGCCACAGTCGTGACGCCTGAAAGCCGTTGCAGCGCATCGCCCTTGCGAAAGAAAACGCCAAGCTCGGCCCCCCGCCCCGTGCCCACCATAATCGACATCGGCGTCGCCAGCCCCATAGCGCAGGGACAGGCAATAATCAGCACCGAAACAGCCGCCACCAAAGCTGTCGCAATCCCCGCCCCAAAGCCCAGCCACGCCAGAAACGTCAAGGCAGCAAGCCCCATGACACCGGGCACAAACCACAGGGTCACACGGTCCACCAGCGCCTCGATCGGCAGCTTCGCCGCCTGCGCCTCTTCGACAGTGCGCACAATTCCGGCCAGCACAGTGTCGGCCCCGACCTTCTCGGCGCGCATCTCAAGCACGCCCGCACCGTTGACCGTGCCGGCGCTCAAGGCATCCCCCGCCCCTTTGCGCAGCGGCAAAGGCTCGCCCGTCAACATACTCTCGTCGACATGGCTCTCGCCCTGCGTCACAATTCCGTCCACCGGCACACGCGCGCCGGGCCGCAACCGCAGCACATCCGCAACACCAACCGCGCTGATGTCGGCCTCCTCAAAGCCCGCGCCACGCTTGACCTCGACCCGCGACGGCGCAAGCTCGACAAGACGGGCAATCGCCTCGCCTGCCCGCCCCTTGGCCCGCGCCTCCAGATAGCGCCCCAGCAGGATCAATGTGACAATCACAGCCGCCGCCTCAAAATAGACCGCCCGCGCCCCGCTCGGCAGCAGCGCCGGGGCAAAAAGGGCCAAAACCGAATAGGCATAGGCCGCCAATGTGCCCACCGCGACCAGCGAATTCATATCAGGCGCCCCCTTCAGCAAGAGCGGCACACCCACAGCGTAAAACTTGCGCCCCGGCCCGATCAACACAGCCGTGGTCAGCCCGAATTGAACCAGCCAGGACGCCTGCATCCCGACCGTTGCCATAATCCAGTGATGAAACGGCGGGTAAAGATGGCCGCCCATTTCCAAGAGAAAGACCGGCAAAGCCAAGGCCAGCGCCGTGACAAAACTGCGCTTCAGACCGCGCATCTCCTCGGCGCGGCGCTGCGCAGCACTCGGCCCCGCGCCCTTTTGGGCCGCCGCATAGCCCGCGCCTCTGACCGCCGCGATCAGATCGGCCTCTGAGACAACCCGCTCCAGATACTGCACGCGCAGTTCCCCCGCCGCAAAGCTCACATTGGCCTCGCTCACCCCGTCCAAAGCGCGCACAGCCGCCTCCACGCGGCCCACACAAGAGGCACAGCTCATGCCCTCAATGACAAAAACAGCGCTCGCCTGACGCGCCGGATAGCCCGCCGCCGTCAAGGCCGCGGTCACATCGCCAAGCGCGGCAGACCCAAGCTCGAGACTCGCCCGCTTGGTCGCCAGATTCACAGAGACATCCCGCGCTCCTGCCACACCGGCCAAAGCCGCCTCCGCACGGCGCACACAGCCCGCACAGCTCAAACCTTCGATCTGCAATTGGATTTTGCTCATATCTCACCTCTGGCCCCGTCCTAAGCCTTCCAGCAACTGGAGGGTCAAGCGCTTCTCGCCACCTCAAGCGAAAAATCTCGCACTTTGGGGGTTTATCTCGCCAAATCTCGCTCCTATAACTTCTCGCATGAACACGCAGACACATATTGCGCCCCTGCCGCCCCGCGCCGTTTTGGCGCAACGCGCCGCGTCTGCCCTACTGCTGCTAAGCTGCCTCTGAGCGTGCCTCATGGTGCACGCGCTCAGAGGAGATGACGGCCCGCGCCCCCCAGCTTAGACATTCACAAAACAGACAGAGATTAGATATGACATCTGCATCCGCATCCGACCGCGTCTTTATTTTTGACACCACTTTGCGTGACGGCGAGCAATCGCCCGGCGCAACCATGACCCATGAAGAGAAAGTCGAAATCGCCGAGCTGCTCGACGATATGGGCGTTGACATCATCGAAGCCGGCTTTCCCATCGCCTCGGAAGGCGACTTCAACGCCGTCTCCGAAATTGCCCGCCGCTCCAAGAACGCGGTGATCTGCGGCCTCGCCCGCGCCAATTTCAAAGACATCGACCGCGCCTTTGAGGCCGTCAAACACGCCGCCCAGCCGCGCATTCACACCTTTATCGGCACCTCGGAGCTGCACCGCGCCATCCCCAATCTCAGCATGGACGAAATGGCCGAGCGGATTCACGACACAGTGACCCACGCGCGCAATCTCACCGACAATGTGCAATGGTCGCCCATGGACGCGACCCGCACAGAATGGGATTATCTCTGCCGCGTGATCGAAATCGCCATCAAGGCCGGCGCCAGCACCATCAACGTGCCGGATACGGTTGGCTACACCGCGCCCATGGAAAGCGCCGATCTGATCAAACGGCTGATCGAAACCGTTCCCGGCGCCGATGATGTGATCTTCGCAACCCATTGTCACAATGATCTGGGCATGGCGACAGCCAACGCACTGGCCGCTGTTGCCGGTGGCGCGCGCCAGATCGAATGCACGATCAACGGCCTCGGCGAGCGCGCCGGCAATACAGCTCTTGAAGAAGTCGTCATGGCGCTCAAGACACGGCATGACATCATGCCCTATTCCACAGGGGTCGACACCACCAAAATCATGAATATCTCGCGCCGCGTCGCGGCGGTTTCGGGCTTTGCTGTGCAGTTCAACAAGGCGATTGTCGGCAAAAACGCCTTCGCCCACGAAAGCGGCATCCATCAGGACGGGATGCTCAAGAACCGCGAAAATTTCGAGATCATGCGCCCCGAAGACATCGGCCTCGCCGGCACATCCCTGCCCTTGGGCAAACACTCGGGCCGCGCGGCTCTGCGCGACAAGCTCGCGCACCTCGGCTTTGAGGTGGGCGACAACCAGCTCAAGGATGTGTTTGTGCGCTTCAAAGACCTCGCAGATCGCAAGAAAGAAGTGTTTGACGATGATATCATCGCGCTCATGCGGGTCGGTGAAAGCTCCGAGAGCGACCGCCTCAAGCTCGTCACCCTGCGCGTCGTCTGCGGCACAGGCGGCCCCGCCGAGGCGACTCTTGTGATGAGCGTCGATGGCGACGAGAAAACCGCGATCGAAAAAGGCGATGGCCCGGTTGATGCCGCCTTCAAAGCGATCCGCAAGCTCTATCCCAACACCGCCCATCTTGAGCTGTATCAGGTCAATGCCGTGACAGAAGGCACAGACGCCCAAGCGACTGTTTCGGTCCGCCTTGAAGAGGACGGCAATATCGCCACAGGCCAGTCCGCCGACACAGACACCGTCGTCGCCTCTGCCAAAGCCTATATCCACGCGCTCAACCGCCTGCTCACACGGCGCGGCAAAACCGGCGAAGACCAAAAAGAAATCAGCTACAAAGACCACGGCTGACCTTGCAATACGCAACAGGGGCAGGTCACATCCGGGGCCTGCCCCGCCGACGCTCTCGCCGGCGCATCTAACAGTCATGTGATTGGCCAGCCGGCTTTTTCTGATGCAAAAAGGAAGCCGAGCCGTGCGGTCTGCTGCTGCCTTGCTCCTGCGCTGCTCCTGTGCTGCTGACGATTTCAAAGAGGGTTGCCATGCTCACCAGACGCCATTTTATCGCCACGGGCGCGGCCCTGTTTTCCCAGCCGCTCGTGGGCGGCCGCGCCTTTGCGGCGCCCCTCTCTCCCCCCTCGATGTGGGACAGATGGGATGCAGAGATCACCCCCGCCAATTATGACCCCGCCACAACAAACATATGGGGCTTTCATCCGCGCTTTCTGCCCCAGATGGTCGAGGCCAACGCGGGGCTGACCGTGGGTGACATTCATGTCGATGCCGTCGCGCGCTATCTCTATCACATCCGCGCAGATGGCCTCGCGATGCGCTATGGCGTCGCGATTGCCAAAGGCAATCTCTACGAAGCCGGCACCTATACCATCAAAGTCAAGAAAAAGTGGCCGACATGGACCCCGACCGCCGCAATGATCGCGCGCGAACCAGACCAATACGCCCAATACGAAGAGGGCATGAACGCAGGCCCGCAAAACCCCCTCGGCTCGCGGGCGCTTTACCTCTTTGAAGGCAACCGCGACACCTACCTGCGCATTCACGGCTCCCCCAGCCCGCGCAGCATTGGCGGGCGCGCCAGCTCGGGCTGCGTGCGCATGGTCATGGCCCATATAAACGGTCTCTATGACCACGTCGCAATCGGCGCCACAGCCCATCTGCACCCGACAGAAGACGCCCTCACCGCCAACAGCTAAAAACCGCCCGTCATACCTTCGTGATACGACACATCCAATGGCCAGGGTCAGGGCGCGGCACGGCCCAAAGCGCGCTCAAGTCTCGGTTTTGGTGCAGATCGGGCGGCCCTCGGTGCTGCGCAGCGGCAAAAATGTCGTCTCCACGGGGCCAATATGACGATACTCAAAACAGCCATCCTCCGGATTGATCCGAACAGCGCCGAGGTTTTGTTTTTTGTCAGCAATCGCAAGCACCTCATCAGGCACTTTCGCCAAAACACCGTCCGCCGCGCCGCCCTCAAGCGCCAGACAGCCCGACAGCGCCACAAACGCCACCCCAAACCCCAAACCTCGCCTCAGCATTCACACAGTCTCCCCATAGCCCCTCTGGCCGATCTCTTTGCGCCGCTCTCACGCCGCTCTCCGGCCAAAGGTGAGCGATTTTGCCCCCGTTTGCCAGAAAAATTGCACCCCCAATGCCCCATCGGGGCACAAGCGAAACACCGCCAGTCCCGCCAGAGAGAGACCCCAGACAGAGGAATGCGCCCGCCAAACCGCGTTTCCCCCTTTCGTCAGGGGGCGCGCAGGCTTATACACACGCAGCGCCGCGCGCGACTCGTCGCACGTTCTTTTAAGTTAACCTGAGGTTCACCCGCATATGTCGATCTTTGATAAACTGCCCGGTCTTTTCGCATCTGACATGGCAATCGACCTCGGCACCGCCAACACCCTTGTCTACGTCAAGGGCAAAGGCGTGATCCTCAACGAGCCGTCCGTCGTGGCCTATCACGTCAAGGACGGGATCAAAAAAGTCCTCGCCGTTGGCGAAGATGCCAAGCTCATGCTCGGGCGCACCCCCGGCACAATCGAAGCCATCCGCCCCATGCGCGAAGGCGTGATTGCCGATTTTGACGTTGCCGAAGAGATGATCAAACATTTCATCCGCAAAGTGCACAAGCGCTCGACCTTTTCAAAACCCAAAGTGATCGTCTGTGTGCCCCACGGCGCAACTCCGGTTGAAAAGCGCGCCATCCGCCAGTCTGTTCTGGGCGCAGGCGCGCGCCGCTGCGGGCTGATTGCCGAGCCGATTGCCGCCGCCATTGGCGCGGGGATGCCGATCACCGATCCGACAGGCAATATGGTCGTCGATATCGGCGGCGGAACAACCGAAGTCGCGGTTCTGTCGCTGGGCGATATCGTCTATGCCCGCTCCGTGCGCGTCGGCGGCGACAGGATGGATGAAGCCATCATCAGCTATCTGCGCCGCCAGCAAAACCTGCTCGTCGGCGAAAGCACAGCCGAGCGGATCAAAACAACCATTGGCACGGCGCGTATGCCCGATGATGGCCGCGGCACCTCTATTCAGGTGCGCGGGCGCGACCTGCTCACAGGCGTGCCCAAAGAAACCGAAATCAGTCAGGCCCAGATCGCCGAAGCCCTCTCCGAGCCGGTGCAACAGATCTGCGAAGCCGTGATGACCGCGCTGGAAGCCACACCGCCCGATCTGGCCGCCGATATCGTCGACCGTGGCGTCATGCTCACAGGCGGCGGCGCGCTCTTGGGCGATCTTGATCTTGCCCTGCGCGAGCAAACCGGGCTTGCGGTCTCGATCGCGGATGAAAGCCTCAACTGCGTCGCCCTTGGCACAGGCAAGGCGCTCGAGTTTGAAAAACAACTGGCCCACGCGATCGACTACGACAGCTGACGCTGGCCGCACCGTGCTGAGAAAGGCCGCCTTTGGCACAAGAACCGCTCAGATCAGACGCTTTTTCCGGCCCGCTCAAGCGGCTGTTCATGGTCGTCGTGATGCTGATCCTGATCGGGATATTTATTCTCTGGCGGATTGACAGCCCGCGCGTCGAGCGCTTCCGCATGGCCGTGATTGACCGCGTGGTGCCCAATCTGGACTGGGCCTTTGCGCCTGTCGCAGGCGCGCTCAACCTGCTCACCGACTTTCAAAGCTATCTCAAAATATACGAGCAAAACCAAGAGCTTCGCCGGGAGCTTCAGCGCATGGAAAGCTGGAAGGAAGCCGCTTTGCAACTGGAGCAGGAAAACGCCCGCCTGCTGGATTTGAACAATGTCCGCCTTGATCCGCGCCTGACCTCGATTTCAGGCACCGTTCTCACAGACAGCGGCTCGCCCTATCGCCAGTCGGTGCTGATCAACGTCGGCGCGCGCGACGGTATCCTGGATGGTTGGGCCGCCATGGACGGGATCGGCCTTGTCGGGCGGGTTTCGGGCGTCGGCGAGCGCTCCTCGCGGGTGCTCTTGCTCACAGATGCAAGCTCCCGCGTGCCGGTTACGATCCAGCCCTCCGGACAACGCGGCCTGATCATCGGCGACAACACCCTCGCCCCCCCGATCGACTTTGTAGAAAACCGCGACCTGATCCGCCCGGGTGATCGCGTGGTCAGCTCTGGCGACGGTGATGTGTTCCCCTCGGGCGTCCTCATCGGCCATATCGCCGTTGACACGGGCGGGCGGATGCGTGTGCGCCTCGCCGCAGACTATGAGCGCCTCGAATTCCTGCGGATCCTGCGCAATTACGGGACCGAACGTATCTCGGGCACCGGCCAGATGATCCTGCCCGAAACGCCGCCCGAGCCGCCCGCCGGAGCCAATACGGCAGAGGCCGGCCCCGATGGCTGAAAACACCCTCAACCGCCTCTGGTTCATGCGCCTGATGTTCGCCCTGCTCAGCTTCGGGGTGATTTTCCTGCATCTTCTGCCGCTCAATACCCTGCCCGGCACACTCGGCTCCCCCGATATCATTCTGGCTCTGGCCTTTTGCTGGGCCTTGCGCCGCCCGGAGTTTGTGCCGGTCGGGCTTCTGGCGCTGGTCATGCTCTTTGCCGATCTGATGATGAGCCGCCCCCCCGGTCTTTATGCCGCGATTGCCCTGATTGCGGTCCAAATGCTCAAAGCCCGCGCCAGCCAGCTGCGTGATATGCCGTTTTCCGTCGAATGGGTCAGCGCCTCGATCGCGATCATCGGGGTGATCCTCGGACACCGCCTTGTTTTGCTGGTTTTGCTGGTCGAACCCTTCGCCCTGCAAACCGCTTTGATCCAAATCTTGCTCACGATTTTGATCTACCCTGTTGTCATCGGGATTTCTTGGCTATTCTTCGGGCTTACAAAGCCAACGCTCGGCGAGGTCAACGCGCTTGGCCAAAGGGTATAATCTGCCGCTTGCGAGCGGCTCGCAGGTGTGAGTCATGCGTAAAAGCAACAATGAAAAGCAGACAAGTCAGGCCATCGTGAGCCGCCGCACCCTGCTGGTCGGCGGGGTTCAGGCGGGGCTTGTCGGCATTCTCGGGGCGCGGATGCACTACCTTCAGGTTCAGGAATCAGACCAGTTCCGCTTTCTCGCCGAAGAAAACCGCATCAAAATCAGCCTGATTCCCCCCGCCCGTGGGCAGGTGTTTGACAGGTCCGGCCGCCCGCTTGCGCAAAATGTGCAAAGCTACCGCGTCACAATCACCCGCGAAGACACCGATGACATCGACGAAACCATCGCCCGCCTCGGTGCGCTGATCACCCTTGATCCAAAGCTTGTCGCCGAGGCCCGCAGCGAGCTGCAAAAGCGTCGGGGCGACACACAGGTGACAATCGCCGAGAAAGTCACATGGGAAGAGCTGGCCCGCGTCGCCGCCAATACCCCGGCCCTGCCGGGGATCGAGCCACAGGTCGCGCTGTCGCGCCACTACCCGCTCGGCCCCGACTTCACCCATGTGATCGGCTATGTCGGCCCCGTCTCCGACTATGATCTCTCGCGGATCGAAAACCCCGACCCGCTGCTCAATCTGCCACGGTTCCAAATCGGCAAGACAGGTCTGGAAGCGCGTCAGGAGGCCGCCTTGCGCGGCAAGGCAGGCACCATGCGGCTGGAGGTCAACGCCTCGGGCCGCGAGGTCCGCGAGCTGGGCCGTCAGGAAGGCACACCGGGCGCCGACATCCAGCTCACCATCGACCATATGTTGCAAAACTATGTCCAAGCGCGCCTCGGCAACGAAAGCGCCGCCGCCGTGGTGATGGATTGCGAAAGCGGCGATCTCTTGGCCATCGGCTCCTCGCCGGCCTTTGATCCAAACCTCTTTGTAAACGGCATTTCCGTCACCGATTACAACGGGTTGATCCAGGATGACCACCGTCCGCTCGTGTCCAAATCGGTTCAGGGAACCTACCCCCCCGGCTCGACCTTCAAGATGGTCACAGCCCTCGCCGCACTCGAAGCGGGGATCGTCACATCAGAAGACAGCTTCCGCTGCAAAGGCCACCTTGAGGTCTATTCGCAGAAATTCGGCTGCTGGAAGCGCTCGGGCCACGGCAATGTCGATCTGGTGCGCGCGCTGCGCGAAAGCTGTGATGTCTATTTTTATGAGCTGGCTCTGGAAGCCGGAATCGAGCGGATTTCGGCGATGGCCCGCCGCCTCGGCATTGGCGAGCGCCATGATATTCCCATGTCCGCCGTGGCCGAGGGGCTTGCGCCCACCAAAGAGTGGAAAAACCGCGTCAAAGGCGAAGACTGGGTGATTGGCGATAGCGTCAATGCCTCCATCGGTCAGGGCTTTGTGCTCGCCAGCCCGCTTCAGCTCGCGGTGATGACCGCCCGCCTCGCCACAGGCCGCAGCGTGACGCCGCGGCTGATCAAAACGGTCGATGGCGTCGAACAGCCCAGCGGTGCAGGCGCGCCCATGGGCCTCAATGAAAACCACCTGCGCCAGATCCGGCGGGGAATGTATGAGGTCGTCAACCATAGCAGCGGCACGGCGCGCGGCAGCCGCATCCTCTCAAAAGATCACCAGATGGCCGGCAAAACCGGCACCTCCCAAGTGATCTCTCAGCGCGTCAAATGCGACGAAGTGCCCTGGCGGCAGCGTGACCACGCGCTCTTTGTGAATTTTGCCCCCTATGACAGTCCCCGCATCGCTGTGTCTGTGGTGGTCGAGCATGGCTGCGGCGGCTCCACAACAGCCGCCCCCATCGCCCGCGACATCACTTTGCAGGCGCTCTATGGCGAAGATCCGCCGCTGTCCGAATATCCGGCGCGCGACCATGGCCGCATCGCAGCCCAGCAAAAGCGGCTGCGCGAAATGCGCCCGCCCGCCCAAGGCGAGGCGCCGGAGCGCGCATGAGCTATCTTGAGTATAACGTCAAATATGTGCCCACCGGCCCGCGCAAGTTCCTCTATCTCAACTGGCCGCTGGCGCTGCTGCTGATTGCTGTGGCAAGCATCGGCTTTCTCATGCTCTACTCTGTCGCAGGCGGCAATATAGAGCGCTGGGCCGAGCCGCAGATGAAGCGCTTTGGCGCGGGGTTCTTTGCCATGATCGTGGTCGCCATGGTCCCGATCTGGTTCTGGCGCAATATGTCGGCGGTGGCCTATACCGTCTCGCTGATCCTGCTTCTGGCGGTCGAGCTGGTGGGCGAGGTCGGCATGGGCGCTCAACGCTGGGTCAACCTCGGCTTCATGCGCCTTCAGCCCTCCGAACTGATGAAAATCACGTTGGTCATGCTGCTCGCCGCCTATTACGACTGGCTGCCCCTGAAGAAAATATCACACCCCCTCTGGGTCGCTATTCCCGTCGGCCTGATCCTGCTGCCCACAGCGCTCGTGCTCAGCCAGCCGGATCTGGGCACCTCGATCCTGCTGGTCACAGGCGGCGGCACGCTGATGTTCATGGCGGGGGTGCACTGGGCCTATTTCGCGGCTGTGATCGCGGCAGGTGTGTCGCTCGTCACGGCGGTGTTCCAGTCGCGCGGCACCCCTTGGCAGCTCCTCAAAGACTACCAATACCGCCGTATTGATACCTTCCTTGATCCCGCCGCCGACCCGCTCGACGCGGGCTATCACATCACCCAATCCAAAATCGCGCTCGGCTCGGGCGGCTGGACAGGGCGCGGCTTCATGCAAGGCACCCAAAGCCGCCTCAATTTCCTCCCCGAGAAACACACCGATTTTATCTTCACAACGCTCTCCGAAGAGTTCGGCTTCGTCGGCGCCGCGGCGCTTCTGATGCTCTATGCGCTGATCATCCTCTTCTGCGTCATCTCCGCCATGAACAACGCAAACCGCTATGGCGCCCTGCTCACACTCGGCGTCGCCATGACGTTCTTTCTGTTTTTCTCGGTCAATATGGCGATGG
>JAHBAM020000204.1 GCA_018500125.2 Roseobacter sp. | reverse complement strand
TGATCTGATCGAGCGCATCCTCACGCGCCACAAAGGCCGCCAGAATATTCTTGCACGGCTGGGCTATGAGGCCGAAGACGCGCTTGACGCCTTTCTCACGCAAGCTCTGAATTACGAGCGCGCTTCTGTCCCCTCTCTGACAGGGTTTCTCAGCTGGCTCGAAAGCGACGACCCCGAAATCAAGCGCCAGACCGAGGCCGCAGGCAAGCGTATCCGCGTGATGACCGTGCATGGCTCCAAGGGCCTCGAAGCGCCGATCGTCATTATGCCCGACACAGCCGACCGCAAAAACGAATTCAGAGGGCAGATCGTCTCTGCAGAGGGCACCGCGCTTTACAAGCAAAAAAAGGCCGACTCCCCCGCCGTCCTGCAAAGCGCCCTCGACCAGCAGACCGCCGCGCAACAGGCCGAGAGAGAGCGGCTGCTCTACGTCTCCATGACCCGCGCGGAAAAATGGCTGATCATCGCCGCCGCGGGCGACGCCAAGCCTGGCGGCACCAGCTGGTATGAGTCCGTCTCTAACGCCGCCCAAAAGCTCCCTTTTGAGGCCATCAAACAGGACGGGCAGGTGATCCAGCGTCTGGAGACAGGCGATTGGTCCGCGCTCACAGATCACGCCCGCTCCGAGCTGCTCCAAGACGCGCCACAGCCCCTTGATCCGCTGTTCATGACAGCCGCCCCCGATGGCCCGAGCCGCCCTCAAACGGTGTCCGCCTCAAAGCTCCCCGGCGCCAAGGCGCTTGCCGGCGCAGACGGGCAGGATGAGGCCGCCGCCCTGCGCTTTGGCACAAAGGTTCACTGGCTTCTGGAGCATCTGCCCGATGTCTGCGCCGCCGACCGGCCTATGGTGGCCAATAGCTTGCTCTCCGGCTTTGAGGCCCAAGACGAAAACGAGGCCGTTTGGGCCGAAGTAGAGACTGTCCTTGCAAAGCCCGCCCTCGCCTCTCTCTTCGCCGAAGAGACGCTCAGCGAAGTCGCCTTGAGCGCGCCCAGCGCCACATTGGGCAAGCGCTTGCACGGCATTGTCGACAAGCTGCTGATCTCGCAAACCCGCATCCTTGCCGTCGACATCAAAACCAACGCCACACCCCCCCAAACCGCCGCACAGACCCCTCTCGGCATCCTGCGCCAGATGGGCGCCTATAGCGAAGCCCTCGCCCAGATTTACCCGACCCACAAAATCGAAACGGCCATCCTCTGGACCAAAACAGCCGAGCTGATGGCCCTTCCTCATGATATTGTGATGAAAGCCTATCAAGACACTACATATCTTGACGACCTGCCCCACACTACCTAGGTTCTGCCCAAGCAAACCCAATCCCGTTAGGAGAAACTCAATGGCAACTGTTGCGGTCACCGACGACACATTCGACGCCGAAGTCAAAAATTCCGATATCCCCGTTGTGGTGGATTTCTGGGCCGAATGGTGCGGCCCTTGCAAACAGATCGGCCCGTCGCTCGAAGAGCTGTCCGCCGAACTGGAAGGCAAAGTCAAAATCGTGAAAGTCGACGTTGACTCAAACCCGAATTCAGCCGCCGCCATGGGTGTGCGCGGCATTCCGGCGCTCTTCGTGTTCAAAGGCGGCGAGCCGGTGGCAAATCTCTCGGGTGCGCGCCCGAAAGCACAGCTCCAGAGCTGGATTGAAGAGGCGCTCTAAGCCCTCAGACCCGGTCCAGAGAAAGCCCCGCGCCCTGTGCGGGGTTTTTTATGTGATCCACCCCGCGCCACGGAATCGCGCCGCAATTTGCGCCTCAGCCTCCGGCCGCCCCGCGTTGATCGACATTTCCTGCCAAAACCACCAGAGATAGCGCACAAAATCGGGCCTCATATCCGCCACCCGCCCAAGCGCTTCCGGCGCTGTGCTCTCATGCACATTTGCCGCGATATGATGAAAATCAATCCGGCCAAACAGCGCCACAGGCTTGCCAAAGAAATAGCCGAAAAACGCCGCGCCCGACGTCTGGCTCACAACATAATCACAAGCCGGCAAATACCGCTCCATCTGCCCCGTCACAACAGTGACCCGCGCAAAGCGGTGCTCGAAAGCCTCCAGCGCATCAATGTCGCGGGCCGAATACGGCTCTTTCGGATGCATCCCGATCACAACAGACCGCGTCGGGTCCGCCGCCAGAACCGCCTCGATCATCTCAAGAGGCGAGGCCGCCTGAAAAGAGCGCCGCTCCGAAATGCGCCCCTGCAACGGCACGTAAACATACCCCTCCCGCCGCGCCTGCGCGGTGCCAAACATCCGCTTGCGCCAGCGCTCGACAAACCGCGCCGCCTTGGCTCCATTGATCCCCTCAGGCTCAAACGCCGCCTGCGCCACGCCCCACTCCCAGCGCTTGTCGCTCGGCTCGATCGCCCAGAACGGATAGGCATAGACCCGCCGCATCACCAGCGTGCGCGCCGTCATGGGCGCCCACATATGAACAAGCGCGCGCCCCTCGAAAGGCTGATGCCGCAAGCGCTCGTCAGCATAACAGACCTCAAGCCCGCCGCCGCGCAAAACCCGTTCAACCTGGGCCAAAAAGTTATGCTGCCCCGCCTCGGCACTCGCCTTCATATCCGGCGCCAGAAAGATCGTCACTCGCTCGCTCATACCAAAAGTGCTAGCGCCCCCGGCCCCCCCAAACAAGCCAAACCTTGTGCTCACGCCGCCAAGCCGCCATATATCGAGCCAAGCGAAAGGAGGCCGGAATGGCACAATCAGATTTCCCCGGTTGGCACGGAACCACAATCGTCGCCGTCAAGAAAGACGGTGAAGTCGTGATCGCCGGCGATGGGCAGGTCTCTCTCGGTCAAACCGTCATCAAAGGAACCGCCCGCAAAGTGCGGCGCATTTCCCCCGGCGGACATGACGTGCTCGTCGGCTTCGCAGGCAGCACCGCCGACGCCTTCACATTGCTGGAGCGCCTCGAAGCCAAGCTCGAAGCCACCCCCGGACAGCTCGTGCGCGCCTGCGTCGAGCTGGCCAAAGACTGGCGCACAGACAAATACCTGCAAAAGCTCGAGGCCATGCTCCTCGTCTCCGATGGCCGCGAACTCTTCGTCATCACAGGCGCAGGCGATGTGCTCGAGCCGGAACACAACGTCGCCGCCATCGGCTCGGGCGGCAACTTCGCGCTCGCCGCGGCCCGCGCCCAGATGGATACAGAAAAATCCGCCGAAGCCATCGCCCGGGCCGCCATGCAAATCGCCGCCGACATCTGCGTCTACACCAATGGAAACCTGACCGTTGAAACCATCAAAGGCTGATCCCTTTTTCTTTCCCTAAATATCCTGGGGTGAATTGGCCAAAGGCCAAGAGGGGCAAAGCCCCTGCCCCCCGGCGGCGCCGAAGGCGGCGCAACCCCTCAAAAGCGAGACCAAAAATGACAGACCTCACCCCCCGCGAAATCGTCTCCGAGCTGGACCGCTTCATCATCGGTCAGGCCGATGCCAAACGCGCTGTCGCCGTGGCGCTGCGCTCGCGCTGGCGGCGCAAGCAGCTCACAGATGATCTGCGCGATGAGGTCTATCCGAAGAATATCCTGATGATCGGCCCGACAGGCGTCGGCAAAACAGAGATTTCCCGCCGCCTCGCCAAGCTGGCCCGCGCGCCCTTTATCAAGGTTGAAGCCACAAAGTTCACAGAGGTCGGCTATGTGGGCCGCGATGTCGAGCAGATCATTCGCGATCTCGTAGATACAGCCATCCTGCAAACCCGTGAGCAGATGCGCGAAGAGGTCAAGGCCCGCGCCTATGACGCCGCCCAGGAGCGCGTGATCACAGCCATAGCCGGCGAAGACGCCCGCGAAGGCACCCGCGAGATGTTTCGCAAAAAGCTCAAGTCCGGCGCGCTCGACGATACGGTGATCGAGCTTGAGATCGCCGATACCTCCAATCCGATGGGCGGCCTGTTTGACATCCCCGGCCAGCCGGGCAGCCAGGCGGGCATGATGAATCTTGGCGAGATTTTCGGCAAGGCCATGGGCGGACGCAGCACGCGCAAAAAGCTCACCGTGGCCGAAAGCTATAGCGTTCTGATTTCTGAAGAGGCCGACAAGTTGCTCGACGACGAACAGGTCACCAAAGCCGCGCTCCTCAGCGTCGAACAAAACGGGATTGTGTTTCTGGACGAGATCGACAAAGTCGCCACCCGTCAGGACGCCCGCGGCGGTGATGTGTCGCGCGAGGGCGTGCAGCGCGACCTGCTGCCGCTGATCGAAGGCACAACCGTCAGCACCAAACATGGCGCCATCAAGACCGACCATATCCTCTTCATTGCCTCGGGCGCCTTCCACATCGCAAAGCCCTCCGATCTCTTGCCCGAGCTGCAAGGCCGCCTGCCGATCCGGGTCGAGCTGCGCGCGCTCACCGAGGAAGATTTCGTGCGCATCCTCACCGAAACAGACAATGCCCTGACATTGCAATACACCGCCCTCATGGCCACCGAAGGGGTGCAGGTGAGCTTTACCCAAGACGGCATCAAGGCCCTCGCCACGATCGCCGCCGAGGTCAACGCAACGGTGGAAAACATCGGCGCGCGCCGGCTCTACACGGTTCTTGAGCGGGTCTTTGAAGAGCTGAGTTTCTCCGCCCCCGACCGGTCGGGCGAGGCCATCACAGTTGATGCCCCCTTTGTCGAAAAGCACCTTGGCGCGCTGATGAAAGCCTCCGATCTGTCAGGCTACGTCCTGTAGGGTGCGCATTTATTGCGCACCTCCTCCAAAAACCGTAATTATGGCGCATTAATCGTCTCGTTTATGCGCCACTTTGCGCATTCTCCGCAGGCCACCTGCGCTATCCTGTCGCCCAGCGCAACAGGAGAGCCGAGCCATGTCAGCCCCAACATATGTCTATCAAAACATCGCCCGCGCCGTGGCCGATCACGGCGTGACGACCCTCTTCGGCCTGATGGGCGACGCCAATCTCTTCATGATCGACAGCTTCGTGCGCGACTGTTCTGGCCGCTTTGTGCCCGCCGCCCATGAAGGCAGCTCCGTGCTCATGGCCCTCGCCTACACCCATGTCGCAGGCAAGGTCGGCGTCGCCACCGTCACACATGGCCCGGCGCTGACCAATTGCATGACCGCCCTCACAGAAGGCGCGCGCGGCCATATCCCCATGGTCCTTCTCGCCGGAGATACCCCCGCCGCCAACCCACGCCACCTCCAGAGCATAGATCAACGCGAGGTCGTCAAAGCCACAGGGGCCGGCTTTGAGCAAATGCGCACCCCCGAAACAGTCGCCATGGATGTGGCCCGCGCCTTCTATCGCGCCCAAGTCGAGCGGCGGCCGATCGTGCTCAATATGCCCGCTGATTTCATGTGGCAAGAGGCCGCGCACACGCCCCGTGTGCTCGATGTCTTTACCGCGCCGGGCGGCGTGGCCGAGGGCGAGATTCTCGACAATGCCATCGGCATGATCGCCGCCGCCCGCCGCCCCCTGATCCTTGCGGGCGCCGGAGCCGTGAACGCCCGCGCCGCAATCATCCGCCTCGCCGACCGCCTTGAAGCCCCCCTCGCGACCACGCTCAAAGCCAAAGGCTTGTTCAAAGATCACCCCTATAACATCGACATTTTCGGCACGCTCTCCACCCCTGCCGCCTACGAGCTGATCGCCGCCTCCGATTGCATTATCTGCTTTGGCACCTCCCTGCATGACTTCACCACCGATCAAGGCCGGCTGATGAAGGACAAACGCATCATCCAGATTGATGTCACCCCCACAGCCATAGGCGGCGGGCTTCACCCCGACGCCGCCCTCGTGGCCGACGCGGGCCTGACCGCCGAGACAATCCTTTACTGGCGGGATCAGGCCGAAACCCCCGCCAGCGGCTTCACCCAAGATCTCGATGTCGCCAAGCTCACAGAGCACCCGGTCGGCCCCAACAAGACCGCCGCAGGCTGCATCAATTATATTCACGCCCTTGAACGCCTTGAGGAGGTGCTCCCCAAAGACCGCCTCCTCGTCACAGACGGGGGCCGCTTCATGACAGAAGTCTGGGTCCGCCTCTCCGTGCAAGGCCCGCAAAGCTTCGTCGCCACAACAAATTTCGGCTCCATCGGCATCGGTCTTCAAGAGGCCATCGGCGCTGGCGTGGCTGCCCCCGACAAGCCCGTGGTTCTGTTTACCGGCGACGGCGGCTTCATGATGGGCGGTATCAACGAGTTCAACACAGCGGTCCGCCTTGGCCTCGACCTGATTGTCATCGTCGCCAATGACAGCGCCTATGGCGCCGAACACATCCAGTTCATCGACCGCAAAATGGACCCCTCCCTCACCGAGTTCCACTGGCCAAGCTTTGCCGAGATCGGAGCCTCGCTGGGCGGCCAGAGCTTCACCGTGCACACCCCGGCCGAGCTGGAAGACGCCCTCGCCGCACTCCCGCGCCGCAGCGGGCCCGTCGTGATCGAGCTAAAGCTCGACCCCCACGATGTCCCCCGAATGCGGATCTAAAGGCTCCCCCCGTAGGGTGCGCATTTACGGCGCACCGCCCGCGACTCAGATAATCTCGTCCTCGTCAAACAGCGCCGCCTCTTCAAGCTGCGTGGTAAGATCGTCCATGGCCGCCTCGGCCAGATCGGTCGATTTCACCGCAGCAATATGAAACAGCGCATCCCCCTCATGCACCACAGGCATGACAGCACGGCCCACAATAATCCCGCTGTATTTCGTCGCGACTTCAATCTCCCGCTCGCCAAACGGATCGGCAATCGCCGCCACAATATCGCCGTCCTGCACGACATCGCCCTCGGCCTTGAACGTCCGCAAAAGCCCGCCCGCAGGCGCGCGCATCCAATGGCTGTCAGAGCAGACAAGCGAGCGCGCCTTGGGCTTGGCAATTCCGGCTGTCGGCAAAAGCCCGACCTCGCTCAAAACCCGCAATATCCCCGCAAGCCCGGCGCGCACCGACATTTCATCAAAGCGCATCCCTTCGCCCGCCTCATAGAGCAAAACATCAACACCTTTCTTCTTCGCCTCCTGCCGCAAGCTCCCCTCGCGCAAGGCGCTGGTCAGAATGACAGGCGCCCCGAAGATCTGCGCCAGCTTCATAGTCTCACGGTTGCTCGCCGAAACCCGCACCTGTGGCAGGTTTACCCGGTGAATGGCCGCAGAATGCAAATCGATCCCGAGCGACGAGCGCTCCACAATCTCGCTCATGAAAATATCCGCCAGCCGCGACGCAAGAGAGCCATGCGGCGAGCCGGGAAAACAGCGGTTCAGATCGCGCCTGTCAGGCAAATACCGCGAGTGATTGAGAAAGCCGAAGGTGTTGACAATCGGCACAACAAGCAGCGTCCCGCTCAGCTTCTTGAGGTTCTTGGCGCGCAAGAGCCGCCGCACAATCTCGACCCCGATCACCTCGTCACCATGGATCCCCGCACTGACAAAAACAGTCGGCCCGTCCTTCTTGCCGTGCACCACGTGCGCCGAAAGGGTCACAGGCGTGTGGTCTGACAAGGTGCTGACCGGTATATTCACCGTCCGCCGCTCCCCCGCCGCCACACGCTCTCCCGCAATTTCAAAACTCTGACGCTTGGTCATGCCCCGCCCCTCATATTCAGCGCAAAAGCTGTTGCAGATTTCCCAGCAAAGTCAATTCCCGGAGCACCCCCCCACAGCGGCCCAAACCCCGTAGGGTGCGCATTCACTGCGCACCGAACGTGGGAGGTATGAAATAAATTCTAGCGTTGCGATACAGAAAGGTAACGGACGGGAACTGGAAGCTCGCCGCGCTTTGGATAGAGGTCCGCTATGCGGACGAAGCAGGCTTTCGCTGCGGCTGCGCCAATGGCAGCTTTCGCTGGCGTCTCCAGTTAACAACCTACGCTGAGCGGCTTATGTCGAGTGCGTCCAGAATAGCCCTGCCAAGCTCTTCGACTGACACGTCTTCCGGCAAGACCGTATCTTCTTGGCCGCGAATGCCCTCCCAATGGCCATGTCCGCGATAGCGCGTTGGCTTGATTGCGATCTTGCCGTCCCTCAATGTTAACGAAACATGGCCCGCACCGTTAAACAGCGCTTTCAAAGTCTTGACACCAGCGCGCGCCTTGTCTGCTTCCCCCCACGCCTTGAATTCTTCCTTTGTCGGAATCCGGATGACGTTGTCCCACTCTGGATGTTCTGGCGTGATGAACCGGCTGGCCAAAAGGGCGGCCCGCGCGTGGCCAGCGATTTCGAGCGCAGTTAGGTCTGGCGGTAGATACTCATGATATCCCTTGGGGTCCAAATGCGCGCTACCATACACCGCTTGTGAGGCGATTTCCGTGAATTTGCGATAGCTCGTAACAAAGGCACTTTTGCGTTCTTTGGGAGGCTTGGAGCGCTGTTTTCGCTCCGCCGCTTCAGCACGCCGTTTCGCAATCCATTCTTCTGTGGTCAGGACTTTTTTCATCGGATACGGCTCACTTCTACGTCGATCCCCAAACTCTCAGCGTAGTCTATCGCACGTTGAATTTGAGTAAACTGTTCCGGGGTGGTTCCGTCGGGCACAGCAAGTTCCAGGCGTTTGATGTCGATTTCGTCCGCGCTGATTTCAATGCCCTTCTTGTTGTCTTACTCGAAGTGGTCAATTTGGTCGATGTAACGCTTCAAAGCACCAAAAATACGACTGGGCCGGTCCACATATCCCGGCGCGCGGGTGTCCAGCGTCTTTGCGCTTGTCGCAACGCGTGCATCGCTATCCCAGAAATCGAACGTCTTGAAGTTGTCAGCAGTAGGTTCTCCCAAATGCCCCGGCAGTTTCAAGTGATCTTCCCAAGGTCCGCCCTGCTCCTTGATCGGTCCGCCCCAGGTGATTCCAAGGTTTTCGATGACGCCCCAGTCAGGATCAGAGGGCAAGCGGCGCGCGTCAGCTGCCTCATCCAGAAGTGCGTCGCGCATATCGTCCGCGTCCTCCGCGACAGCGCTCCGCCCGCGGCGCCGCAAGCTCGTCGAACCGCTGCACCCACCTCAAGTCTTCAGGGATTTCGCGCAGCGTTTCCCAGATGCCTGCGAAGATGTCCCTTATCGCTGCCCAAACCCCATCTTCGGTGCCTGCGCCATGAGCGGCCTCTGCGGCAGCAAGGTCAGGGCTGCACTCCGGCTCATCAAGCAGGTGCGGTTCGGCAAAACAGCGGCAGTTATAGGCTTTTCCGGGGTGCCCTGTTTCCGACGGATTGTCCCAATCAAAGACCTTGTCGTCATGCTCTGTATCTTCGTGGCGAACTTTCTCGTCGTCACGGGACCGCCAGATGTACTGATCAATCCCAAGAGCGCGTTGCCTGCGTTCATTGATCAGCCCAGAGAAGGACGTGATCAGGTTTTCTTCCATCGCACGACGGACGGAATTGAAACGACTTGGCCGGTCGCCATAGTCAACCCAGATCGTTTCCAACCGCTCCGACCATGCCTGAATCGCGGCAACTTTGTCGCCGGAAACATCCGCCACGTTGGCAGCGGAAAGAGGGGCATCAAAACCGTCGCGCGTGAACCGCAACAAGAGGTCAACATTGATCTGATCAGCAAAGTCCAGATTGATGGCAAACTGCTGCCGTAGGGCCGCGAGACTGGGGATGTCTGCCTTGCGCGACAGCAGGAGTGCGATCACCCCATGTGTGCTTTTAGACAACACATAGCCACCGCTCCCACCAAACCTCAGAAATTGAGTAAACTTCGTTTCCATGAACCACGCCGCATTCGAATGAACGGGGGGCATCATCGTGGAACCAGGTCAACAGGTCGAAAGCAGACCGTACGGTGCCAAATGAACTCATTCTCCACAGCGGCCATTTGTACTGCGCGCAGCATTTGGAACTCAAGGCTCCTCGCCGTCATTCGCTGCGCGACTCACCAACGTCCGCAACGGGCCGAAAGCCCATCAAACCTCCCCACCCCCGAACGCTCCATTAACTTAATTTCCGTTAACAAATTCCGTTTCAGGCGGTGCACGCATGGTGCACGGGGTGTGCACGCATATCACCCCCCCAAATC
>JAHBAM020000211.1 GCA_018500125.2 Roseobacter sp. | reverse complement strand
TTGAGCTTGCGCCAAAAGACGTCAAGCCATGGCCTGCCGGCACTGCCCCCTCCGAGCCGCGCAACAGGCTTGTGTCGCTTGCCCTGCGCCCCGCGCCGGTCACAGACCAATGGATCGCCAGCGGCCCCGAAGCCGCGCTCATCGCCGAAGAGGCGACACGCGGCATCACCCTTCTTCAGGCCAACTCCCAGCGCGACGAAGCCCTCGCCATCGCCCTGCGCCTGCGCCAAGCCGCAGCAGACGGACAGCAAGCCGCGCTGATCACCCCTGATCGCGGCCTGTCCCGTCAGGTGTCTGCCGCGCTCGCCCGCTGGAATATCACCCCGGATGACAGCGCCGGCGAGCCGCTACATCTCTCTCCCGCGGGCCGCTTCCTGCGCCACGTTCAAGAGGTTCTCAGCCCCCGCCCGATCACCGCCGAAGCGCTCATCACCCTGCTCAAACATCCGCTCTGCAACGCGCTGGAGGAGCGCGGCACACATTTGCGCTATACCCGCGAGCTGGAGCTTTACATCCGCCACAAAGCTGTGCCCCAGCCCGACAGCGCGACGCTTCGGGCCTTCGCCACCGCCCATAAAGACGAGGCCGCGCGCCTCTGGGCCGCGTGGGTGTCAGAGGCGTTCTTCGGCCCTGGCCTCGCTGGCGAACAGCCTTTGGACAAGCTGCTCCAAAGCCATATCAATACCGCCGAGGCCCTCGCCCGCGGCCCCGCAGAGGCCGAAACACCGCTCTGGGCCAAAGACGACGGCGCAGAGGCGCAAAAGCTGTTTGACAGCCTGCGCGCCTGCGCCCCCGCTGGCGGCGAAATGACCCATTATGACTACGTCAATCTGATCGACTCCGCCCTCTCCTCGGGCGAGGTCCGCCGCAGCGAGGCGAGTCACTCGGGCGTGCTCATCTGGGGCACACTCGAAGCCCGCGTTCAGGGCGTTGATCTGCTTATTCTCGGCGGTCTGAATGAAGGCAGCTGGCCCGAGGCCCCCGCACCCGACCCTTGGCTCAACCGCGCAATGCGGGCCAAGCTCGGCCTGCTCCTGCCCGAGCGGCGCATCGGCCTCTCCGCACATGACTTTCAACAAGCCATCGCCGCAAAAGAGGTCTGGCTCACCCGCGCCCACAAATCCGATGATGCCGAGACGGTCCCGTCACGCTGGGTCATCCGCCTGACCAATCTGCTCACGGGCCTGCCGCAAGAGCGCGGCGCAAAAGCGCTCAAGGAAATGCGGGCGCGCGCCAAACCATGGCTCACCCGCGCCAAACAGATCGACGCGCCTCTCGCCCCCGTTGCCCAGGCCCGGCGCCCCGCGCCCGTGCCGCCTCTCGACAAGCGCCCGCGCACCCTTTCGATCACCGAAATTCAAAAGCTCATCCGCGATCCCTACGCCATCTACGCGCGCCATATCCTCAAGCTCAATCCGCTCAATCCGCTGCAAAAGATGCCCGATGCGCTGCTGCGCGGAACGGTGCTGCACAAAGTCATGGAAGAGTTTGTCAAAGCCGCCAAGTCAGACCCCTCCCTGCGCACACACGCGGCCCTCTCAACACTGGCCCGCGAAACCCTCGAGCGCGAAGTGCCCTGGCCCGCCGCCCGTCTGATCTGGCTGGCCCGCTTTGAAACCGTGATCGACAGCTTTCTCAAAGACGAAACCGCCCGCGCCAACGACGGTCATCTCCTCAAAGCCGAAGCAGAAGGCCGGCTCGACTTTAACGACATCGGCTTCTCGCTCAAAGGCAAAGCCGACAGGTTTGACAGCCTCAACACTGGCAAACTTGCGATCTTTGATTACAAAACAGGCGCACCGCCCAGCCCAAAAATGCGCAAACACTTTGACAAACAGCTCCCCCTCACGGCCGCCATGGCCTCTGAAGGCGCGTTCAAGGATATCCCCGCCCAATCCATCGGAAAGCTCGCCTATATCGGCCTCGGCTCTGATCATGGCGAAGCCCTGCTCTCCCCGAATGAATACGACACAGCAACCGTTCTCGCCGAGTTCAAAGAGCTGGTCACAGCCTTCCTTGATCCCGACAAGGGCTACCCCTCCCGCCGCGCTGTCCAGACAGAAAGCTTCGCAGGCGACTATGATCACCTCGCCCGCTTTGGCGAATGGAGCAGCACCGACGACCCCGAGAAAGAGGTTCTGACATGAGCGCGCACCCGAATGACGCCACACGCGCCCAGATCGACGCTGCGCGCCCCGACGCCTCCACATGGCTCTCCGCCAATGCCGGCTCAGGCAAAACCCGAGTGCTCACAGACCGGGTTGCGCGGCTTCTGCTCGAAGGCGTCGATCCGCAAAACATCCTCTGCCTGACCTATACCAAAGCCGCCGCCTCCGAGATGCAAAACCGCCTGCTCAAGCGCCTCGGAGCATGGGCCATGAAGCCCGACTCCGAGCTGCAAAAAGAGCTGGCCGAGCTTGGCGCCGCCACAGCCGCAGACCCCGGCTATTACAAAAACGCCCGCCGCCTCTTTGCCAAAGCGATCGAAACACCGGGCGGCCTGCGGATCCAGACAATCCACTCTTTCTGCGCCTCTCTGCTGCGCCGCTTCCCGCTCGAAGCGGGCGTCACGCCCCAGTTCACCGAGCTTGACGAGCGCTCCTCCGCCCAGTTGCGCGCACAGGTCGCCGATGATCTTGCCGGCGCGCCCGAGGGCAAGCTCCTGTTTGATATGATCACCCAGCTTGGCGGCAATGATTTTGAGAGGTTCACAGCCAGTATCGTCTCTAACAAGGCCAAATTCGCCAAAGAACAGACGCGGGAAGACATCTGCACGCTCTTCAATATCCCCGCCGATCTCACCCGCGAAAAGCTGCTTGGCGAGGTCTTTCTCGGCGGAGAGGCCGAGCTTGTCGCCCGGGTGCTGCCCGCGCTCGCGGCCAGCGAAAAGGTCACCGACCATAAAGTCCATGACAAGCTCGCAACGATAACCGGGCCAAATCTGGCCGCGCTGCTGACGCTTGAGTCGGTCTTTCTAACGGGCGAAGGCGCCAAAGAGCCGTTTTCCGCAAAGCTCTCAAGCTACGCCACAAAAGACACCCGCGACGTGCTCGAGCCGCTCGCAGATCGGATCGAGCCGCTCATCCTGCGGGTCGAGGCCGCCCGCGCCCGCCGTGTGGCCCTCGCCGCCACCGAGAGCAGCCTCGCGCTCAACGCCTTCGCCCGCGCCTTTCTCGCGCGCTATGACGCCGTCAAACAAACCCGCGGCTGGCTCGATTTTGACGATCTCATTCTCAAGACAAAGGCCCTTCTGACCAACCCTCAAGTCGCCGAATGGGTGCTCTATCGCCTCGATGGCGGGATCGATCATATCCTGGTCGACGAAGCGCAAGATACCTCCCCCGAGCAATGGGCCGTGATCGAGGAGCTGGCGCGCGAAATCACATCAGGCCAAGGCGCGCAGGCCGAAAAGCCCCGCACGATCTTTGTTGTGGGTGACAAAAAACAGTCGATCTATTCCTTTCAGGGCGCCGATGCTGCCGAGTTCGGACGGATGCAAAACCTCTTTCAAGACAAGCTGTCGCTTCACGAAGAGCCGCTCCACAGCCGCAATCTGGCCTATTCCTTCCGCTCGGCCTCCGCCATTCTCAACACGGTCGATGCCGTCTTCGAAGGGCGCGACGGCGCAGGGTTTAATACAGACGCGCGCCACATTGCCTTTCACGAGACCCTTCCGGGCCGCGTCGATATCTGGCCCATCGTTGAAAAAAACGACAAGGCCGAGGATCCGCCGTGGTATGAGCCTCTCGATATCCTGACGCCCGACGATCCTGTCTCCGTGCTCGCCGCAAGGATCGCCGGCTCGATCAAACAGATGATCGACAGCAAAACCCTGATCCCCACAACCGCCGAAAACGGCATATGGCAGGCCCGCCCCATGCATGAGGGCGATGTGCTTATCCTGCTCCAGAGCCGCTCCGAGCTGTTTCACGAAATCATCCGCGCCTGCAAACTCGCCGAACTTGATGTCGCAGGCGCCGACCGGCTGCGCATCGGCGAGCAGATCGCCGTGAAAGACATCACGGCCTTGCTCAGGTTTCTTGCCACACAGGAAGACGATCTCTCGCTCGCCGCGGCCTTGCGCTCGCCGCTGTTTGGCTGGTCCGAACAGGCG
>JAHBAM020000022.1 GCA_018500125.2 Roseobacter sp. | reverse complement strand
GCGCCATACGGCCTGTCTCGTCGGCCCCGACCGCTGTATAGGGGTTGCCCAGATCCGCCAAAAACTTGAGCGCATTCGGCGCTTTGTCTTTGTAATTCACTCCATAAATCGGAAGACCGGCGTCGGCCAAAGCCTCAAGATGGGGGTGCTCGACACGGCAAGGCGCGCACCAACTGGCCCAAAAGGTAACCAGTTTGACCCCTGCCCCGTTCAAGGCTTCGCCCGAGAAAACCGGCAGATCACCCAAAGGCAAAACCTCGACCTGGGGCGCGCTCTTGCCCTCGAGCACCGATGGCAAAGCGTCAGGGTCTTCAAGCTTCAACCCCTTGAACATCAAGAGTGCAAACCCCAGAAAAAGAACGGGCGGCACCAGCATCACAGGTGAGAGTTTAGCCACGTGTCTTGCTCCGGTGTTCGATCTCTTCAAGCTCGCCCTTCACCCGGCGGGCGCGGGCCACACTCACCAGCACAAGCGCGAACAAAAGGCCCAGCGTGACAGCATAGGCCGAAAGCACTTCGGCTGCATATTTCCCAAGTTCAGGCATCATCCCAACCGCTCCCGCGCCATAAGCGCCCGCGCACGGCGCGCTCTGATCTCTGTATTGGTGCGCACAATCACCAAAGCCACAAACAAAAGAACAAAGCCGGCAATCGACACAAGAGCCGGATACCAAAAGACATCCGCGACATTCTCTTTCTTATCCAGCGACAGCGAGGCCCCCTGATGCAAACCCTGATTCCAAAAGTTCACAGCATAGCGTGACAAAAGCGCAAACACCGAGCCAACCAGACACAGAATACTGGTCAGATCGGCGGCCGTGTCATCGTTTTCAATTGCCGCCCAAAGCGCCATATATCCCAGATAAAACAGGAACAGGATCAGAAAAGACGTCAGCCGCGGATCCCATGCCCACCAGGTGCCCCACATCGGCTGCCCCCAAACCGCGCCGGTAAAGAGCGCAATCAGCGTCATCACAGCCCCGATCGGCGCCGCCGCACGCGCCGCGAGGGCGCTGACATGATGGCGCCGCACAATCCAGATCAGCGAGGTGATCAGCATCATGACCCAGATATTGATCGCCATCATCGCACTGGGAACATGGATATAAAAAATCTTGACGGTGGAGCCTTGGCGAAAATCATCAGGCGTGAAGAAAAACCCCCAGACAAGACCAACACCCAGACACAGAGCCGCCGCCCACCCGATAAAGGGCAAAGCGGCCTCGGTTGTGCGCATGAATTTCAGCGGATTAGCATATTCCCAAATCGACGCCATGGACCTCTTCCTTTGTTACGCATTCCCATGCCTGAATTTGTTGCCAAATACCAGCGCCCAGATGCCAGATCACCGCAAGTTCACCCGCAGCACAGCCGCACTCGCCATCGGGAGCAAGGCCAGCGCCGCAAAGCTGATCCCCGCGAGGAGCAATAACGGCGATGTATAGGGCTGGCTTTCAGCCCCCCGCCGCGCGACTTCGGCCCCGAAAATAAGCGTGGGCACATAGAGCGGCAAGACCAGCAGGCTCAACAAAAGTCCGCCGCGTTTGATCCCGACTGTCAAGGCCGCCCCAAATGCTCCAATCACCGAGAGCGCAGGTGTTCCGATCAAGAGAGACAGGACCAAAGCGAAATAGCCATGCCCCGGCAAATTCATCAACAGCGCAAAAACCGGCGCGGCCGCAACAAGCGGCAACCCCGTCGTAAGCCAATGCGCAACAGCTTTCACCGTGATGATCCCTTCGAGCGGCAAAGGCGAGGTCACCAGCAAATCAAGCGAGCCATCTTCAAAATCAAGCGCAAACATCCGGTCCAGCGACAACAGGCACGCCAGAAGCGCCGCAACCCATAAGACACCGGGCGCAATGCGCCCCAAGAGACCGGTCTCTGGCCCGACCCCGAAAGGGATCAGCACAATAACGATCAGAAAAAACGACAGCCCAAGGCCAAAGCCGCCACCTGCCCGCACCGCAAGGCGCAAATCCCGTGCCAAGAGTGCGATCATAAAAACGCCTCGTCAAAATCGTCCTGAAGGGAAGACACCGCCCTGTAAGCGCCAAGCTCCAGAGACAGCGCATTGCTCAGACCAAGGTCAATATGGGTGGCCAGAATGGCAAGGCCACCGCCTGCGAGATGTCCCTCGATGACCCGTCCAAACAGCGCCACGGCGGTTTGGTCCAAAGAAACGGTCGGCTCATCCAGAATCCAGACCGCCCGCCCCGTGACCATCAATCGCGCCAGCCCAAGCCGTCGTTTTTGTCCCGCCGAGAGCAGTCCCGCAGGTTTATCAAGCAGATCCGCCAGCGCAAAAGCCTCAACCGCGGGATCAATTGTCTTGGTTCCAAAAACATGAGACCAAAACAGCAGGTTTTCTTTCACCGTCAGGGTCGTCTTGATCCCGTCGACATGGGCCGCATAGGCCATATCATCAAACGCAAGGCTCACCTGACCGGACAGCGCAGGCTGAAGCCCTGCCAGCGTGCGCAACAGGGTGGTTTTTCCGATTCCGTTCGGGCCGCGCAGCACAAGCGCTTGCCCCGGCTTGACGGAAAAACTCACATCCCTCAGCACAGCCAAACCGCCTCGGGCGACACAGAGTTTATCGACCTGAAGCTCCATTGCGCCCCCCTCAGACCGGCAAAGCCGCCAGAGCGACGCGCCGCCCCTCCGCCGCAAGCACATTATATGTGCGACACGCAGACGGCGAATTCATCACTTCGACGCCCATGCCAGCCTGTTCTATTTTATGCCTCATATCAGCCGGC
>JAHBAM020000145.1 GCA_018500125.2 Roseobacter sp. | reverse complement strand
TCGGCGATGTCGGCGTGGCGGTAGACCGCGTTGCCATCAAAGCTCACCTTGGCGTCAAGCACCTTGAGATCGCCGCCATCTGTGATGATCAGCGGGTTGATTTCGAGCATCTCCATGTCTTTCTCAAGGAAGGCTTTGTAGAGAATGCCCATGAGCGAGACGCATTGTTTGACCTGCGCGCCTTTCAGCCCGAGCGAAAAGGCGATGCGGCGGCCATGAAAGGCCTGATAGCCTGTGGCCGGATCAACAGAGAAGGAGAGAATTTTCTCTGGTGTCGCGGCGGCGACTTCCTCGATGTCCATGCCGCCCTCTGTGGAGCAGACAAAAGAGATACGGCTTGTCTGGCGGTCAACCAGCAGGGCGAGGTAAAGCTCGCGCTCGATGCCCGATCCGTCCTCGATATAGATGCGGTTGACTTGCTTGCCCGCCGGGCCGGTCTGATGGGTGACAAGCGTGCGCCCGAGCATCCGCTTGGCTTCTTCGGCGGCCTCTTCCACAGAGCGTGCAAGACGCACACCGCCCGCCTCGCCGGCGTCGGCTTCTTTGAACTTGCCCTTGCCGCGCCCGCCTGCGTGGATCTGGGCTTTGACAACCCAGAGTGGCCCGTCCATTTCGCCTGCGGCTGTTTTGGCGTTTTCGGCCTTGAGGACAACGCGGCCATCTGAAACCGGCGCGCCGTAGGAGCGAAGCAGAGCTTTCGCTTGATACTCGTGGATGTTCATAGAGCTTTCCCGTTTGGTTGCTTCTGTTGGGGGGTTTACTTGCACAAGGTTACGCAAAACCTAAGACTATTTTGCATGGATGGGGGGTGAAGGGGTATATTTCTGCAATTTGTGATCACAGGATTTATGTGTGTGATCACAAATCCGCCCCGCAGCAGGGCAAGAGAATCATTTTGGCGCGAATGACGGGTTTGGGGCCTGATGCGTCGCAGGCGGCGCCTGATTTCTGCGCCCGGCTGCAAATCTGGCTACAAAACCCTGCGCAAAACCGGACACAAAAAAGGCGCGCCGAATGGTCCGGCGCGCCTCTCGGTCTGTCTCGGGGTGTCCTGCGCTTAGGCGAGGGAGCCGTCGATCTCTTTGCAAGCCGCAACAAGGCCTTTGACCGCGTCGACAGATTTGTCGAACATGGCCTTCTCGTCCTTGTTCATGCTGATCTCGACAACACGCTCGATGCCGCCTGCGCCGATCACGGTTGGCACGCCCACATAGAAGCCGTTGAGACCATAGGCGCCATCAACATGGGCCGCACAGGGCAGAAGGCGCTTCTGGTCTTTGAGGTAGGCTTCGGCCATCTCGATCGCCGAGGCGGCGGGCGCGTAATAGGCCGAGCCTGTTTTCAGCAGACCAACGATCTCGGCGCCGCCGTCACGGGTGCGCTGCACAATGGCGTCGAGCTTCTCTTGCGTGGTCCAGCCCATGTCCACAAGGTCAGGCAGCGGGATGCCGCCAACAGTGGAGTAGCGCGTGAGCGGCACCATCGTGTCGCCGTGGCCGCCCAGAACAAAGGCCGTCACATCGCGCATGGAGACGTCGAACTCCTCGGACAGGAAGTGACGGAAGCGCGCGCTGTCAAGCACACCCGCCATGCCGCAGACTTTATGCGCGGGCAGGCCGGAGAACTGTTGCAGCGCCCAGACCATGGCATCCAGCGGGTTGGTGATGCAGATCACAAAGGCGTCGGGCGCGTGTTTGGCAATGCCTTCGCCGACAGATTTCATCACCTTGAGGTTGATGCCAAGCAGGTCATCACGGCTCATGCCGGGCTTGCGCGCCACACCGGCTGTCACGATGCAGACATCTGCGCCCGCGATATCGGCGTAATCTGTTGTGCCCGACATGGCGGCATCAATGCGCTCGACAGGGCCGCTTTCGGCGATGTCCAGGGCCTTGCCCTGCGGGATGCCATCGGCAATATCAAACAGAACGATGTCGCCAAGCTCTTTGAGGGCGGCAAGGTGCGCGAGCGTGCCGCCGATCATACCTGAGCCGATGAGAGCGATTTTAGGTCTGGCCATGAAGGTTCTCCAGTGTGGGTTGAATTTGGCGCATGGCCTAGGCTTTTATTTGCTCCAGCGCAAGGGTGCTGCGCTGCGGCATGGGCAAGGCGGTGCTTGTTTTGAGGGCAGAGATAGCGCTAAACCGATTGAGAAATCGTAACTTTAGGGCTGATCTGTTGGATTTTGCATTTTTCGCCATAGCGGGCGCGGCAGTGACCTTTGCGGGCATCTCCAAGGGCGGCTTTGGCTCTGGCGCGGCCTTTGCGGCGGCGGCGATTCTCGCGCTTGTGGTGGAGCCGGCCATGGCGCTGGGGATCATGTTGCCGCTTCTGCTGCTGATTGATTTTGCCACGCTCAAGCCCTTTTGGGGCCGCTGGTGCTGGGCCGATGCGCGGCTTCTGGTGCTGGCGGCTGTGCCCGGTGTCGGGCTTGGCGCGCTGTTTTACGCCTGGGCGGATGCCGATAGCTTGCGGCTCCTGATCGGGGCGATCGCGCTTTTGTTTGTAGTCTGGCAGATGGCGGGGCGCGCTGGGCCGATCCCTGCGGCCAAACGCCCGATCCCCGCTTGGGGCTGCCTCTTATACACATCTGCGTCTGCCTCCCCAGGGTTTCTTGTACACCTC
>JAHBAM020000180.1 GCA_018500125.2 Roseobacter sp. | reverse complement strand
GCTGCGCGGTTTGCGCAAAACAGGCGCAAGCGGTCCTGTAGCTCAACTGGATAGAGCAGCTGACTTCTAATCAGCAGGTTGAGGGTTCGAGTCCTTCCGGGATCGCCAATGGGCGTGGCTTAGCGGCATTTTGCGCCGTTGGGCGCGCAGAACAGCCGGTAGAGCATGGCAATAACTTCCGCTGTTTTTTCGTCTGCGAGAGCATAGAATATCGTTTTCCCCTCGCGGCGGGTGGTGACAAGCCCGTCGTCGCGCAGGCGGGCGAGCATCTGGCTCACGGCCGCTTGGCGCAAATCGAGCAGCTGCTCGAGTTCGCCAACCGATTTTTCGCCTGATCCCAGATGACAGAGGATCATCAAGCGTCCCTCATGCGCCAGTGTTTTAAGGTAACTGGACGCATCTGACGCGTTTTGCGCCATTTCGGCCGGGGGAGTCGGGCGTGGGTCTAACATGGGTCTCTCACATATGATAAAGCCGATATATCATGGCTTTTGTGCTTTGGCGAGACGCCGCTCCGTGATCTTTGGGGGGCGGATCGGTGCCCTGATCCGCCCTGTTTGGCCCTTGTTTTTTGGCTCAGTGCGAGGTTGCAGGTGCGCCGCCCTGAAAATTATTGCCATTTTGATAGTCGCAAGGCTCTTCGCGCATTTCCAGATGCAGGCCCTCGCCGCGATAGGGGTGTGCGCGGGCCAAATCTTCATCCACCTCGATCCCGAGGCCCGGAGCTTCGGAGAGGCGCACAAAGCCGTTCTCGACACGGATCGAGCTTCGGATGAGGGCATCGTGAAACTCGGTTTCGATGGTTTCGGCGATGAGCAGATTGGGAATCGAGGTGGCCAGATGCAGGTTTGCGGCCCACTCAACAGGCCCGGCGTAGAGGTGCGGGGCCATTTGGACGTTGTAGCATTCGGCCATGGCGGCGACTTTCTTCATCTCCCAGATACCACCGGCACGGCCGAGGGCGGGCTGTAGGATTTCGGCAGCGCCTGCGCGCAGAACCGCGCCGAATTCGGCTTTTGTGGTCATGCGCTCGCCTGTGGCGACGGGGATGCGCACAGTGCGGGCGACGCGGGCCATATCCTCGATATTGTCAGGCGGTGTCGGTTCTTCATACCAGAGGGGAGAATAAGGCTCGAGCGCCTGACCGAGGCGGATCGCGCCGCCTGTGGTGAACTGGCCATGGGTGCCAAAGAGCAAGTCGGCCTTGTCGCCAACCGCCTCGCGGATCGCGCGGCAAAAGGCCACCGACATCGAGATATCGCTCATGGCGGGCATATGGCCGCCGCGCAGCGTATAAGGGCCTGCGGGGTCGAACTTGACGGCGGTATAGCCGCGCTCGACATACTCCAGCGCGCTTTCGGCGGCGGCGTCCGGGTCGGTCCAGAAGGTCTCCATGTCATGGTGGGGCAGCGGGTAAAGATAGGTGTAGGTGCGGATGCGTTCGTTCATACGCCCGCCAAGGAGCGCATAGACCGGGCGGTTGCGCGCTTTGCCGAGGATATCCCAGCAGGCGATTTCAAGGCCCGAAAAGGCGCCCATGACGGTGAGATCGGGGCGCTGGGTGAAGCCCGAGGAGTAAACGCGGCGGAACATCAGCTCCACATTCTCCGGATTTTCGCCTTCCATATGGCGCGCGAAGACGTCCTCGATCACGGCGCGCATGGCGTCAGGGCCGACGGAGCTTGCGTAGCATTCGCCCCAGCCGACAAGCCCTGTGTCTGTTGTGACTTTGACAAGGATCCAGTAGCGCCCGCCCCAGCCGGGGGCGGGGGGGGCTGTGACGATGATATCGAGGTCTTTGAGGTGCATGGGTCAGGCTCCTAGATGGGCGTCAACGATACGTTGCACCATGGGCGCAAAGTGCCAGTAATCGGGGGTTTGCATGGTCGGGTGCTTGCCTGCGTCATCCAGCAAGCGCACCTGAATGATCTTGGCGAGATTCGGGTTTTGCTCAAAACCGGCGATGTCTTCGGCGCTCATCGGGCCGCCTTGCAGGTTGAGCGAATGGATCGAGGCTTCGGAGAGCCGCTCAAAATACGCAGGATCGGTGGCGCAGAGATAGCGCTTGGCGGCAACGTGATAGCGCACGCAGTCTGTGACCACAGAGGGAAAAAACGCGGCCAGAACCTGAGCACCTGCCTCTTCGTGAAAGCGGTCTTCGGTGTCCTCCATGGAGAAGGTGCCGAACTCGGAGGTGAAATGGCCGATATCGTGCAGAAGCGTGGCAACGATAATATCCTCGGGCAGGCCTTGCTCTGCTGCCAATGTGGCCCCTTGCAGCATATGCTGGGCCATGGTCACCGGCTCGCCGAGGTATTCCTCATGCCCACAGCGCTCAAAGATGTCGCCCAGAAAGGCCACAATCGTATCACGGGTCAGCGGCGCTGTGCTCATAGGCTGGCCTCCAGAGCCGCAAGCGTGCTCAAAAGCCCGTCTTTGTCGGCGTAGCAGCCTTGTAGCCAGCGCGTGCCTGTCCCCGAATAGCCCTTGCGGGCGTGCAACACGCGGGTGTTGTCGACGATAAACGCCTCGCCCTTGGCGAGCTTGAAGCTGACTTCCATTTCCGCGCTGTCCACCAGCTCGCAGAAGCGGCGATAGGCGCGGTAGTAGGTTTCCATCGCCTCAAAGGGCACATCTGTGATCGGCGCGGCGGAGCGGGCATTGAAGCGCACGGCCTGCAGGGTGCCTTCGGGCAACAGCTCGATCATCGGGCGGCGGGCGTGCAGCGCCACGCCCGCGCTTCCGGTATAGGCAAAGCGCGCGGAATGGTCTGTGAGCGCGGCAAAGCCCTCTGGGTCTTCCTCCTTCAGGCGCAGCGCGCAGGCAAAGCCATCGACCACCATATTTTCGCCGCCCTCAGCGGAGTTCTCCAAGCAAGCGAGCACTTGCAGGGTGGGCTGTGGATCGCGGTAAGGGTTGTCCGTATGGGCCTGAAGGCCGAGGCCCGTATAGGCAAGGTTGACGGGGTTGACCTCGGTGCGCACCTCAAAATGGCGACCATAGTTTGTTTCGCGCACATAGCCGAAGAGATCGACGATTTCAAAAAGCTCGCCCTCGCGGCCCTCCATCTCTGTGACTTTGGCGAAGCCGTAGCTGCGGATCGCGTCAAGCCAACTGAAGCGCGTGGCCTCATAGGCCTTGAGAGCGCCCAGAGGGGCTGTGGGAACAGCCGATTGCAGCCCTGCGCCCCATGGGGTGGTTTGGGGCGGCATATGGCCCTTGGAGCGCTCCTGAGGGGTATCATAGGCGTGATCTTTGAGCCATGTGAGCGGGAAGCTCACGGTTTTGCCCTCAGGCGCGAAGGTGACGGCCACGCTGTTGCCCGTGATATCTGCGGCAGAGAGCGTCACATCGGGCGGGATATCGGCCAGCGTGATGAGGCGCTGGCCATTGTTTGGATCGCGGGTGGCGGCATCCAGCGCATTGTCGCGCAGCCAGACAGCGTGAAAGCGTTGTCCGTTGACGCGCAAAACGCGCCCCTCGGCTTCGATCAGGCTGTCTGGCATGGCGTGTCCTCTCGCGGCTTAAAAGACGATGACGTTGCGTTTGGCGGCGCCTGTCTTGGTGTCGGCGATGGCCTCGTTGATCTGGTCGAGCGTCCAGCGGTTCGAGATCAGCTCGTCAAGCTTGAGACGGCCTTGGCTGTAGAGGTCGACCATCCAAGGGATGTCACGCTGGATCACCGTGTCGCCCATTTTCGAGCCGATCATCGACTGGCCCACGGCCGCAAAATTGCCGGCTTCATAGCTTGAGGCTGCGCCTGTTGCGGGCATTCCGACCATGATGACCTTGCCGCCATAGGCGAGATAGCGGGGGGCTTCGTCATAGGCGCGGGCAGCGCCGACGGTGACAAGCACCGCGTCAGCCCCGCGGCCCATCGCTTCCTTGGCCGCGCGCCACGGGGTGTCTTGGGTGGCCAGCACACCGTCGGTTGCGCCAAACTGGCGTGCGACCTCGAGTTTGTCTTCGCTCATATCGACGGCCACAATGCGTCGCGCCCCTGCGATGCGGGCGCCTTGGATGGCGTTGAGGCCGACGCCGCCCGCGCCGATCACCACAACGTCCTGACCGGCCCTGAGCTGGGCTGCGTTGACCACTGCGCCAACGCCCGTGATGACGCCGCAGGAAATCAGCGAAGCGGCATCTTTGGGCATCTCTTCGGGAATCACGACGATCTGGCTTTGATCGACCACGACTTTTTCGGCAAAGGCACCGCAGGCCATGGCCTGATGCAACTTGCCTCCGTCGGCGGTTTTGAGCGGGCCGTGGTCGCCGTCATAGGGCGTCTGGCAAATGGTGGGCTTGCCGCCCGCGCAGGAGGGGCAGGTGCCGCAGGCGCGGATGAGCGTTACGATCACGCTGTCACCGGTCTTGAAGCCTTTTACGCCGGCGCCGAGAGCTGAAATGCGCCCGGCGGCCTCATGGCCATAGACGGCCGGAAGCGAGCCGCCCCAAGCGCCATCGGCGTAGGAAATATCGGAGTGACAGATTGCCACCGCGTCGAGGGTCACCTCGACCTCGCCGCCTTGGGGGGCGCGCAGCTCGACGGAGTCTATTGTGAGGGGTTGGCCGAATGCGTGGCAGACGGCGGCTTTGATTGTGCTCATGTGGCTCTCCCAGTTTTGGGGAGCCTGACAAGTCTGGGCGCGGCTCGCAAGCCTGAATGACGACGTCCTTACGTCGCGTTTTGAATTTGGCGGGCGGATTTATCTGTGATGTAGAGGAGAAGGGCAAAGCCCATGATCAGCGCGGCCAGGAGAAACGGCGCTCCGGGGAGGTAGAGGCCTGTGTCATGGCGCGAGAAATAAGCGAATGTCTGGGTCATGAGCAGGGGAGACAGGATCATGGAGAGCGAGGAGAGCGAGCCAAGCACGCCTTGCAGCTCGCCTTGGGCATTGTCAGGCACGGCTTGCGAGAGGGTGCTTTGAAGCGCGGGCATGGCGATGGCTCCGAGGGAGAAAAACGGGATCAGCCAGAGCAGCACTGTGCCATTGGCGATAAAGCTCAGGAGCAGGAACGAGGCAATGCTTGAGCACATCCCTGTCACAACGGCCTTGCGCGTTCCCAAAAGGCGAATCGCGGGCCGCACGAGCAGCCCTTGGGCAAAGGCAAAGCCGATCCCGTAGAGGCCAAGGCTCAGGCCGATGGTGCTGGCCGGCCAAGAGAAGCGCTCGGCCCCGAAATAGGCCCATACGGCGGGGTAGACATGGGTTGCGATGTTAAAAAAGAAAAACACCAAGAGCAGCAGCTTTAGCCCGTCAAGGCGTGCGACGGCCCGGAAGGCGCCGAATGGATTCGCACGGCGCCATTCAAAGGCGCGCGCTTTGGCGGCGGTGACGGTTTCGCGCAGGACAAAAAAGCCGAGCATTGCATTGGCGAGCGCGAGCGCGGCGGCGGCCCAGAAGGGCGCGCGCGTGCCGTAATCTGCCAGAAGGCCGCCCAAGACCGGGCCGATCACAAAGCCGATCCCGAAGCCTGCGCCGATCAGCCCGAAGCGCGCGGCCTTCTCATGGGGGGCCGACACATCGGCCATATAGGCCATGGCGGTGCTGTGGGTCGCGGCTGTGATCCCCCCGACAATGCGCCCGGCCAGCAAGAGCCAGATCGAGCCGGCCACGGCCATCACGACATAATCCGCCGCCATGACCAGAAGGCTCACGAGCAGGACGGGACGCCGCCCGAAGCTGTCAGAGAGCGCGCCCAGCACTGGCGAGAACAGAAATTGCATCACGGCAAAAGACGTCGCCAGAATGCCGCCCCAGATCGCGGCGTTGCCGATATTGCCGCCATGAACCTCCTGGATCAAGTCGGGCATCACCGGAACAATCAGGCCGATGCCCATGGCGTCGATGACAACCGTCATGACGATAAAAAACACAGGAAGGCGAGAGGGCATAGGCGGGCTTTCTGAGGCAAAACGCCCCGCAAGACGGGCTTGCGAGGCGTTTGAAACGTAAGTTAAAACAGAGGCTTAGCCAAGACGGCTGGCCACGTTTTCCCAGTTCACCAGATTGTCGAGGAAGTTGGTGAGATAGGCCGGGCGCTTGTTGCGAAAATCAATGTAGTAGCTGTGCTCCCAGACGTCGCAGCCAAGAAGGGCTGTCTGGCCAAAGCAGAGCGGGTTGACGCCGTTTTCTGTTTTGGTGACGGCGAGGCCGCCGTCGGCTTTTTGCACCAGCCAGCACCAGCCCGAGCCGAACTGGCCTGCGCCTGCGGCGGCGAAGTCTTCCTTGAATTTATCGACCGAGCCAAAGCTCTCGATGATGGCTTTTTCAAGCTCGCTTGGCATGGCTGACTGGGTCGGGCTCATCATCTGCCAGAATTCGTTATGGTTCCACAACTGGCTGATATTGTTGAAAATACCGTTCTGCGCCACGGAGGATTTATCGTAGGTTCCGGTGATGATCTCCTCAAGGCTTTTGCCGTCCCATTCGGTGCCTGCGATGAGCTTGTTGCCGTTGTCGACATAGGCTTTGTGGTGCAGGTCGTGGTGGTATTCGAGGGTTTCGGCAGACATACCGTGTGCGGCGAGCGCATCGTGGGCATAAGGTAGATCTGGAAGTTCAAAAGCCATGGTAAGTCCCCTTTGGAGTTCGCGTTTATCTTGGGTTTAGATGGGGGTGAAGCGGTGTGAAGGTCAAGGGGCAGGGGCCAAAAAAGCACAAAATTGAGCACCGTCCCGCATGGTTAACGCCGTTTTCGGAGGGCCAAAACGGGGGGGTGATAAGTGTGCACAACCCGTGCACAACCCGTGCACCCCCTGACTCGGCCTCATGTTAGGGCTTTGTTAAGTAAACGCAGCGCACGCCCTGCGCTGCGTTTAGGCTGTGTTAACCAAAATTGCGCCGTGGCGCTGGCCCGCTTCGACAGCCTCATGGGCCTTGGCGGTGTCCTCCAGCGCATAGGTTTTGTGGACCCGCGCGGTGAGCGCGCCCTCGGCCAGCGCGCGGTGAATGTGATCGATCGCGACGGCGCGTTCGGCGGCGGGCAGGATATAGATCAGCGCGATGTCGATTGTGAGCGCCTTGAACAGCAGTGGGCCGAAGGGCAGCGTCGGGGCCATGTTTGCCGCCGAGCCATAGGCCGCGATCGTGGCGCAGGGGGCCATGACGGTGGCGAGTGTGTCGATATTGGCACCGAATTCGCATTCGATGGCGCGCGCGACCAGATTGCCCGAGGTGGCTTGCAGAATGTCCTCGGCCAGAGTGGGCGAGCGGTGATCGAGCACAAGATCGGCCCCCGCTGCGGCAGCATGATCTGCGGAGGGGCCGGCGGAGGCTGTGGCGATGACGCGTGCGCCGGCCCATTTGGCGAGCTGCACGGCCATGAAGCCGACAGAGCCGCCGCCGCCCGAGACAAGCAGGGTCTTGCCCGCCACGGCACCGCCGCCAAGCACGCAATGGGCCGCGGTGAGCGCGGGGATGCCAAGGCTTGCGCCGGTTTCAAAGCTGTGATCGCCGAGCGGCACAGCCTGTGCGGCGGGCAGGGCGATATAGTCGGCGCAGGTGCCATAGGCGCGCTGCCACTGGCCATTCCAGACCCAGACCCGCTCGCCAATGCGGGCGGCGTCAACGCCGGCGCCAACCGCCTCGATCACGCCTGCGCCGTCGGAGTGGGGAATGATCCGGGGAAAGGGCGGCTTGGGAACGCCGGGCCGCCCGCCTGCGCGGGCCTTGACATCCGACGGGTTCACGCCCGAGAGCGCGAGGCGCACCAGCACTTCGCCGGCCTGGGGCGTGGGGGTCTCAAGCTCGGTCAGGGCGAGCACCTCGGCGGCGGGGCCGAAGGCGGAATAGGTGATGGCGCGCATGAGTGGGGTCTCCTTTTGGGCGAGACTAGCGCAGGGGCGGGGGGCTGTCTCTTATACACATCT
>JAHBAM020000127.1 GCA_018500125.2 Roseobacter sp. | reverse complement strand
GAAAGCGGGCTTCCGCTATGGTGACATGGCGCCTATGGCGATCATCGAATTCGTTGAGCGCGACGTCAACGCGAAGGGCGCAAACGACAAAGCCCGCGTCGCTGCAGAAGAAGCTGCCGCTGAATAAGAATTTGCGCAATTGCGCAGACCCAAGCCCCTTGCGAGAGCAGGGGGCTTTTTTGTGTGCGCTTGCAATCTGCTCCCGTGCTCCGCATATCATGGGGCAAGAAGGAGCCTTTTGATGCCGTGTTTGAATAGGTCTGCATTGTCCATACTGCTTGCCACACTGCCTGCCATACTGCTTGCCACATTGCTTTGCGCACCGCTTAGAGCCGAAACCCGCGTGCCAACGAGCCAAGCCGAGATCGGCCTTGGCTTTGCGCCGCTTGTGAAGGCTGCGGCCCCTGCTGTTGTGAACATCTATGTCAAACGCGTGGTGCAGACCCGCTCCAGCCCGTTTCAGAACGATCCTTTGTTTGCTGATATGTTTCGCAATTTTGGCGAGGTGAAACCGCGGGTCCAGAACTCGCTTGGCTCCGGGGTCATCCTGTCGAGCGATGGCTATGTGGTGTCAAACTATCATGTGGTCGGCGAAGCCACCGATATTCGCGTGGTGCTCAATGACCGCCGTGAATATGCGGCGCGTGTTGTTCTTGCCGACGAAGAGAGCGACTTGGCGCTGTTGCAGCTTGAGGGCGCGCGCGGGATGCCGCACCTGAGCCTGCGCGATAGCGATACTGTGGATGTGGGCGAGCTTGTCCTCGCAATTGGCAACCCGTTTGGCGTGGGTCAGACGGTCAGCTCGGGGATTGTCTCCGGACTGGCGCGCTCGGGCGGCGCGATCGGCTCGGCGCGGGGGTATTTCATCCAGACAGATGCGCCGATCAATCCGGGCAATTCGGGCGGCGCTCTGATTGATGTGAACGGGGCGCTGATCGGGGTGAACACGCGGATTGTCAGCCGCTCGGGTGGCTCCAACGGGATCGGCTTTGCGATCCCGGCCAAGCTGGTGCAAGCCTTTATGGATCAGGCCAAGGCCGGCAACACGAGCTTTGAGCGGCCTTGGGCGGGGATCAACGGGCAGGTTGTTGGAGGCGACATCGCCGAGAGCATTGGCCTCGGGGTGCCGAGCGGGATCATGATCACCGAGATGCACCGCGAAAGCCCGTTTTTTCAGGCCGGGATCAAGGCGGGTGATGTGATTCTTTCGGTTGACGGGCAGGCTGTGAACACGCCCTCGGAAATGATATTTAGGATGAGTGTTGTCGGGATCGGAGAGGATGTGGCCGTGACATTTTTCCGCGATCAGCAGATCGAGAGCCGCGCAGTGACACTGATGAACGCGCCCGATGTGCCCGCGCGCGCGCAGCGTGTGACAGGGCGCGACACGCCTGTGCCCGAGGTGACGCTCGTCAATATCAATCCGCGGGTTTTGGCGGAGTTTGGATTGCCGCTGTCCTCGGACGGGGTTGTTGTGGCCGAAACCGGGCCTTACGGCGCGCGCGCAGGTTTGCGTGCGGGCGATGTGATCAGCGAAATCAATGGCGAACGGGTCTCTGACACGGGGGCGGCGTTGCGCGCGCTTGAGGCGTCTGGCCGCTGGCTTGGCCTCTTGATTGTGCGGGGCGGCAAACCGCTTCAGCTTAAGTTCAGGCTCTGAGATGGCAGATCTGTTTGACAGCGCGCCCGAAGGCGGCAGAGCCAAGGCGGGGCCGCGGCCCTTGGCAGACAAGCTGCGCCCCAAAACGCTCGGCGAGGTGATCGGCCAGCCCAAAGTGATCGGGCCAGAGGCTCCGCTGACGGTGATGTTGGCGTCCGGAACGCTCAGCTCGCTGGTCTTTTGGGGGCCGCCCGGTGTGGGCAAGACAACGATTGCGCGGCTTTTGGCGGATGAAACCGATCTGCATTTTGTTCAGATCAGTGCGATCTTCTCGGGTGTTGCGGAGTTGAAGAAAGTCTTTGAGGCGGCCAAGCACAGGCACGCCAACGGGCAGGGCACGCTTTTGTTCGTGGATGAGATCCACCGCTTCAACAAAGCCCAGCAGGACGGGTTTTTGCCCTTCATGGAGGATGGCACGATCCTGCTGGTCGGCGCGACGACGGAAAACCCCAGCTTTGAGTTGAACGCGGCTTTGCTCAGCCGGGCGCAGGTCTTGGTTCTGGAGCGCTTGGGGCTGGCGGACCTTGAGAAGCTTGCACAGCGCGCCGAGAAGGAGCTGGGCCGAGGCTTGCCGCTGGATGGCCATGCGCGCGAGGCCTTGCTTGAGATGGCTGATGGCGACGGGCGCGCTTTGCTTGGCTTGATCGAGCAAGTCAATGCTTGGAGCCTCACGGGCAAGCTTGACCGCGAGGCGCTGGCCAAGCGGCTGATGCGGCGGGCGGCGAAATACGACAAATCGGGCGATGAGCACTACAACCTGATTTCGGCGCTGCACAAATCGGTGCGCGGATCGGACCCTGACGCGGCGCTTTACTGGTTTGCGCGGATGCTGGAAGGCGGGGAAGACCCGCGCTTTCTGGCGCGACGCCTCACGCGCATGGCGGTGGAAGACATCGGCTTGGCGGATATGCAGGCGCAGGATGTGTGTTTGCAAAGCTGGCAGACCTATGAGCGCCTTGGCAGTCCGGAGGGCGAATTGGCGCTGGCGCAGGCGGTTCTGTATCTGGCGCTGGCCCCGAAATCCAACGCGGCCTATGTTGCCTATAAGGGCGCGCGCAAGGAGGCCAAGCGCACAGGCTCCGAGCCGCCGCCCAAGCATATCCTCAATGCGCCGACAGCGCTCATGGCGGATCAGGGCTATGGCGCGGGCTATGCCTATGACCATGATGCGGAAAACGGGTTTTCAGGGCAAAACTACTTTCCCGATACGATGAAGCGACCTGTGCTCTATCAGCCTGTTGAGCGCGGGTTTGAGCGCGAGCTTAAAAAACGGCTGGATTGGTTTGCCAAGCAGCGGCTTTCGCGGGAAAAAGCGGGCAAAACTTGACAAAGCGGCGCGCCCCTGAGACAGACCGCCCATGTTGACATCACTTTTTCATGTAGCCCTTGGCGGGGCGCTTGGCGCGAGCGCGCGATATATGGTCGGCGTGGCGGCGGTCAGGCTTTTGGGCCATGGCTTTCCTTGGGCGACCTTGTTGGTCAATGTCCTTGGCAGCCTCGCGATGGGCGCGCTTGTGGTGCTTTTGGCGCAGAAGGATGCGACCCGTTTGGCGCCTTTGCTGATGACAGGGCTGCTCGGTGGATTTACGACGTTTTCGGCGTTTTCGCTGGATGCTGTGACGCTTTACGAGCGCGGGCAGACGGCTTCGGCGGCGGGATATGTCATGATCTCTGTGGTGTTTTCGATCGGCGCGCTGTTTGCGGGTATGACCCTTATGAAAGGAGCCCTCCAATGAGCGGCGTTCAAATGATTACTGTGGAGGCTGGCGAAGGCGATCAGCGTTTGGATCGCTGGTTGAAGCGGCGCTTTCCGTTGCTCAAGCAGGGGCAGATCGAGAAGATGTGTCGCAAGGGCGACTTGCGCGTCGAAGGCGGGCGGGTGAAAACCTCGACCCGCGTAGAGGAGGGGCAGAACGTGCGCATTCCGCCGCTGCCCGAAGCGCCCGCGCCCGAATATGCGCCGCCAAGCAAGGTTTCGGCGGCTGACACCAAAATGATCCAGTCTTGTGTGATGTATAAAGACGATCACATGATCGTGCTCAACAAGCCGACCGGCTTGCCGACACAGGGCGGCTCAAAACAGCTCAAACACGTCGACGGGCTGGCCG
>JAHBAM020000177.1 GCA_018500125.2 Roseobacter sp. | reverse complement strand
GGGGGCAAAGCCCCCCTCGGTTGGTCGGAGTTTCGCGAAGCGAAACTCCGAAAAGCCTAGACGAAAAGCTTAGAGCAGGGCTTTGACACGCGCAGCCACGGCCGCAGCGGTGATGCCGAACTTCTCATAAAGCACCTCGGCCGGTGCAGAGGCGCCAAAGCCCTCCATTCCGACAAAACCGGCTTTGGCGGCCTTGCCGCGCTCTCCGGTGAGCCAGCGGTCCCAGCCCATGCGGGCTGCGGCTTCCACCGCGACGCGCACAGGGCCAGCCGGCAGCACTTTGCGGCGATAGGCCTCGTCCTGGGCCTCAAACAGCTCCCAGCACGGCATTGAGACGACACGTGTGCCGATGCCTTCGGCTTCCAGTTGGGCGCGGGCGTCCATCGCCACAGAGACTTCCGACCCCGTTGCCATCAGGATCGCCTGGCGTTTGCCGGTCGCTTCCGCGAGCACATAGGCGCCTTGCGCGGTCATGTTCTTGAGTTTGTGCTCGGTGCGCAGGGTTGGCAGCCCTTGGCGCGTCAGGGCCAGAACAGAGGGCGTGTCTTTGCTGGTCAGCGCAAGTTCCCAGGCTTCGGCGGTTTCCACCGTGTCACAGGGGCGGAAAGTATAGCTGTTGGGGGTCGCGCGACACATCGCCAGATGTTCGACAGGTTGGTGGGTCGGGCCGTCTTCGCCCACGCCGATGCTGTCATGTGTCATCACAAACACCGTCGGGATTTTCATCAAGGCAGCGAGGCGCATGGACGGGCGGGCATAGTCTGTGAAGGTGAAGAAGGTTCCGCCATAGGCGCGCGCGCCCCCGTGCAGCACCATCCCGTTCATCGCTGCCGCCATACCGTGTTCGCGGATGCCGTAATAGATGTAGCGGCCCTTGCGATTGTCGATATCATGGGTGCCCAGATCGCCTGTTCTGGTGTTGTTTGAGCCGGTGAGATCGGCAGAGCCGCCGACGGTTTCGGGCATGATCGGGTTGATCACCTCCAGAACCATTTCCGAGCTCTTGCGTGTCGCAACTTTTGGGGCGCTTTCTGAGATCTGCTTTTTCAAGGCTTTGATCGTGGCCGAGAGCTTCTTGGGCGCCTCCAGCGCCAAAGCGCGGTTGAAGTCGTCCTGTTTGCGGCCTGACAGGCTTGCAAAGCGCGCATCCCAGGCGGCGCGGTCTTCTGCGCCACGGGCACCAATGGCTTCCCACTGGGACTTGATCTCGGCAGGAACTTCAAACGGTCCCCAGCTCCAGCCATAGCCTGCTTTAGCCTCAGCAAGTTGGGCCGAATCCGTCAGCGCGCCGTGGCCTTTTGAGGTGTCCTGCGCAGCATGGCCCAAAGCGATATGGGTTTTGCAGGCAATCATGGACGGCTTTGATGTGGTCTTGGCTTTTGTGATTGCCGCATCAATGGCGATCGGGTCATGACCGTCGATTTCAATCACGTGCCAGCCTGCGGACTTGAAGCGCTGAGGCTGGTTGGTGCGGTCAGACAGCTCGACCGTTCCGTCGATCGTGATGTTGTTGTTGTCCCAGAACACAATCAGCTTGCCGAGACGCTGACGGCCGGCGAGCGTGATGGCCTCTTGGCTGATGCCTTCCATGAGACAGCCGTCACCGGCAATCACATAGGTATGGTGGTCGACCACTTTGCGCCCGTAGCGGGCGCGCTGAATTTCTTCGGCGAGCGCAAATCCAACGGCGGTTGCAATGCCTTGGCCGAGCGGGCCTGTGGTTGTCTCGATGCCTTTGGCATGGCCATATTCGGGATGACCTGCCGTGATCGCGCCCCATTGGCGGAAGTTCTTGACCTGCTCGAGCGTCATATCTTCATAGCCGGTAAGATGCAGCAGAGAATACAACAGCATCGAACCGTGACCGGCCGACAGGATAAACCGGTCACGATCGGGCCAGTCGGGGGCCTTTGCATCAAACTTCAGGTGTTTTTCGTAAAGCACCGTTGCGACATCAGCCATACCCATCGGCATTCCTGAGTGTCCAGAATTGGCCGCGGCAACAGCATCAAGTGTCAGTGCACGAATGGCGGCAGCGCGCATCCAGTGCTCGGGGTTGGCAGCGCGAAGGGCAGCAATATCCAAGACGTCGTCCTCATTTTTAGCAATAGGTTTCTCAGAGGTCTTTAACAGCCTCTCGCGCGGAGGCAAATGTGGTTTTCCTCTCAAGGGTGCAAAACGCGAAAATATGGCCTAAACTTTTCGCAAGCCATGGCAAAGAATGGCCGTTTGATTCGCGCAAGCGAACCAGAATGGGAAACAGGCACGGGTATTGAGGAAGTGCAGATGAGTAACATTGAAGAGCTGGAACGCCGGATCACCGCTGCGCTCGACCGGATCGGCAAGCATATCGAAGATCTGGGCGACGGGTCTGCAGGCGAGGCTGACCCCGAAGAGATCTCGCGGTTGCGTGCCGCGCTGGAAGAGGAAAAGCTCGTCAGCGCTCAGCTTGAGGAGCGCAACAAGAAGTTGCGCGAGAAATATGAGGATGCGCGCGACACGCTCCAAGGCGAGCTGGAAACACAGCGTATGGCCACCGCAAAGCTCGATATGGAAATGCAGCGGATGCGTGCTGCAAACGATCAGTTGCGCAGCTCAAACGCGGCGCTACGCGCGGCCAATGAGAAAGGTGTTGGCGAGCCTCATCTCATCAACAAAGCGATGCTGGCTGAGCTGGAAGGCCTGCGCGCCGAGCACGCTGTCGAAAAGGCCGAAGCCGCCGCGATTGCCGAGACGATCGGTCTGGCCCTGAATGGCGAGCTGCCACAACCCGAGGAGGCGTCATAATGCCTGAAGTAAAGATCGAGATTGGCGGGCGTCAGTTTGAAGTGGCCTGCCAGGAGGGCGAGGAGCACTACCTTCACAGTGCCGCCGCGATGCTTGATATCGAAGCGAGCACCCTGACAAGCCAGATCGGGCGTTTGCCCGAGCCGCGTATGCTTCTGATGGCGGGGTTGATGCTCGCTGACAAGACAGCCGGCGTGCAAGACAAGCTCAAGACACGTGATGCGCGTATCGCCGAGCTTGAGCAAGAGATCGCGCGGTTGAGTGCGATGCCGACTCCGGAGCCTGAGCGGGTCGAGGTTCCTGTGGTTCCGGCCTCTGTCACGGACAGTCTGGCGGAGCTTGCCGCGCGGGCCGAGTCTCTCGCGGGGGCGCTGGAAGATCGCCTTGGGGCGTAAACTTTGCATTGCTGTCATTTTCTTCTCGATTGCGTCTGGACAAGCGGCGGGGATGCCGCTTAATAGAAGCCCTCGGTCCGGGGCGTAGCGCAGCCTGGTAGCGCACCTGTTTTGGGTACAGGGGGTCGTAAGTTCGAATCTTACCGTCCCGACCATTGATCAAAAAACCGATCTTCAAGCCGTCTTAACGTGACTTGAAGATCGGTTTTTTTGTTTTGGCGGGGGGGCGAGGCTGACCCGCGGAGACGACTTGCGAGAGCCGAGCCTGCGCGAGCAGATCACGAGAATCAGCGGGGGAGGGTTGGGGATTTTGGGGAGAAAACCGGCCCTGGCGTCAAGCAGGCCTTCGCAAGCGGTTTTTTTTGAAAAAGTTAACAGAGCGCGCGCGCCTCGCAGGCCCGCGGTGGATAAAATCAGGGCGCGTTTAAATCGCTTCTTGAAGCTGGTGTGATAACCCCACCAAAAGAAAAGGCTTTCGCTGTTCGGGCCGCTTTTGCTTATCCACAAAGTTTTGCGAGCCGGCCGGTGGATGAATCAGTGGAGACGCGGGAGCCGTTTGGATTGTTCTGAGCGTCAACCTTAAATTGAGCCATTTATCTAAAAGTTTCCGTTGACCTGCCCCCGTCAAATACGCCAGATAGTGTCAGTCAGACAAAAGGCCACAACATATAGGGGTCAGTCGTCGGGCAGGGACAGGTTAAAGTTTCAGACATATCGCTCTTTTGAGCGCGGATTTCGTGTGGCTCTCATGAATTTGGGCGCACGCTATGACTATCTGTGCAGCCTTTCCGATTTAACGAGGCGTGGCCTGAGCATTCTGGTCAGCCGGGCGAGATGTATTGAACCAAAGGCACGAGGGGCTAGGCAGACTTATGAAAATTGATAGAAAATTCACGCAGGCAGGCAAAGACGCATACGCGGACATCGAGTTTGTCAAAACGGTCTCAGAGATCCGCAATCCTGACGGCACGATTGTGTTCAAGCTGGACGATGTGGAAGTTCCCAAAAAGTGGAGCCAGGTCGCGTCGGATGTGATTGCGCAGAAGTATTTTCGTAAAGCCGGCGTGCCCACGGCGCTCAAGAAGGTCAAAGAGAAAAACGTGCCCGAGTTTCTCTGGCGGTCGGTGCCTGATTCGGACACGACAGAAAAAACAGGCGAGATATCGGCCAAGCAGGTGTTTGACCGTCTGGCCGGCGCTTGGGCCTATTGGGGCTGGAAGGGCGGCTATTTCTCGACCGAGGAAGACGCGCGCGCCTATTATGACGAGATGCGCCATATGCTCGCCACGCAACGCGCCGCGCCCAACTCGCCGCAGTGGTTCAACACAGGTCTGCATTGGGCCTATGGCATCGACGGGCCGGGGCAGGGCCACTATTATGTGGATTACCAATCCGGCGCGCTGACGCAGTCAACCTCGGCCTATGAGCACCCGCAGCCGCACGCCTGCTTTATCCAGTCGGTGAAAGACGATCTGGTCGGCGATGGCGGCATTATGGACCTCTGGGTGCGCGAAGCGCGCCTGTTCAAATACGGCTCGGGCACCGGCACGAACTTCAGCCACCTGCGCGCCTCAAACGAAGCGCTGTCAGGCGGCGGCAAATCCTCTGGCCTCATGGGCTTCCTCAAGATCGGGGATCGCGCAGCGGGCGCGATCAAATCAGGCGGCACAACGCGCCGTGCGGCCAAGATGGTGATCGTGGATGCAGACCACCCTGATATTGAAGAATATATCAACTGGAAGGTCAAAGAAGAGCAGAAGGTGGCGAGCATTGTCGCAGGCTCCAAGCTGCATGAAGAAAAGCTCAACGAGATTTTCGGCGCCATTCGCTCTTGGGATGGATCGAGCGAGGATTCGGTTGATCCGAAGAAGAACGAGCAGCTCAAAACTGCCATTCGCGGCGCGAAAAAGGTTCATATCCCCGAGACATATGTCAAACGCGTGCTGGATTATGCAAAGCAGGGCTTTGGCAGCATCGAATTCCCGACCTACGACACAGACTGGGATTCCGAGGCCTATGCTTCGGTGTCGGGCCAGAACTCCAACAACTCGATCCGTGTCACCAATGCGTTTCTGAAAGCGGTTGAAAACGACAGCGATTGGGAGCTGATCCGTCGCACCGATGGCTCGGTGGCCAAAACCATCAAGGCGCGCAAGCTCTGGGAAGATGTCGGGCACGCCGCATGGGCCTGTGCCGACCCCGGTATCCAGTTCCACGATACTGTCAACGAGTGGCACACTTGCCCCGAAGATGGCGCGATCCGTGGTTCAAACCCGTGCTCGGAGTATATGTTCCTTGATGACACGGCGTGTAACCTCGCCTCGATGAACCTGTTGACCTTCCTCAAGGATGGCAAGTTTCAGGCCGAGGACTATATGCACGCATCGCGGCTCTGGACTGTGACGCTCGAAATCTCGGTGATGATGGCGCAGTTCCCGTCAAAAGAGATTGCACAGCGCTCTTATGACTTCCGCACCTTGGGCCTTGGCTATGCCAATATTGGCGGTCTGTTGATGAACCTTGGTCTTGGTTATGACAGCGACGAAGGCCGCGCCATCGGGGCGGCGCTCACAGCGATCATGACGGGTGTGGCCTATGCGACATCCGCCGAAATCGCCGGCGAGCTGGGGCCGTTCCCCGGCTATGAGCGCAACCGCGCGCATATGCTCCGGGTGATCCGCAACCACCGCAACGCAGCCTATGGCGCGACAGAGGGCTATGAGAACCTCGAGATCAAGCCCGTTCCGCTGGATCTGAAAAACTGCCCTGACAGCCAGCTTGTCGATTTGTCGATGGCGGTCTGGGATGAGGCGCTCATGCTGGGCGAGAAGAACGGGTTCCGCAACGCGCAGGTTTCGGTGATTGCGCCGACCGGCACGATCGGGCTTGTGATGGATTGTGACACCACAGGGATCGAGCCTGACTTTGCGCTTGTGAAGTTCAAGAAGCTTGCGGGCGGCGGCTATTTCAAGATCATCAACCAGTCGGTTCCGGCGGCGCTTGAGAAGCTCGGCTACGGCTCGGCCCAGATCGAAGAGATCGTGTCTTATGCGGTGGGTCATGGCACCTTGGGCAATGCACCGGGCATCAACCACACCTCGCTGATCGGGCACGGCTTTGGCCAGCCCGAGCTTGACAAGATCGAGAACGCGCTTGGCACGGCGTTTGATATCCGCTTTGTCTTTAACCAGTGGACACTTGGCGAGGCCTTCTGCACCGGCACGCTGGGTATCCCTGCGGCGAAGCTGAATGATCCGACCTTTGATATGCTCAAGCATCTTGGCTATGCGCGGGCCGATGTTGAGGCGGCAAACGATCATGTCTGTGGCACCATGACACTGGAGGGCGCGCCGCACCTCAAGGAAGAGCATTACAATGTCTTTGACTGTGCCAACCCGTGCGGCAAGAAGGGCAAGCGCTATCTCTCTGTCACGGCTCATATCTATATGATGGCGGCGGCTCAGAGCTTTATTTCCGGCGCGATCTCCAAAACGATCAATATGCCCAATGATGCAACGATCGAGGACTGTCAGAAAGCCTATGAGCTGTCATGGTCGCTCGGTGTGAAAGCCAATGCGCTGTATCGTGACGGGTCCAAGCTGAGCCAGCCTTTGGCCTCTGCTCTTGTCGAAGACGACGACGAGGCGCTCGAGATTCTAGAGAGCGGGTCGAGCCAGGAAAAAGCAGCGGTTCTGGCGCAGAAGATCGTTGAGAAAGTGATCATCAAAGAGATCGTCAAGTCGCACCGCGAGAAAATGCCCGAGCGCCGCAAGGGCTATACGCAGAAGGCGGTTGTGGGGGGCCATAAGGTCTATCTGCGGACCGGCGAATATCAGGATGGCTCGCTTGGTGAAATCTTTATTGATATGCACAAAGAGGGCGCCGGCTTTCGGGCCATGATGAACAACTTCGCGATCGCGGTCTCTGTTGGGCTTCAGTATGGTGTGCCACTGGAAGAGTTTGTGGATGCGTTCACCTTCACAAAGTTCGAGCCTGCGGGCATGGTTCAGGGCAACGACAGCATCAAGAATGCGACCTCGATCCTTGACTATATCTTCCGGGAGCTGGCGGTATCTTATCTTGATCGCACCGATCTGGCCCATGTGAAGCCGGAAGGCGCCAGCTTTGACGATCTGGGGCGCGGCGAAGAAGAGGGCGTGAGCAACATTCAGGAAATGAGCGAAGGCTCGGCCTCGCGCTCGCTGGAAGTGCTCAAGCAGATCAGCTCGACGGGCTATCTGCGCAAGCGCCTGCCACAGGAGCTTGTTGTGCTGCAGGGCGGTCAGAGCTTTGGCGGAATGGCCATGGCCTCGGGTGATCCTGTGGGGGCGCTGAACACGCTTGTGCCGGAGACATCGGGCGGGGCTGTGAGCGCCGCGGTCATGGGCGAGAGCCTGGCGACCACCACAAGCACGGCGGCGCTGAGCATGGACGAGCGCACCAAGGCCAAGATGCAGGGCTATGAGGGCGAAGCCTGTGGCGACTGTGGCAACTACACATTGGTGCGCAACGGAACCTGTATGAAGTGCAACACCTGCGGAGCGACGAGCGGTTGCTCGTGATTTCGAAGCATAGCGCTTCACCTTATACGGGGTGGTCTCTCGTGGTTCGCAAGTCGAACCACCGCCGCCCACTCGGTGAAAACCCAACGTTTTCACCGTCAGTCACGGGGCGGGTGCGCTCGCCCCTGAACGCGTTCGGGCCGCAGGCATAAACTTTGAGCGGTGATAATAAGTGAGCCTGAACGGCGAAACTTGACGGGGGGCCAGAGCGGCCCCCCTTTTTTTGCGCAGAATCAAGCCACAAGCGGGGTTTGGCCGGGGCGGCTGAAGACCAAAACGGGCCGATGAGATAGAGATCGGCGCGCGGCCTTGCAAGGGGGCGTCTGCAGGGCGCGAGGGCATCGGCGCCGCTTTGCCAGAGGCGGGCTGAGTCTTGCGCGCCAAATGGCTCAAGGTGCGACGCGGCAGGGTCATGAGCGCAGAAGCGCCTGTGAAAAGGGCCTGTCTGGCAGGTTTTGGCGCGTCTGGCGCGGCGCGTGTTTTGGCGCTGTTCGATCGCGCGACTTCGGAGTTATGTCGGCAGCAGACAGGCTTGCCCGCTGCCCTTTGGAGGCGTTCAGACGGCAGCGGGCGGCCCAAAAATCAAGACTGTCAGACCGGCAGCCGTGATGTGCGCGCAAGGCGTAAGCCGAGGCGCTCCAACCCTGAAACGATTGATATAACTGGAGAAATTGCCATGAAAAAAACAACACTGACCCTTGCGGTGCTTGCAACGCTTCTGACGCCGATGCTGGCGCGTGCGGATATGCTTGCGGATCTGGACACAAACGCTGACGGCGCTGTGACCATTGACGAGCTGCAAGCGGTCTACCCTGATATGACGGCGGAGAGCTTCTCGGCGATGGACATCAATGACGATGGTTTGCTGGATGCTGACGAGATCACAGCGGCGGAAGAGGCCGGCTTGATCAACCAAGACAGCTAAGAGCTGCCACGCGCTGAGCCTGTTCCCCTCATCTGAGGCTTGGTGTGTCAGGACCGAAGTGAAAAGCCCCCGAGCCTTGGCTTTGGGGGCTTTTTTTAGCCTGAGCGCTTGAGCATTCCGAAGAGATCGCGGGGGTCATCGGGGTCTGCGAGCATATCGAGGCTCTGGAAAAACTCTGTTCCCTTGATGTGTTCGCGCACGTAACGCAGGGCGGAAAAATCTTCGATCGCGAAGCCGACGCTGTCAAACAGGGTGATTTGCGTCTTGCTTGTGCGGCCCTCGGCCTGACCGGTGATCACCTGCCAAAGCTCTGTGACGGGGTGATCGGGGGCGAGCTGCTGAATTTCGCCCTCGATGCGGGTTTGCGGGGGAAATTCCACAAAGATATCAGAGCGATGCAGGATCGCTTCGGCCAGTTCGGTTTTGCCGGGGCAGTCGCCTCCGATGG
>JAHBAM020000243.1 GCA_018500125.2 Roseobacter sp. | reverse complement strand
GTGAAAGAAGCGGATTGTTTTTAGGCGCCGCTCGGTTTAGGCAAGCCGCGCTGGCCTGCGTGGTGGAATGGTAGACACAGGAGACTTAAAATCTCTAGGCCGTATAGGCCGTGCCGGTTCGAGTCCGGCCGCGGGTACCAGCATTTGAGGCGGCGGACAACTTGGGGTGCGGCTGTCTTTCGGGGTTTCTGGTTGACTTAATCAACGAATGCGACACTCTTGCCCCAATCAGGAGAGATGTCATGCAGCTTGATCACGTGCAGTTTGGTGGGCAAGAGGACCGGATTCATCCGCCGATTGCGGACATCACCGATGTCCTGTCCTTTCGGGTCGCGCGGTTTAACCGGCTGATCGAGCGCATGGGGGGCACGAACTTCCAGAGCCGTCTTGGCATCACGCTCAATGAATGGCGTGTGATCGGAATCACAGAGGCGCTGGGCGCGGCGACGGTTTCGCAGGTGCGCAAGATGCTGGTGATGGACAAAGGCCAGATGAGCCGTATTGCGCGTGGCCTTGTTGCGCGTGGTTTGATTGTTTCGCGGCCTTCCTCAGGGGATCGCCGTGTCATGGCGCTTGCGCTGACCGAGGCGGGGCGCACGATCCATGCGCAGGTTCTTGCCGAGGCCGCGCATCGCAACGAGCGCTTGTCCGGCTGCTTCAGCGCAGACGAATGCAGCGAGTTTCTGCGGCTGTTGGACAAGCTGACGGAGCATACGCTGAAGCGGGCCGAAGCCGAAGGCATCGCCCCCTAAGCGCAGCACTTGGGCCGACCGGCGCGCCCGATCCGCTTGGACGGCCTGACCGCTCTGATTTAGCCGATTGACAGGGGCGCTTTTGGCTGCGCAACTGGGTGTGATGGTTCTGGCTGTTCGCAGCCAGATGAAAATGGGAACACGGTGCGGCCCGCTTGGGCCTATTCCGCGACTGCCCCCGCAACTGTAAGCGGCGAGCGCCCTCCGAAAGCTCCACTGCGCCAGACTGGCTCGGGAAGGACGGAGACGCGCTGTGACCCGCAAGTCAGGAGACCTGCCATCAGACGTCAACCACCGGGCGGGGTGCCTCGGAACGGGTGATTGCATCTGGCTTGTGCCGCGGTCTCTCTTGTTCCTCTTCGTCCCGCTCATAAATTGCGCGGAGGGCGCTATGTTTTTAGAACGAACGCTGCATATGTTGCAGACACAGACCGATTGTGAAACCCGCGCGGCAGAGCTTGGGCGGATGGGCTTTATGCAATGGCTGGGAAGCCTTGAAGGGCGAGGCAGTTTTGTGCTTCAGGCCGAATATGCCTTGGGGGCGGCGGATAAGTTTCGCAGCACCGACCCTGCTGTCGAGGTGTTTTGCGCTTTGATCGAAGATGCGCTTGTCATGCCGCCAAGGCCGCTTGATCTGGCGTTGCCGGAAAAGCGCAGGCGCGGCGGCGCGCGCTCGCGACGGCAGCTTATTTAAGAGGTGCGGCGCTTGATTGCGATATATTCAAACTCGGTCTTGCGCCCGGCTGTCACGCGGCGCTGGACCAGTTCGCAGAGGCCCGAGGACTGGAGTTTGCGGGCGTACTCGGCGAGGGTGAAATTCGCCAGATAGGTGCCGCGCCAATAAATCGCCTTGGCCCCGGCGGGCGCGAATTCGGCAAAGTCGTTGAAGGCCTCGATGGGCGCGCGGGCGCGGCTGATGTCGATATCGCTGTCAAATTCGGCTTCTAGCATCATGGGAGCAGTCTCTACAGATGGGGCGCGAAGGCGGCGGGGGTGATCTCGGGCATGGGCCAGACGGCCTCGGGCGTATTGGGGCTGTGCGCGGCGCGCGTAGGGGCGGCGAGCGCAGCCGTGAGCGCTTCGGCTTGCGCCTCAAGCTCTGCTGTGCGCGCAAGCGCCTCGTCCAGGCGGGCGTTTGCGACTGTCAGGGCAAAGGCAAGGGGCGTGTAGCGGGTATTGGAGAGGGTGCGATGGCTGGTGTGTTCCAGCTCTGTGATCCACGGGTGTTTGGGTTTTATCATTACAGTCTGCCACTCTCAGACGGGACGGTTTGACCCGTGTTTTCCACCTTGAGAAAAGTCCCCCATTGCCGGAGCAACAGGGGGAGTTAAAGGTGGGCATGTCACATCGTTAGATGCAAACAGTAGTGCAGCAGTGATAGGAATAAATGTGAAATAACACAATATTTAATTAAGGCAGGGGCAGTTTTTCCGAATCACAAGCCTGTTATTGAGATGAAAACCATCGCTTGGCCCGATGCTTGACTTGACGCTTAGGCCGAGCACCTCGCGCGTCGCTCGGCCTGATGCTTGACCAGACCGACCCGCGCCTGCACAAGCGGGGCGCCTGGCTCGGGTTTGGGGGCGAGTAATTGACTATTTTTGTCGTTCAACCTTGCGTTTTGCAAATTCAGGTGCATTTTTGAACAAAGCCAAAACTGCGCTCAACAGGAGTTCTCGTGTCTCTCTTCTTTATCGTCCTGCTGCCTTTTCTCGGGGCTTTGCTGCCGAGTTTGATGAATTCTGCGGGCCGTGCGGCCGTTGCGGGGGTCACATTTACAGTCACGCTGGCGGCCTTTGTCGGGCTGCTGTCAAACCTGCCCTCGGTGCTTGCGGGCGAGGTGGTGCTTGCGCAGATCGACTGGATGCCGCTTTTGGGGCTGAATCTCACCCTGATGCTGGATGGTTTGGGCTTTTTCTTTGCGATGCTCATTCTGGGGATCGGCCTTTTGGTTATTGCCTATGCGCGCCACTACCTGAGCCGCGAGGACAATATGGGAGAGTTTTTCACCTATCTGCTGCTGTTTCAGGGCGCGATGGTGGGGATTGTTCTGTCTGACAACATCCTCCTGCTGCTTGTTTTCTGGGAGCTGACATCGCTCTCCTCCTTCCTGCTGATCGGCTATTGGAAGCATTTGCCCGCAGGCCGCCAAGGCGCGCGCATGGCGCTTACGGTTACGGGGATGGGCGGCCTTGCCATGGTGGCGGGGATGCTTCTTCTGGGCCAGATTGTCGGCAGCTATGATCTGAGTGTGATCTTGCAAAACCGCGCGCTCATTCAGGCCGACCCGCTCTATCTCCCTGCGCTTTTGCTGATCTTGCTGGGCTGTTTTACCAAATCGGCGCAGTTCCCGTTTCACTTCTGGTTGCCCCATGCCATGGCCGCGCCCACGCCGGTTTCGGCCTATCTGCACTCGGCCACTATGGTGAAGGCAGGGATCTTTCTGATGGCGCGGATGTGGCCTGTTCTTGCCGGCACGCCCGAGTGGGTCATGATCGTGACAACGGCGGGGCTGATCACGATGGTGCTTGGCGCGGTGATTGCGCTGTTCAAGCATGATCTGAAAGCGCTTCTGGCCTTCTCGACGGTGTCACACCTTGGCCTGATCACCATGCTTCTTGGCACAGGCACAGCCTTCGGGGCGATGGCGGCGGTGTTTCATATCCTCAATCATGCGACCTTCAAGGCCGCGCTTTTCATGTCTGCGGGGATCGTTGATCATGAGGCGCACACCCGCGACATCCGCCGCCTTGGCGGCTTGCGCAAGCTGATGCCCGTGACCTTCACAATCGCCACGCTGGCGGCGCTGTCGATGGCGGGCATTCCCTTGCTCAACGGCTTCTTGTCCAAGGAAATGATGCTGGAGGAAGCCTATGGCACGGCGCTCTTTGGGGTGCCTTGGCTTGTGCCGGCGCTGGCCACCTTTGGCTCGCTTTTTTCGGCGGCCTATTGTTTTCGCCTGATCGGCCATGTTTTCTTTGGCCCGGTGCGCGACGATTATCCCGCGGTGCCGCATGATCCGCCGGCCGGCCTCTGGCTGCCGCCTGCGCTGTTGATGGTGCCTGTGGTTCTGATCGGCGTTGCGCCGTTTTTGGCCGAGCCTTTTGTGAAGCTCGTCACGGCCTCGGTTCTGGGCGATGTGGCCGATGTTCCCTCTGCGTATTTCAAAATCTGGCATGGCCTTGTGCCCGCGCTTTATATGTCGGTTGCGGCTGTGGTGGGTGGTCTGCTTTTGCTGGCGATGTTCAATCCGGCGCTGCGCTTTTGGGAGGCGGCTCCGCGCCCCGAGGCCAAGACGATTTTTGAGGCTATTGTCGAGGGGGCGGCCCGTCTGGCCCAAAGACTTATCCTGCCGCTGCACAATGGGGCCTTTTCGCGCTATGCCGCGATCGGGACGCTTGTGATCCTTGCGGCGGGCGCCCATGCGTTTGCCACAGGCACAGTCGGCGCGCCGACGCGCGAGATGCAACCTGTCGGCCCTGTGCCCATTGCCGGTTGGCTGATGCTGGTTGCGGCCACGGGGGGCATGGTCTTTATGCACCGCAACCGTCTTCTGTCGCTTGTTCTGATCGGGATTGTCGGTCTTATGGTTTCGATCGGGTTTGTCTTCTTCAGCGCCCCGGATCTGGCCATGACGCAGTTTACTGTTGAAGTTGTGACCATCATTCTCATGCTGCTTGCGCTGAACTTTTTGCCCAATAAAACTCCTGTGGAAAGCACCGTCTTGCGCCGTCTGCGCGATGCGATCATTGCCATTGCGGGCGGGTTTGCGACCTTCGGGCTGGCGTATCACTATCTGTTGCGCGAGGCTGTCGCGACGCCGATCAGCGCGTTTCATCTGGCCAATTCCTACAAGGGCGGCGGCGGAACCAATGTGGTCAACGTGATCCTTGTGGATTTTCGCGGCTTTGACACCTACGGCGAAATCATCGTTCTGGGCATAGCCGCGCTGCTGATTTATGCGCTCACCGAAACGCTGCTCGATGGCCCCGTGCGCGCCCGTCTGCTCAACCGCAAGCCGGACCAGCCGCGCGCTGGCGATATGCACCCGATGATGATGGTTGTGCTGACGCGGGTGATCATGCCGCTTGTGCTGCTGGTCGGGTTTTACATCTTCCTGCGGGGGCACAATGAGCCGGGTGGCGGCTTTATTGCCGGGCTGATCGTTTCGATTGCGGTTGTGATGCAATATATGGCCAGCGGCTTTTCCTGGGCCTCTGCGCGGCTGCGGTATCCTTATCACGGCGTCATTGGCGCAGGTGTGCTGATTGCCGGTCTGACAGGGATTGGCTCGTGGTTTGTGGGCAAACCGTTCCTCACCTCGGATTTTACTTATGTGCGGATCCCGCCGTTTGAGAAATTTGAGCTGGCCACGGCGGCGCTGTTTGATCTTGGGGTGTTCCTCGCGGTTGTCGGGGCGGTGATGCTGTCGCTTGAGAGCTTTTCGCGCCTTGCGCGCCGCGCCCATGTGCCTGACACAGAGCATCCGATGGATATCGACCCGTCGCGTGACGATCCGCCTGTCGAAAAAGCCGGCCATGCCAAGGAGGGTGTGTAATATGGAATTTCTGGTTGCCTCCGCCATTGGCATTCTCACAGCCGGCGGGATCTACTTGATGCTGCGTTTGCGCAGCTTTCCTGTGATCCTCGGAATTTCGCTTCTCACCTATGCGGTGAATGTCTTTCTCTTTACCTCGGGGCGTCTCACCATTGGCGCGGCCCCGATCCTCGCAGAGGGGGCCACGGCCTATACCGACCCGCTGCCGCAGGCGCTTGTTCTGACGGCGATTGTGATTTCCTTCGGGATGACAGCGGTTGTGGTGATGATCGGTCTGGGTGCCTTTCTCGGATCGGGGGACGATCATGTGGATGACCAACCCGCCCCAGAGACAGCCGATGCGGAGGGCCGGTCATGAGCCATTGGATCATTGCGCCGATCGTTTTGCCTGCGCTGCTGGCGCCGTTTATTGTTCTTGCGGCGCGCTACCATATCGGCATCCAGCGCGCTCTGTCTCTGGCCGGGGTTGTGGCGCTTGTGGCGCTTGCTTTCGGGCTTGCGTGGCAGGCCTCTGACGGGACCATCACCCTTTACCAACTGGGAGATTGGGCCGCGCCCTTCGGGATTGTGCTTGTTGCCGATGCGCTTTCAACCCTGATGGTTTTGCTGACAAGCCTGTTGGCGTTCTGCGTGCTGCTCTATGCGATCGGCTCGGGGTGGGATGCGCGTGGCCGACATTTCCATGCGCTTTTCCAGTTCCAGCTGATGGGGATCATCGGCGCGTTTCTCACCGGCGATTTGTTCAACCTGTTTGTGTTTTTTGAAGTGCTGCTGATTGCCTCCTATGGGCTGATGATCCATGCGGGCGGCAATGCGCGGATGCGGGCCGGGGTGCAATATGTGCTGTTCAACCTGATCGGCTCCACGCTGTTTCTCTTTGCGCTCGGCGCGATCTATGCCGAGACAGGCACGCTCAACATGGCCGATCTGGCCCGGCGTGTGGCCCTGATCGGCCCTGATGAAACGGTCGGGATCCGTGTGGCTGCTGTGCTGTTGCTGCTTGTTTTTGCCATCAAGGCTGCGCTTGTGCCGCTGCACTTCTGGCTGCCGTCGAGCTATGCTGAGGCGCCTGCGCCTGTGGCGGCGCTTTTTGCCATCATGACAAAGGTCGGGGCTTACGCGATCATTCGTGTCTATACCCTGATCTTCCCGCCCGCGCTTGCTGCCACGCAGGGGCTACATGATCTCTGGCTCTTGCCTGCTGCGCTTGTCTCGGTTGCCATCGGTATGGCGGGTGTGCTTGCGGCCAAAACGCTCGACAGGCTGGTGGCCTTTGCGGTGATCGGCTCTATGGGGATGGTTATGGTGACGATTTCGCTCTTTACGCCCGAAGGCATCGCGGCGGCGCTCTATTATATCGTGCATTCCACGCTTGCGGGCGCGGCGCTGTTCCTGATTGCCGATCTGGTGCGCACGGGCCGCGGCAGTCTTGAGCTGACCGCGCAACCGCCTATGGCCGGTGCAGCTTTGAGCGCGGCGCTCTTTTTTGTCGGCGCGATTGCGATGGCGGGGCTGCCGCCGCTTTCGGGCTTTCTGGGCAAGCTGCTGGTGCTCAACGCGAGCTTTACTGCGCCGCAGGCTGTCTGGATCTGGGCTGTGGTGCTTGTCTCCAGTCTGGTCGGGATCCTCGGCTTTGCCCGCGCGGGGAGCCTGCTGTTCTGGAAGGCCAAGAGCCTGCCGCCGCAGGAGGGCGAGACAGCGAATGCCGCGCCTCACCCCTTGGCCTATGTCGCCGCGGGCGGGTTGATTGCGCTTTTGGTGGGGCATACGGTCTTTGCGGGTCAGATCCATGGCCACACAAGCAAAATCGCTGCGCAGCTGTTTGATCCTGCGCCTTATATGCAAAGCGTGCTCGACACAGCCGGCAAGCTCAGCACGCCACAGGAGGGCCACTGATATGCTAGGACGCGCACTCCGCTGGCTTATGCCGCATCCGTTTCTGACCCTGCTCTTGGCGGTGGTCTGGCTTTTGCTGCAAAACGAGATATCCGCGGGCATGGCTGTTTTTGGCGTGATCCTCGGGGTTCTGATTCCTTGGGGCACGGCCGCCTGGTGGCCCGACACGCCCCACCGCTTCCGTCTGTTCAAGATGATCCGTTATAGCCTGCTTGTGATGTGGGACATTATGGTCGCCAATGTGCAGGTCGCCTGGATCGTGCTGACGGTGCCCAACGCCAAGCTGAAACCCGCGTGGATCGTCATTCCGCTTGATCTGCTGGAGCCAGAAGCCATCACCCTGCTGGCCGGAACGATCACCCTGACGCCGGGGACCGTTTCGGCGGATCTCTCTGATGAGGGGCACAGCCTGCTGGTTCATGTGCTTCACACCGAGGATCCGGACGCTGTGCGCGACGATATCAAAAGCCGCTATGAAGCCCGCCTGAAGGAGATTTTCTCATGATGTCCGCTGCCGATCTGATGAGTGCTGCGCTGGGAGTCGCCTTTCTGTCGCTCGCTGTGGCGCAGCTGATGTGCATGATCCGCCTTGTTCTTGGCCCCAACACGGGCGACCGTATTCTGGCGCTCGACACAATGGTGATCAACGCGCTTGGCCTTGTGATCGTCCTCGGGATTCATCAAGGGGTACGCATCTATTTTGAAGTCTCGCTGCTTATTGCGATGCTGGGCTTTGTATCCACGGTTGCGCTTGCGCGCTTTATTCTGCGGGGGGATATCATCGAATGAGCCTTGAAATCATCGGAACCTACGCCACGGCCCTCTTTTTGCTGATCGGCTCGGGCTTTGCGCTTGTCGGGGTGCTGGGGCTGCTCAAGTTCAACGATTCCATGACGCGGCTCCACGCGCCCACGAAAGTCGGCACCGTGGGCATTGGCGCTCTGCTGCTGGCGTCGATGACCTATTCTTACGTCTCGGGCGCGCCCTCGATGCACGAGCTTCTGATCATGGCGTTTCTGTTTGTCACGGCGCCGATCTCGGCGAATTTTATTGCCAAGGTCAATCTGCACCAGCGCGCTTGCGATACCCCGCCCGCGCCGCCGCGGGATGATACGTGGTCCACGCTTAAAAGCCCTGAGGCGGAGGGTGATATACCCTCGGGAAACGAAGGCTCCTGACGGCCCGTTAAAGCCTGTCGCACTGTTTTAAAATGGGACAGGCCGTGCTTTGGGCCGGCTGCGGTTTTGCAAAAGACGGGCAGGGCGGCCCGCTTAGACTTCAAAATCTTCTAGTTTAGCGTTTGTGGTGGTCAATATCGCAACCAACCAGCGGGGCTGGCGTCCGCGTCCGCTCCAGGTCTGGCTGGTGTCATTTGGATTGCGGTATTTAATCGCCGCTTTGGCGCGTGTTTTAGGGGCGTCTTGCCGGCCTGTTAACTCTGCCAGAGAAAACCCCAAGCCCTTGGCGGTTTCTTCGATCTTGGCAAGAGCATCCTGCCGCTTGCGCACTTCGCAATGCTCGATCGCCAAATCAACTTGCTTTTTTAGACTTTTAAGCTCGGTGATCGACATTTCATCTAAAGAAAAACTCATTTTGGATCTCCAAAAAACCACTTGTTACAGGTGAAATATGTATCTTCCGCGGGAGTATAGGTCAATTCTGTTTAAAGGATGTGTATAGGGACGGCTTTTTCCAAGGCGGGGGTGGCGCTTAAAATAGTCGAGCCGGCGTGAGAGAAGCGCGTGAAATAAGGATATGAAACCCGCGCCTGCACGCCACGCCAAATCAGAGAATTTGGCAAAGGTGTCAGCAAGGCCTTTGCCTCTTTACAGCCTGCGCCAGACAGTTGCCGACAAAGGTGCGGGCATGATCTGGACACAGGAGATATATGGAAACCCGAAGCGGCTTCTTTTAGGGTGGTGTTATGCGAACAGATATTTCTTTTCCTTTCCCGTTAAAACGCGCTTGCGTGCATGAGGCTTGCGGCAACGGAGCTTTGGGGTTTGCTGCGATCTCTGCGGCTCTGGAGCGTGAACAGATGCTCTGGATCCGCGAGCGGTGGCGGTCTGATATGGTGAACCCTGTCGGGCTGACAGCTTATCTTGACCCCGCCCTTATGGTGCTGGCGCAGGTGGCGTCTCAAACGGAAGCTTTGGCGGTTGCCGAGGAGGCTTTGCGCGACGGGGCTATGCCTTTGGTCATTGTCGAGCTGACCCGTCCGGTCACGCTCACGGCGGGGCGGCGGCTTCAGCTTGCGGCGCAGGCGGGCAAGACAACCGGGCTTTGCCTTCTCCCCGAGGGGATGGGGAGCAATGCGGCCAGCACACGTTGGCGCTGTTCTTCGGTCTTTGATTCTCAAGACTCGGACTCGACTCTGATGCACTGGGAGCTTATTAAGAACAAATCAGGAACATTGTGTGATTGGTATGTTCGATGGACACCGACAAAACCCGACCCGGCGGATCGTCTCGCTGTGGTTTCCCCGCCTCGCCAGTGAGCGGGTTTTGCGGCGGTGCGCTGTTGCCGGCCCCTTTGCGATCACCATAAAAGAAAAGAACGCAGACCGTATTTATTGTCTGTCTAGGGAGGCCGAGCAGGCAGGGTTGTATCGCGGGATGCCCTTCTCGGATGCGCGTGCATTTTGTTCTGAGTTGGAAAGCCGTGTGGCAGACCCATATGCGGATCACCACTTGCTTTTGATCTTGCGGCGGTGGGCGGTGCGCTATTGCCCTTGGGTCGGTCTGGAGGGCCGTGACGGCCTGACACTGGATGTCACAGGGTCCGCGCATTTGTTTGGCGGAGAAGCGCTTTTGCTGGCAGACCTGCGCGGGCGCTTGGCGCGGGCGGGGTTTTCTG
>JAHBAM020000189.1 GCA_018500125.2 Roseobacter sp. | reverse complement strand
AGATGTGTATAAGAGACAGGAAAAAGACTTAGGGCCGCTTGATCATCTGCCAGGGTTTTGCCGATCGGTCGCGGTATTTGACTGTTAGCTCCGCATCCATATCGCCCTCATCCGCCACACCGATCACAATGCCTTTGGTGCTGCGCTGGCTGCGGCGGGCGATCAGGCTGTCATGGTTGATTGTTGTGCGTTGTGAGACACGGCGGGCCCAGTGATGCAGCTTTTCATAGAGTGCCGACACGACATCCGCGTGGGCGCGACTTGATCCCAGATCGGTCAATTCTTCAGGGTCGTTTTCAAGGTCAAACAGCATCGGGCGGTCGCCGGTTTCAAAGTGAATGAGCTTATAGCGTTTGTCCGCGACCATATACATAGTGGCCTCGGTCACGCTGGCGCCGGTGAGGCGGGCGACTGGAGCGCCGGAGTAGTCGTATTCACAGATGACATAGTCCCGCCGGGTTTGCTGCGCGTGACCGTGCAGCAGGGGAACGAGGCTTTCCCCTTCAAGGATGTGGGGCAGCGCCGCGCCGCCTGACATCTCGAGAAAGGTCGGAGCCAGATCGATGCTTTCCACCAGCGCGTCGCAGACTGTGCCACGGGTGGCGTCGGCCTCGGGGCTTGGGTCGTAGATGATCAGGGGCACACGCACGCTCTGGTCATAAAAAAAGGTCTTCTCACCGAGCCAGTGATCGCCCAGAAAATCGCCATGATCCGAGGTCAGCGCGATCACCGTGCTGTCCCAGCGGCCGGTGTCCTTGAGCCAGTCAAACAGCCGCCCCATCTGGTCATCGACCTGTTTGATCAGGCCCATATAGGCGGGGATCACTGCGTTGCGCACGTCCTCTCGGCTGAAGCTCTGGCCCACGGGCGTGTCCATGAAGGCTTTCAGGACAGGGTGCGCCTGCTGGCGTTCGGCCTCTGTGCGCACCACGGGCAGGATATGCTCCGGGCCGAACATCGAGGCGTAAGGCTCGGGGACGATATAGGGCCAATGTGGCTTGATATAGCTCAGGTGGGCGCACCAAGGGCCGTCGGCTTGCTCGATAAACGCCATGGCGCGGCTGGTGAGATAGGGTGTTTCGCTGTCCGGCTCGTCGATATTGGCGGCATAGGCCGAGTTCTTCAAGAACCAGCCCGAGCGCACCGTGCCGTCTTCATCCAGGCCCGAATTGGCGAAGTCGTGCCAGGGGTTGTCGCTGTCGTAGCCCTTGGCGCGCAGCCAGTCATTATAGGCCAGTGCGCCGCGCGGATCATAGCTGCCCTCGGGGCCTTCGGGTTTCATCCCGTCATCCCGCTCAAAGACATCAAAGCCACATTCGGCCACGCGCACGCCGATCACGCTGTCCGGCTCAAGGCCGAGCCGCGCCATGCCCTCGGCATCGGCTTCCATATGGGTTTTGCCAATCAGCCAGCTGTTGACACCTGCGGCGCGCAAATGATCGCCCAGGGTCTGCTCGCCCACTTTGAGGGGGATCTTGTTGTTGGAGGCGCCATGGCTCTGCACATAGCGGCCGGTGTAAGTGCTCATCCGTGAGGAGCCGCAGATCGGCGACTGGATATAGGCGCGGTTGAAGCGCACGCCCTGACTGGCCAGCCAGTCGATATTGGGGGTGTGCAGATGCGGGTGGCCATAGCAGCTCAGATAGTCCCAGCGCAGTTGGTCAAACATGATAAAGAGAATATTCTTTTTCTGCGTCATGGCGGCGGCCTTGAAATTAGTTGACTTCATCAACCACTTCTAAAGAAAAAAATAAGGGCCGCAAGCCTTCTCCTGCGGCCCTATTGGGGGATGGTTTCGAGATAGCCGCTTACGCCGCCCATTCCCAGGGGCGCGTAAAGCTGCCGAGCACCTGGCCGACCGCATCCTCTGTTGCGCCATTGGCCGCGAGCTGGGCCACAAGCCCGCGCTTTTTATCATCGACCACCGAGACGACCCGCGCGGCGACCCCCGCCTCCTCGAGGGCGGCATTATAGACCCGCGTGATCGCCGATTTGCGCAGGTCGGGCTTGAAGACCTTACCAACCGCCGTTTTGGGCAGCTCGGCGAGCACCTCAACGTGTTTGGGGAAAGCGGCCCGCTCGTGAATATGCTTGCGGGCATGGGCCATGAGGTCTTCTGCCGTGGCACTTGCCCCTGCCACCAGCTCGACATAGGCGCAGGGCAGCTCGCCCGAATGGGCATCGGGCTGGCCGATTGCGCCAGCAAAGGCCACATCCTGATGGGCCAGCAGCGCATCTTCGATTTCGGCAGGGTCGATATTATGGCCCCCGCGAATGATCAGGTCTTTGGCGCGGCCGGTGATCCAGATATAGCCCTCCGGATCGATACGGCCCAGATCCCCTGTGCGCAGATAGGTGTCATGATAGTATAGATCTACGTTCTTATCGGCTTCTGTATAGGTATTGCCTGCATAGACCCCCGGCCCGGCCACGCAGATTTCGCCGATTTCATCGGGCGCGCACTCAACAGGGCCATCGCCTTTCTGGGCGATAATCTTGACATCATTATAGGGAAACGGGATCCCGACCGAGCCGACACGTTTATCGCCTTCCGGGGGGTTGATCGAGACAAGCACGGTTGCCTCGGTCAGCCCGCAGCCTTCAATGATCTGGATGCCGGTCGACTTGGTGAACCGGGTGAACAGCTCAAGCGGCATCGGCGCGGAGCCGGAGAAGGCATTTTTAACTTTGGACACATCCGCATCCACCGGGCGCTGCATCAGCGCCGAAACTGCTGTGGGCACTGTGATGATAAAGGTTGTGCCCCAGCGCTCGCAGAGCTTCCAGAAATTGTCAAACACACCCTCGCCCCGATAGCCCGCAGGCGTGGGGAAGACGACATGGGCGCCGGATTTGACCATTGCCATCAAAATAACATGGCAAGCGAACACGTGAAACAGCGGCAGCGGGCACATGACGCTTTCGTATTCGTCAAACAGAAGCTCGTGACCGAGCCAGCCTTGATAGACAATCCCGGAATTGAGGTGCTGGGCGACTTTGGGCATCCCTGTGGTGCCGCCTGTGTGGAAATAGGCGGCGACACGATCGACCTTGCGGTCTTCGAAGGTGAGCGTTTTCGGCTGCTTTGCCATCTCTGCAGTAAAGCTT
>JAHBAM020000163.1 GCA_018500125.2 Roseobacter sp. | reverse complement strand
CAGGTTTCAGGCCGGCGGCGATAAGGGAAAAACCGGGCTGATACCAATGTGCGGGGCGACCATCGACAAGGGTGATTGAGGCGCCTTCCAGCCGTTCGACCAAACGGTTGGCCAAGGCGGTTCCTGCTGCCCCTGCGCCGAGAATAAGGATGTTTGCACGGGTAGGAATTGGCGCCTGTGCTTGGCTAAACGTTCCTGAAAGCCCAAGGGCGCCAGCTCCAACAGCCAAGCCCAAAAACGCCCGACGCGATGGCGCCGTTGATGTATCAACCATAAGTATTCCTCCACTTTATATAGACGTAGTGGAATATGTTTGTTTGGGCCGCGTTGATATAGGTCAATAAAATGCGGGTTTGATCGGCTAATAATGTGCGACACAACCAAGATCAGCTGCGCGCATATATATCTTCGTAACGAATGATATCATCCTCCCCCAGATAGCCACCAGTCTGGACCTCGATCAGGACCATCGGCATTTTGCCGGGATTTTCCATGCGATGTTTTGCGCCCAGAGGAATGTAGACAGATTCATTCTCCGTAATCAGCTTTGTCTCGTCATCTACAGTGACTTTCGCAGTGCCCGTCACAACGATCCAATGTTCGGAGCGGTGATGGTGACTTTGCAGGCTCAGAGACGCGCCGGGATGGACGTGAATACGTTTGACTTGAAAGCGATCGGAGAGAATGAGTGTTTCAAACCACCCCCAAGGCCTATGATCCACGGGAAACTGGACCGCCTGCTTTGCGGCACGGTTTTTGAGCGTTGCAACAGCGTGTTTTACATTCTGGCTATCGGACATATCGGCGACCATGACAGCATCGCGCATCGCGACGGCCACCACATTTTTGAGGCCGATCCCGACCAATTCGATCTCGTCACTCTCAGAGCGCAGGAGGGTGTTTTCGCAGTTTAATGCAGTGGTGTGGTCTGTCCGCGCATTGCCTTGGGCATCGCGGGGAGACTCTTGCCACACGGCCTCCCAACTGCCCAAATCGGACCATTTTCCGTCAAACCGCACAACGCTGACATTATCGGCCTTTTCCATGATGGCATAATCTATCGAAATATCTGGCACATCCGCCCATGTTGTTGGGTCAAGACGGGTGAAGCCAAGATCGAGCGTCGCCTTTTCCACGGCGCTTTCAACGGCTGTGAGCACCTCCGGTGCATGGGCCTGGAAGGCTTTGATCATAACATCGACCCGCGCGAGAAACACACCTGCGTTCCAAAGGTAGCGGCTGTCATGGAGCAGGGTTTCGGCTTTTTCGCGGTCAGGCTTTTCGATAAATTGTTTGAGTTCCATCACAAACGGGTGGGTCTCGGCTCCGCTTTCAAGCCAGCCATAACCCGTTTCGGCGCGGTCAGGAGCGATCCCGAAGGTCACGATCTGGCCGTCGCGGGCGGCCACAGTCCCTGCGCAGACAGCCTCGCGAAAGGCCTGTGCATCGGTTATGGCGTGATCGGAGGGCACCAAAAGCATCAGCGCCTGCGGGTCTGAGCGTGCCAAAACCAAGGCTGCGGCAATGGCGGCTGGTGCGGTGTTGCGCCCGTCAGGTTCGATCAGGATGCCGCCGGCCTTGATCGCGCAGGCATCAAGCTGCTCCCCCACAATGAACCGAAAGCTATCTCCTGTCACAAGTAAAGGATTTGAGAAATTCTCGCCTGCAAAACGTCTGGCAGAGGCTTGAAACAGGCTTTCTTCGCCCAAAATGGATGCGAATTGTTTTGGATAGCTCTTACGGGACAAGGGCCAAAGGCGCGTGCCTGAGCCGCCACAGAGAAGAACAGGGGTAATCATTAAAATATCCTCGGCTTGGTGTCTGGAATACTCGGTAAACGTTAGATCCTTCATAAGGCCTTTGCTTGAGAGAGGTCTTGCGCAAAATATAGCTGTTCGGCAATATTATAGAGTATTTCGTCCCAACCTGTGAACGCATCATATAGCGCAGCCTGATCTGGCGTGAGCTCACGGAGCGCATCTTCGAGATTGCTGGGCGAGGGTGCCATGTTTTCGCGCATATCGGGCGCGCCCAGGATCAGGCCTTTTGCCGAAAGGCGTTGAACAAAGTGATCAAAATGCTCTGTGAGGCCAAAAATCAAATCCGGCGAGGCAATGTTATGGACGGCCGCGAGCAGAAGTTGAGGGTCGCTGGCCCCGTCACGTTGCATTTTGAGGCCCGCTAGCCGGCGGATCTGGCCATTGTTGACTTCATTGAGGTGTCCGTTTTGAGGGTCGCTAGCCCACTCCAGAAATGTGCCGAACGACATATTCTGGCCGCCCACGAACTTCTGGCTGTGGTGATCGGTTGTCCGGTATAGATACTTGTAATAGCTCAACAAGCGTGTCCCCGGCCTGCGCAGGACACAGATGTAATCATGCCCTTGAGGCAGAAGCGACGCGATGCCGTGTGATAGATGTCCGAATATAAAGCTGGCTTTGCGGCGTTCGGTATCGGAAAGCGCGGCGAATGCAGCCAAGTCGCCATCGCTGACGGGCAATTGGCTTCCGCGGGCAAAGTGAGGCGCAAGGATACGCGTGAGACTTGAACCGGCAGTCTTCGGGATATGCAGATGAACCATCGCGCGCCCCGAGCGCATTGCAGGGGCGGCGCTTGGGCTGCGCGCTGAGTATTTTCTGACAAACTCTGGAGAGTTGAGGAACGCGTTGCGCAACTGGTCGAGCGATATATCGCTTTGCGCCATTACCCTGACCTCTGCGTCAGAGGCCTCTCGATCCAGAAAGAGGCGGTAAGCAACTTTAATGGTTTCTTTTGTCACGTCCAAGGCAAGTCTCTTTGCAATATTGATGAAAGATCGTCAGGTCTTCAGGTCGGGTGAATGACGGTTTTCAGGCGCGGTTCTAACTGCGGATCAAAGCCCGCTACGATGTTGGGGAAGCGGAACTTTGTGACATGAAGGTTCATCACTCTGTAGCGTTGATCCGGGTCGTGAAGGTCTGCCATACCGCTGTTGTCGCGCTCCAAGGCAAACAGGAAAGGAAAGAGTGCGGTCAGCTGATCAAGGAAGTCGGGGACGCTCACACGATGCATGATGTTCAGGCAGAAATGATTGAGCTCAAGAACCACGGTCGGGTGTCGGGCCGCCAACAATGCACGAGCACCACGCAGCACGCGCGGCTCAAACCCTTCAACATCCAGTTTAATGAAATCGGGTTGATCGGTCTGATTGTGAAAAAACCTGTCGAGCGTGTCGATTTCGATTGTTTCGGTGATATGCCCGGCGCTGAGCTTCAATGTTTCGCTGACAAATCCACCAGAGCGGTTTGAGGGGGCGAAAGTGATTGTTTGCTGCTCGCACCGGTCGCCCATGCCAAAGTTGTGAGCTTGGACGTTTGTTATTTGGTTTCTGTCGAGATTGTTGCGCAGCAACGCAAAGGTGCTTGGCGCGGGTTCAAAGGCGAAGGTCTTGCGGGCAAGTTGAGCAAACAGCAAAGCGGTCATGCCGATATTGGCGCCGACATCGGCAACCACCATGTCAGGAGTGATCAGGGCTTTGAATACAGCTGTCATTTCAGGCTCAAAGGCCTCAGGCATTTGGGCAAGATACTGGTCATCAGAGAAAACGGAGTGACGGGTGCCACCAATGGAAATATCACGCTGCACTGCTTTGACGCCCGTGCTTGAGAATGTCTTGTAAGCGTGCGCCATATCTTTTTGAGATGGCGTCTGTGGAAAACTTCCTATGAATAAGGGCTTTCGCGGCCTTGGCTTTTGCGGCACGCGTTATTGGATCGTCAAAGGCTGCGCGCAATTGATGCGCCGCGTGTTTTATATCTGGCTCAGCCCAGACAGAGCCTTTGCGAACGAAGATATAGTCGTCTTGCTCAAGGGGTGTTTCGACAAAGTCGACAAGCCAGGCTGTGTCATCGGTGCAAAAGTCCATATTGCCAGAATACCCTGTGCAGACGACGGGAACACTAAGGTTCATCGCTTCGATCATGCCAAAGCCCCAGCCTTCTGATTTGTGCAGGCTGATATAGCAATCAGATCCGGCCTTCAGCTGGAGCAGATTGTGATAGGAGAGTGTCTCGTTGATCACAACGATGCGCGGGTCGGACTGCACGATCGCGTCGACCTGATCCCATAAGTTCACTTGAACAGGGTCAAAAACGCTGTCACGGTTTTGCGTTTTCACAATCAGTCGGGCCTCTGGAACACCTTCAAATGCTTGTTGAAAAGCCCGCAAGACAGCCACGGGGTTTTTGCGTTGAACAAAGGAAAAGCTATCAAACGCAACGAGGCAAACATAGTTTTTTGCCTTAAACTTGAAGCGCCGTTCGATATACTCGCGACTGGCCGCCCGATTTATTTCGGGCGTATCTTCAAAGCACATTCCGACATTGATCACGGGTTTGCCGTTTGTGTCCTTGTGATAAATTTGCACGCCATAGTCAGTGGAAACCCAGATTTCGTCGAGCAGCTCTATGCCGAGATAGTGGCAATAGGCTGGTTTATCGAGCTCCCAAAAGAAGTATCCGATGTTATACGTCTCGGAAAAAACATCAGGTTGGTAGGCGAAGGCGAGCGGAATGGACTCTGCGTTCAGGTGAATAAGGTTGATTCTGGCCGGAGCGTAGTCTTCGATCAAAGTGTCACTGGAGAAGCCTTCAGGCGCCGGGTTGTCCAGATCAAAATCAACAGCGCGGACATCTAGTCCTGTTGCGCGCAGGATATCGGCAGAGAGACGGGTCGCCTGCCCCAAGCCCGAGGCCTTGGCAAGCGGGCCAATCAACTGCACATCGGCCATCCGCGTGCTCGCAATCACGGGTGGGATCGCCGCTGCTTCAAAGCGGTTGCCTGATGCGTCGCGGGTCATGAAGCTATAGCTTTGCAGATCAAAGTGCTTGTGCCGCAGCATGGCGGCATAACGCTCATAATCAAGCGAAACCGGGCTTGGTAACAGCTGGAGCCTGTCTGCCTCATCTGTGAGTGTAGTATCGGGTGAGTGCGTCTGAGTGCGCAGGTCATTCACAAAGGTCTCAAACTCTGATGGCTCACCGTTTTTCGCAGGCCTCAATAAGGCCGCCAGAGAGTCTCGCGGAATAAAACGCAAGATATCGGGGCGGCGCAGGGCTATCAGCAACATTGCCAACAAAAGGGTCTTTCGGCCCTGTGCGGTGCCCGGCTTCAGGAAATGCAGGCGCGGAGTATCCTTGAAGAACCGCTCGGTGAAATAGCTCAGAGGCCACGCGTCAAGACGGCGAGAGGGGTGTATGCCACGCAGCAGATCGGCAAAACGCTCGGGAACCAGACAATCTTCAAAAAAGAGATGTGGCGCGTCCAGAGAAGCCCACCAGAACAGCGTATCAAAATAGCTGTCGCGATCGTTCATATTGATTTTGGCGAGAAGATCGGGGCGACCGGACAGACGCCACCAAATCATACGGCTCAGGGCGAACTGCTGGCCACCCATCACAACGGGGGCATTGAGATACTCGATCGTGTCGGCACTGAGAGGAATACGGCGTTTTTCCTGACCTCGATAAGATACGAGATACCAATATAAAAACCGATCATTGGCCTCAAGGCCCGGCCCGGTTTTGAAGGTTTGATCCATGCGATACCGGTATCGCACATAGTCGAGGTAGGCGAACTGGCCGCTCGCAGGCAGCTCTGCCGTGAGCTGCTCTGTCCGGAACATTTTGGCGTGTTGCCGAAACGGGGGCTGCTCGATCTTTGTCAGCGGTCCTGCAGGGGTTATCGACAATAAGGCGTCCAGCTCTTTGAGCTCATCAGTGAGTGCAAAACGACACGCCGTCATATCGTCGCCATCAGTCGGGGGATTGCTGGTGTCGCGCGTTATCGTTGCTGTTCCGATGATCATGCTGTTTTGTCCCAATGTGCGCACATTGATCGCGCCGCCCTGGGCCTCGATGGTCTTGAGCATAGTGTCGGTCAGATCAAAATGAAAACCACAGCTGGCTTGGTTGCCATGGGCCGCACGGACATCTTCGCGCGGCAGTTTGGCAAAACCGCCGGCAATCATTTCATGGCCCGCGAACAGGCCAATTGAGAGGTTGCCTTTGCCTGTGGCCCGCTCATAGACCCATCCTTGGACTATGCCCTCAGAGGATGTGTCTTCGAGATAGCCGTGGAAGGGCCCGGTCTGGCGGTGCAGGTTTATGGCCTGCTTCAGCTTCTTTGAGGACGCGAGCGCGAGACGGGCGATCTTTTTGACTGACATTATATACCTACCACTTACATACCAAAAAATCGCGCCATCAGCTCAAGGCATCAAAGTCCGAGAGTGCCATCATAGAGGCAAGCTCACGGATATTGACAGTTGCTTTCCAGCCAAGCTTTTCCACCGCCTTTTGAGGATTTCCGATCAATAAATCCACCTCGGCTGGCCGGTAAAACTTCGGGTTCACTTTCATGACAAGCTTGCCGGTTTTACGGTCGGTTGCGGTTTCGGTTTCGCCTTCGCCCGACCAATCAAGATCCATGCCCAAGGCTTCGGCGGCGAAGGTGAAGAAATCTCGGATGGTTGTGGTGACGCCTGTGGCGAGCACGTAGTCATCGGCCACATCTTGTTGCAGCATTCGCCACATCCCGTCGACATAATCTCCGGCAAATCCCCAATCCCGTCGCGCATCCATATTGCCAAGCTCGACAGGCGCGTTGCCGCCGCGCGCAAGCGCTGCCAATCCCAAGGTGATTTTTCGGGTGACAAACTCCTTTCCGCGCAAAGGGCTCTCATGATTGAAGAGGATCCCGCTGGAGGCGTGGAGGCCAAAGCTCTCACGGTAGTTCATTGTGATATAGTGACCATAGACTTTTGCGGCGCCGTATGGCGAGCGGGGGTAGAGCCGCGTCGTTTCTGTCTGCGGCACCTCCTGCACCAAGCCGAACATTTCGGATGTCGAGGCCTGATAAAAGCGACAGTCAGGGCGCAGTGTGCGCAGGGTATCAAGAATCCGAACAACGGCCATACCATCGGCATCTGCGGTATAGACGGGTAACTCCCAGCTTGCGCCAACAAAACTTTGCGCTGCGAGGTTGTAAAATTCGTCCATCTCCACATCCCGAATGACACGGAACATACTATTTTGTTCCAGAAGATCGAAGTCATGCAGCTGGATATCCTCCGCGATCCCCAGACTTGTGAGACGTGTTATTTCCGGCTGTGAAATTCTGCGGACGCCGCCGTGAACCTCATATCCTTTTTCGAGCAAAAGCTTCGCAAGATAGGCGCCATCTTGTCCCGTGATTCCAGTAATAAACGCTTTCTTCATATTGCTTGCCTTTGGTGTCCTATTTTGGGGTGTTTCAGGGTGTATTTTGGGTGAAATACGCCTTGGGAGCGTCCATAATGCCTGACGCTGAGCGCATTGGAGAAAATGGGGCAACAATGGCGCGCGTCGGTAGCGGCGCCCAGCTCTGGGTTTCTGGCCCCACTGTCTGACCGCAGCCATCCTCGCCGAAGATGAAGATGGCACCGGGCTTAGGCGTGCTGTGATATGTGCTGTGGGTAATACGCACCCGTTTCATACTGGTTCCTAGCTCACTCGTTACGCTTGGAAGAAAGTCACATTAACCTTAATTAAGTATTAAATTGCTCTCAAAGCCGGCTTGCATCTCTGAGATCAGGAGCCGCCAGAGCCTTCCGTTCCACCGGTGTCAATTTTTGGTTAACTATTGATTAACCAATATTTATTAAGTGTTGAGCCTAGGTAAATTTTCTTTGGTGTTTGTTTCGCAACATGGGGTGAAGCCCGCCTTGCTGCCAGGATCTGGAGTGAAGGAAAAGGTCGGTAGAGCGTAGCTACGGGCCTTAGGCGAGACGTTGTTGAGTGACGGATATGAACGTATCGACCACAATAACCCATGCTGTGAACGCTCTCTATTTCTCGCCTGCACAGCTGTCGGCCCTTAAGCCGATTGTTCTTGCTGACTTTATGAGACCGGTGCCACATCAGGAGCAGGCACGGTCGGGTATGCAGAACCGGATCACCCGTCAACTATTGGACTGGCTTGAGCCAGCTCTAGCGCAGACCTTCGCGGCCAGTGCCGCTGCAAGGCTTTGGGAGGCTGATGATCTTAACAGCCTTCCGGTGAGCGAGATTTATGCAAGCTATGATGTCGATCCGGGGAGTGTTGGGTGGATACAGCTATATCGTGCTGAACCAAATTATCAGACGCTTGAGCTATTGCGGGCCTATTTTGAGGGAAGCTTCGTCATTGGGTTTGAGTTGTCACCGTTTCAAAAGGCCGCCTTCAATGTTCTTGGCGTGCCTTATGTTTCGATTGCGATTCATCCGGTGCGGTTCATGGATGATTATAAGTTTATGCTCAACTCGAATTTTGGGAACCTACAAGCACTCTTGCCGTTCGCAGTGTCTCAGGAGCAGATTGGCTTCGCAGCTCAACTGAGGCGCGCTCAATTTCGTCAGACTTCCCTTGATTTGAGGGGGCGCGCGGCTGTGTTATTCGGGCAAGTCGAGATTGACACCGCTCTGATCGGTGAGCGTGGCTTGGTATCCCTTCAGGATCATATCACAGAGGTCTCCGAACTCTGTGCAGAGTTTGACACTATCTACTTCAAACCGCATCCCTACGGCGCAAACGTGGCAGAGCAGGCGCTCGTTCTAAGCCAGTTTGAGAACGTTAAGTTTTCCACTCATAATCCATATGCTTTACTGGCCGCGCCGGAAGTTGAGGCGGTGGCGGCACTTACTTCGAGCGTGCTGACCGAAGCCCCCTATTTTGGCAAAACACCGCGGGCTTTATCAAATATTTGGCAGGATCATTCGGCAACGCCTTGCTATGGCATTGAGATATTGTCAACGGCCTTTTGGAAAGCACTGTTGGACAGTGTGGACGCTAACAAGATGTCCGAACGAATAATGCCGTCTGTCGTGCCGATGGCAGACGTTACTTTAAAATCACTGCTCAACGTGTCTTGGGAAACGCATGGTATTCCAGTGATGCCAGCGAGCGAATTTGAGGTCGTGCTAAATAGGGGCATTCAGATCGGTCTTGGGCATCCGGGCAACAAAATGTTATGTGGGAGCGGCTGGAAAGTTCCTTCAACTGACCATTGTTGGGCCGGCCCGCGAGATGCTTTTTTGTCGTTCCGGCTCCCTCCCCATAAAGCATCTGATCTGACGGCCAAAATCATCGTTAATGGCATGGCAACCAAAGACTATCCTGTTTTGTTGCAAATTCACAGTGAGGGACAGATATTGGGAGAAACAGTCTTGGAGACATCCGGGCTGGTGGTCCTCAACATTCCCTTAAAAGCCTCTTCAATAAGTGTCTTAGGAGACGTGTTGTTAGAGTTTGTGTGCAACCACGCCCACTCTCCCAAATTTATTAATGGCGGCTCAGACCAACGTGCACTTGCTTTTGCGTTGCGAAGGGTTGAAATTATGTCTCCCAAGGCGGCGCTTTCATTTTATATTGGTGAAACGATCCACGCACGGGATACTATTGGGAATACGCGCTTTATGCCCTATGGCTGGCATGAAGCCGAAGAGGACGGGGTCTGGACCAACGGTCGCCGCTCACGTTTGCGTGTTGCCACTGACCCGTTGCCAGACAGAGACATCGAACTGACACTCGGAAATGTGCGGGCGCTATTGTCTGAGATGGTGCCTGTGAACGCTTTGGTTGTGAGTGTCGATGGCGTTGCGCATTACACCCATAAATTCAGGCGCGGCGAGCCTGGAGAGATGGGGCGGAGCGGTATTGATATTGTGGTGCCTTTGCCGCGTGAAGTATTTTGTAAGCCAAACGGGATCGTCAATATTGATCTGGATGTTGTTGCTTGCCATTCACCAGCGTTGGCGGGGTTTTCATCCGATACGCGCGAGCTCGGTTTGATGATTCAGGATTTCCGTTTCAATTCAGCTATCCGGTCTGTTGCAACCAGATCATCAACCCGTGTTGCGAATGTTATTGGGCCATTCAACATTCACACAGGCCTCTCGGTAATGGCGCGCAATAGTTTTCTGGCAATCAAAAGTGCAATGGATGATCAACAGGTTGATAAGACGCGCTTTCCTACGAGGCTGTTGGGGCCGGGAGCTGTGAATTTTAATAACTCCAATCACTTGGACGAAAGCTTTGGGTTTGTTCAGCACGATCAAGAAGGCTCCGACATCAATATTTTTGTTGGAGACGTAACCCGCGTTGCGCAGATCGTGCGTATTGACGGCAATACCCTCCTGAAAAATCGCTACAACATCTGTTACGGTGCGTGGGAGCTTGAGACGATTCCCACCTATCTAGCGAATACTCGCTATGTGGATGAGTATTGGGGGCTTTCAAACTTTATTGCAGACGCTGCACGCAAACGGTTGAATATTCCTGTACACGCCTTTCCACTTCCTGTGAACTTGCATTTTCCAGATTTATTAGCGCCACGTGCACGCTTTGGAATTCCTGAGGAAGCTTTCGCTTTTCTTTTTACTTTTAGCGTCGATTCTACGATGGCCCGTAAAAACCCGGAAGCCACACTGGATGCCTTTCAGACAGCCTTCCCTGATCCAAGCGTTCCGGTCGTGATGGTGTTTAAAAGCATGATCCGGCAAGCTTCGAAATACAACAGAGAGGCATTTGATGCATTTAAAGCTCGCGCAAAGGAAGACCCGCGGGTGATCTTGGTCGAAGAAACACTGAGCCTCGATGAGAATGCATCGCTATATATGCGGTGTGATGCATATATTTCCTTACATCGTGCGGAAGGGTTTGGACTAACCATGGCGGAGGCTATGGGTTATGGGAAACCAACAATCGGGACTGGGTATTCAGGCAATCTGGATTTTATGTGTGCTGATAATTCTTGTCTGGTGAAATACGCTAAGGTCAAGATGGCTCCAGGGCTATATCATGGCCAACAGCGCGAATGGGCCGAGCCAGACACTGATGATGCTGCCCGTCATATGCGGCGCGTTTTTGACGATGTGCGCTTTCGGGAGAAAATAGCGCGCGCAGGCAAGCGAACGATCTATCAGGAGTTTTCCACTCACGCCGTCGGCAAGAAACTTCTGGCAAGACTTAGCGACATTCATGAGGCACGCAAATGAACGGTGGTGTCAATGTCATTGGGATGCCTTTTGGTATGCACGGTCTGGGCCTTGAACTTCGTGACAAAGTTCATGCCCTATGCGCAGCAGGCATTGATGTTTGTATTCTGAACGAAAACTACAGTTCACTAACGAGTGAGTTACGCGATCCAGAGATCGAGGCCTTGGTCGTTGATGAGCCGAAATATGATATCAATTTGATCTGTCACAACCTACCAGCAACAGGGCTGTTGGCTCGAAAGAGGCCAGAATTGCTCGAGGGGAGGTATAACATTGGTGCGCCATACTGGGAGTTTCCCCAGTTGCCTGATGCGCACCGCTTTGGGCTAGAACGATTAGACGAGCTATGGGTCGCCACAGATTTCCTCAAAGAGTGCTTTGCGCCGCACACTGACAGGCCCATCCATAAAATGCCGCTACACTTGGCTCCCAAGCCCCGAAAGCTGAGGCTGAAGCCGCGCCGAAAAAGCGATACTCTCGTGTTTGGGTATGTTTTTGACTTCAACTCTATGGTGGCACGCAAAGATCCCTTTCTGGTCATCTCCGCGTTTTTGAATTGTTTTGCTGATCGGCCGACAACAAATGTTAAGCTGATTCTCAAATATAAAGTTGAGAAATCAAGCATAGTGCGTCAGCGGGATATCGACGACTTGCACAGTCTGGCCGCTCTTGATCGGCGTATCGAGCTGGTCTCGAAGCCTCTCTCGGCTGAGGATATGGATGCGTTATACAACAGCTTTGATGCCTATATCTCGCCCCACCGTGCCGAGGGATTAGGGCGGGGGATCATCGAAGTTATGCTCAAAGGCAAGGCGGTTGCGGCGACAGCCTATTCTGGCCCTGTAGAATATTTTGGAGATAACTGCGTTTACCCTTTGGAATATAGCATTTCCCATGTTGGGGCCGCTGCAATTGGCGACATCAAAAGTCACTTTACTTGGGCGGATGTGTTTATTGAGTCTGTGATGGATGCGATGAATGCGTTTGCGACAGACCCATCGCTTTGCACGCAATATGGCAAAAGGGCTTTAGCCAAAATGACAAAACACCATGGGCCGAAAGCTCATGGCCTTGCGTGCTTAAAGCGACTGGAGGAACTTCAAATTGGGTCAAGCTGATGGTCCCGAAACAATGCAACATGACTTCTCGCTTCGTTCGGGAGAGCGACAAATCGCGCCCGTTTTAAAAGACATACGGGGCGATCATGTAAACCGTTATCGGTTCGGCCTGCAAAAGCTGCATTCCATGGGCCTTGATGCAAAGTCGTGTTACGGATTGGATGTTTTTTGTGGCAATGGATATGGGAGCTCTATGGCCGCCGAGGAAGGCTACCATATTCTCGGCCTTGATGCATCAGAAGATGCTTTGAGGGTCGCCAACAAACATTATGCGTCTAGCACTGTGTGTTTTGCCCAAAAAGAATGGCCTTTCGAGTTGCCTAGCAACGTTTTTGATTTTTGTTTTTGCCTTGAAAGCATTGAACATATCGCGAACGGGAGCGCATTAATTTCCGCTCTCTATCACGCTCTGAAGCCTGGTGGGGTGTTGATTATGTCGACCCCCAACCAAGACCAAATGCCATTTGTTCCCAAACAACATAAATTTCACTTACGCCATTACACACAGAAAGAGAGCTTTGAGCTGCTAAACCAGCACGAGATGAAACTGATCTCCTGGGGAGGTCAAACGGTTTACGATATTTCTGAAAACGGTGCCCACCGCCTGAAGTTTCCAAATGCTGAAGTGATGGAGAATATAGCAGGGCAATTTACTGTTTTGGTTGCACAAAAATAAGAAGGTCGCCTGTTGTGTTGCGCAGACTATACTTGGTTTTTCTGCGGTATGCAGAGCATAATTTGAGGTTCGATCGCCAAGGGGGGCCTTTGTGTGATGCTAGCGGGCGTGATCTTGGCTGGATTGATGCAATCCGCTTGCGAGGCAACAGGCTCACGGTAACGGGCTGGTCTGTTGCGCCACGGGTTGGATTGGCTTTGGGCCGGACGCGCTTGTGGACCAAACCGGCTCTGATGCAGCCAGGCAGAAAAGAGCGTGGGTTTACGCTGGATATCCCGTTTGAGGTTGGAGATCCCGCAATCTATCTGGCCCAAAGTGAGGCACAGGATGATTGTGAAGCTGTCGTATGTCACTTTAGGGGCGTCACCACACGAGAGATACGGCGGCAACAAATTGCTCTGGTGTGGCCCTATATTTGGGCCGTGTTCAGTCTGGTGCCGATCATCTGGAGGTGGAAAAAACGGGGCGACATGGGGGCGCGTGAACTCGTGAAGCAAAGGCTCGGCCTGACGCCCATTTCAAGAGCTGTTCCTATGGATGGGCGCGCTGTTTTTTCTCGGCCTGAGCGCTTGCGCGAACTGGAAATTCAAAGCACGAGTGATCCCGTTACGATTGTGTTGCCGGTCTACAATGGCTTTGATGTATTGGGGGAATGCCTTGAGCGCGTTGCCAATCATACGATGATGGATTGGCATATAATTGTGATTGAAGACCGCTCTAGCGACCCGCGCGTTTGGCCTCTGCTGAAGGCTTGGACGCAACAGCACAAGCCGCGTGCCACAATGGTGCGCAACGATGTAAACTTGGGGTTTGTCGGTTCTGTGAATCGTGGTTTGGCGCTGGCCGCGTTGCGGGACGCGCCGGTGGTGATCCTTAATTCTGATGTCTTGTTGCCGCAAGGCTGGGCTGCTCGCTTGCTGGCGCCCTTGGCAGACAGCACGATCGCAACGGTCACCCCAATGTCAAACAACGGCGAAATCTTCACCGTGCCTGTGATCTGTGCTCCATACGAGTTGCGCAAAGGTGAAGCGGATGATTTGGACAGAGTCGCGCGCCAGTTTGACCCTTTGGAGGGGCTTGTAGAAGCGCCAACTGGGGTCGGATTTTGCATGGCCGTCTCGATGAAATTTTTGGCGCAAATTCCGCAATTTGATCGGGCGTTTGGGAAAGGATATGGCGAAGAAACCGATTGGTGTCAGAAGGTGCGGGCGTTGAACGGGCGTCATGTTTGCACGGCCGCTTTATTTGTCGAGCACCGCGGCGGGGTGTCTTTTGGAAGCGTTGCCAAACAGGCTTTGCTAGAACGCAACGGTGCCGAGATTTCGCGCAGATACCCGCAATATGATCGAGAGGTGCGAGACTTTATTCGCAACGATCCTGCCACAGCATCACGGTTGGCATTGGGCCTCGCATGGGCCGCGGGGCGTCAGGCCGAGGTGCCTGTGTATCTGGCCCATGCAATGGGTGGCGGCGCGGAAAAATACCTGAGCGAGCGTATCGCCCGCGATATTGGCCGTGGCCTGTCCTCTGTGGTTTTGCGTGTTGGTCAGGGGCATGATTGGGCGGTTGAACTGCATAGCCACCTTGGCACAACTCAGGGGCTGAGCAATGATCTGACCCTTGTTCAGGCTCTACTGGGTTTCTTACCAAGGTTGCGTTTGATTTATTCCTGCGGCGTTGGCGCCCGTGACGCACTCGGCTTGCCACACGTTTTGCTAAACCTTGCCAGAGCGGGGGGCGCTGAACATCCTATTGAGGTGCTGCTGCATGATTTTTTCCCGGTGAGTCCTTCGTATACTTTGCTGGGGGGAGATGGTGTGTATCGCGGTGTTCCTTTGGCCGCTGGTCCGCTCGCGCAAGACTGCGTGCATCGATATAACCGCCCCGGCCGGCCGGATGCTTCATTGGCCGATTGGCAGGCTGCTTGGGGTGCATTGATTGATGCGGCTCAACGGTGTGTTGTGTTTTCGGCCAATACGGCAGCGCTGTTGGCAGAGGCTTATCCCGTCGCCGCGGAGAAAACCGTTGTCGAGCCGCATGAGCTATTGTCTTCGGTGCCACGCATTGTGCCTGTGGTGGGCGATAAGCCTGTTATCGGTGTTCTTGGCAATATCGGATACCAGAAAGGCGCGGCCTTAGTGCAAAAACTGGCGGGTGATCTGGCAAAATCAGAGCGCGGACGTTTGGTCGTGATCGGGAATGTTGATCCGTCTTGGCCTCTCCCGTCCAGCGCGATTGTGCATGGAGGTTATGAGTTGCGCGATTTGCCGGGGCTGGTGACGCGCTATGGCATTTCGGGGTGGTTTATTCCGTCGATATGGCCGGAAACCTTTTCATTCACGACACATGAAGCGCTCGCAACAGGGATGCCTGTGGTGAGCCTTGATCTGGGCGCGCAAGGGGATGCTGTGAGGGCGGCCAATGCTGATGGCGCGCAAGCGGAAGTTATTCCCATTCTCCCAGGGGGGAAAGTTGACGCTGATAAGCTGATAAAGGCGTTACGACCGAAGAGGCGGGCATAGATGAGCAGAGGTAAGCCTCATATGATCCTGCATATCGGCGCTCCAAAATGCGGCAGCTCTGCCTTGCAGACAGTGTTAAGCATGACGCCTGATCTGAGGGATAAAGCAGGAAATATTTATCGATATACCGCGATACAAAGCACATCGGGTGAATATGACGTATGCTACGGGCGCGCAGTGTGCCGACGTGCGCTGTTTTCGCCCTATGGATACGTCACCTCGCCAAACTTCGGCCCTGCGGTGATCGCAGCGAATGTGTTTCATGCGATCCACAAGACGCTGAAGGCCGGGCAAAGCAAAGGGTTTACACCCATTTTGTCCTGTGAAGGGTGGATTGCGCATCATGCCCTTTTTGCCCGCGCGCTTGCTGACTGGGGCTATCCGCCTGTTGATGTTGTTGTTTTTCTGCGGCCTGTGGTCGATTGGACCAATGCTGCGTTCTGGCAATGGGGTATCTGGAATACTCAGGACATGGACCGTTGGCTTGCGCGAAACAAAATGGGTTATCGTTTTGGCCAAGATGTTGTGGCATGGGCGCAGATCCCCAACTTGCGGGTGAGCGTGAGACCTATGCGACCAGATGTGATCTCAGCATTTGGACAGCTTTATGATTTGCCCTTGCAGCTTGAAAAACGAAGCAACACAGCGTCGTCTTCTGCGCTGATCGGTTTTTTGCTCCGTAATCGCAGTTTTCGGCCCACAGGGCATGATGCCTCCACAGAATTTGTTGTTCAGCGCTGGTGCAAACCGATCGAACACCCCGCGAAACTATGGGCTTTGAAGCCCAAACATCTGCGCAGCCTCAGGCCTGTTGTAAACGACACCCTGACCAGCTTGCGGCAGGTGATGCCTTCACAGGCGTTCGCTTCTCTGGTTCGCGACCCGCGCTGGACGTCGGAAGAGCCGTATCATTCGGATATTCTGGCAGGATTGACCGATCTTGACGATCCCGTGCCTTATGCAGCGTTTTACGAAGAGCTATGCGCTGGGGTGAGGCGCGCAACTGATCTGTCGGGCCTGAAATCGCTCGAGTGCCCCAGCCCTCCCGGTTGCGACGCTTCTGTTGCAGACTGGGACCGCGCGATTGCCCCTGTTTTGGACAGGTTGTTATATGCGGATGCACGCGTTCGCCACAACACGCTCCCTTTTTGGCAACGCAAGATTGCCCCCTATCTCGGGAGGTGGCGCACATTCGATAAAACACTGACAAAGCGTTGAGCGGTGTTTTGTGAAGAGCGTATTACCTTTGGCGGGATGTGAGGGCTGTTTGCAGATGCCGTGTTGAGGCGGCTCGCTCAGTCAAATACGCCCGCGATACGGCCCAGAAGCATGAAAGCGCGGGCGGTTCTGGTGTTTGCCAATTCGGAAATTTCAGTATCACTGGCCTCGGTTTCAAACTGGGTAAAACTTTTGTCAAAGCGCCGCAGGAAGTGATGCACCGCGTCGCGGAAGATCGGATCTTCGCGCATACGGCCAGAGGCGAGCGCGAGGGAGGAGCGGTCACGCACACCGCCGAGGGCTGCAATCTGGCGGCCCCGCGTGCCTTGGGCAAACTGGCGCCAGACTTCGGGTCGGGCCATGTCGGGACGCAGGTCATCCATATAGATGCCGTCTTGGCTGAGCAGGGTCAGCACGTCTTGGGCGGCTTGCACAAGGCCGGCGACGGCACGATCCTTAAGAGCGCGGCGCAGGGCAGTGAAGCCTGCTGTGTCTTCTGCGGTTTCCGGAAAGTTGATCGCGCGGATGAATTCTTCACGGCTGATCGAAGGCGCCATGTCCTGTGCTGTTGTGCCCAGGGGCAGAGTGGTCTGTTCCTCGGCTTGGGGCGTTGGGTCTGCGGCAACAGTGCGCGCGTTCTGGGCCTCGCGGCTTGATGTAAATGTGGCCAGCGCCGTTTCGGTCTTGCGCTGTGCTGCGGCGATTTCTTCGAGCTTGCGCGCCACGGAAGGCTCAGCTGTGATCCTGCCACTTTGGCTCTGCACGATATAGGCATGACGGATCGCATCAATCGCCGATTGGAGGCGCTGGCTTTCTTCTCGCATGATCTTGGAAGAGCGTGCAGCCATGGCTGCGACCCAGATCATTCCGACAGGCATAAACACCGCAAGCATTGTCATCATAAACCGTAGAGATGTATTTGCCGTGTCCTCGGCTGAGGCCTCGGCGGGCAAGGTCAGAAAGAAAATGGCGGCACCCAAAAGCCAGACGGCCGACAGGCTCAGCGCGATGATCTCGATAGCGGTGATCTTGTCAGCGACAGCGCGGTCATAGATACCGAGCGGTGTCGGGCGGGTTTCGTTTTGGTCGGCCATTGCGCTCTTTTTCTTATATGAAAGCGATTTTGAGGATTTCGTAACTCTTCTCTCCGCCCGGCGTGCGAACTTCGACACT
>JAHBAM020000021.1 GCA_018500125.2 Roseobacter sp. | reverse complement strand
AGATGTGTATAAGAGACAGGAACAGCAGGATCAGCGGGATCGAGACGGCCACAACAAGGATCTCCAGTGGCAGGCCCATGCGCCAGTAATCGCCAAAGCGGTAGCCGCCCGGACCGAGGATGAGCGTGTTGTTTTTGTGGCCGATGGGGGTCAGAAAGGCCGAGCTGGCGGCCACGGCGACGGCCATGAGGAAGGGGTCGGGGGAGACATCCAGAGCGCGGGCCATTTCGATGCCGACCGGGGCGGCGACGAGTGTTGTGGCGGTGTTGTTGAGCACATCCGAGAGTGTCATGGTGAGAAGCATGAGCAAGGTGAGGATCGCCCAGGCGGGCATCGCTGCGCTGACGTGGAGCAGCGCGCCGGCGAGAAGTTCGGTTCCGCCGGAGGTTTCGAGGGCGGCGCCGAGCGGGATCATCGAGCCAAGGAGCACAACCACCGGCCAGTTGATATGATCGTAAAGCTCGCTCAGGGGCAAAATCCTGAGGAGGATATAGGCGACCACAACCAGACCGAGGGCAACCGGCAGATAGACCAGCCCGAGCGAGGCTGCGGCGACGGCTGCTGCGAACAGCCCGATGGCGAGCCATGTTTTGCTGTCTTGGGTCACGGCGAGGCCGCGGTCGGCCAAGGGCAAGGCGCCGAGCCAGTCTGTGACCTCTGGGCCGGTGCCTTTGGGCAGGAGCAACAGCAGGATGTCACCGGGCTGGATTTCGGTTTTGCGGATCTGGCTGGTGATTTTGCGCCCGGCCCGCGAGATCCCCATCAAGACCGTGTGTTTGCGCCATGAGAGGCCGATGCTGAGAGCTGTCTTGCCGGCGATTCGGGCCTCGGCTGTGACCACGACTTCAACCAGATCGAGGCCTTCGCCTGCGGCTTTGGCGCGCTCTTCGCGCGCGCTTTCGGCGAAGGCAAGGCCGAGGGTGGCGCGAAATTCGTCCAGCGCATCCGGCGCCGCTTCGAGCACGAGCACATCGCCCGCTTGCAAGAGAGCGTTGCGGGCCGCGCCGTAGCGGCGCTTGCCGCCGCGCAGCAGCCCGAGCAGAGCGACATCGGCCGCCTCTGCGACCTCCTCCAGCTCGGCGAGCCGTTTGCCAACCGGTTTTGAGCCGTCCGGCACGGTCAGCTCGGCGATATAGGCCGACATATCGCCAACGGCTTGCAGCGCGTCCTCGCGGTCGGGGATCAGCCGCCAGCCGATCAGCGCGACAAACAGCAGCCCGGCGAGGGCGGTGAGGCCGCCGACAGGCGCAAAATCAAACATCGAGAAGGGCGTGCCTGTGGCGGTTTCACGGATCGAGGCGATGATGATATTGGGCGGTGTGCCGATCAGGGTTGCCATGCCGCCCAGAATGGTTGCGAAGGACAGGGGCATCAGCGACAGGCCCGGCGCGCGGCCCGCCTTGCGCGCGGTTTGGATATCGACGGGCATGAGCAGGGCGAGGGCGGCGACATTGTTCATAAAGCCCGACAGCAGGCCGCCGACTGTGCCCATGATCGCGATATGGGCGCCCAGCGAGCGGGTGCTGTCGATCAGGGTGCGGGTGATGAGATAGATCGCGCCCGAGCGCACGAGGCCCGCAGAGACCACAAGCACCAGCGCGACAACCAGCGTCGCCGGGTGGCCGAAGCCGTCAAAGGCGTGCGCGCTTTCCACCACGCCGAGCACGACGCCGAGCATGAGCGCCGCGAAAGCGACGAGATCATAACGCCAGCGGCCCCAAAGCAGGAGCGCAAAGACGCCGGCGAAGAGCGAGAAGAGAATGATTTGATCTTGTGTCATGGGCAAAGCTTATCGCGCGCCGCGCCTGCAGGAAACGGGAAAACGCGGGCTTTGGCGTCAGAGTGCCCGCGGCGCGCCACCGCCTGTTTGCAGTATTTGCAAGCGGCTGGTGTGGCAATGGTTGAACCTGACCGCATGGATCACTTATAGAGGGCCAAACAACAACAGTCTTCATGATCGGGAGCTTATCATGGCCGGCCATAGCAAATGGGCAAATATTCAACACCGCAAGGGGCGTCAGGACAAGCTGCGCTCCAAGCTTTTTTCCAAGCTCTCAAAAGAGATCACTGTGGCCGCCAAGATGGGCGATCCGGACCCCGAGAAAAACCCGCGGTTGCGGATGGCTGTCAAGGAGGCCAAGGGCCAGTCTATGCCCAAGGACAATATCGAGCGCGCGATCAAGAAGGCTGTGGGCGGCGAGGGCGAAGCCTATGAGGAGATCCGCTATGAAGGCTATGGACCCAACGGGGTGGCTGTTATTGTCGAGACGATGACCGACAACCGCAACCGCACGGCCAGCAATGTGCGCTCGCTGTTTACCAAATGTGGCGGCAATCTCGGTGAGACAGGCTCGGTCGGCTTTATGTTTGATCGCAAGGGGGCGGTGAGCTACGCGGCCTCTGTGGGCGATGCGGATACGGTAATGATGGCGGCGATCGAGGCGGGGGCCGAGGATGTGGAGAGCACCGAGGAGGGCCATTTGATCTGGTGTGAGGATAGTGATCTGAACGATGTGTCCACAGCGCTTGAGGGGCAGCTCGGCGAAAGCGAGAGCACCAAGCTGATCTGGCGGCCCAGCATCACGACCCAGATGGAGCTTGAGGATATGCAAAAGCTGATGAAGCTTGTGGACGCGCTGGAGGATGATGACGACGTGCAGACCGTCACGACGAATTTCGAGGCGTCAGACGAGGTTATGGCGCAGCTTGGCGAGGACTGAACCTTTGGGCCGGGCGGCGCAGGCTGACACGGGGCGGTTGAAACTATAGGCAGGCGGCTGCGGCGGCACCGGCGGGCTTTGAGGCGGCGCTCGGAGCTGTGGCGCTGTGAGGGGAGGGCAGACGGATGCAGGCGGCTTTTGCGGGCTTTGCCCTTGGCTTTTCGCTTATTCTTGCGATCGGGGCGCAGAATGCCTTTGTGTTGCGGCAGGGAATCCGGCGGGAGTATGTTTTTGCAACCTGTCTGACCTGTGCCGTTTCGGACGCGCTCCTGATTGCGGCGGGGGTTGCCGGGTTTGGGGCGCTGGCCGAGGCCGTGCCCTGGCTGGAGACGGTGATGCGCTACGGCGGGGCGGCTTTTCTCTTTTGGTATGGGGCGCGCAACTTTCGCGCCGCTTGGCAGGGCGGCGCTGCGCTGCGCACCGAGGGGCAGGCCAAGGCCTCGCTGAAGGCGATTTTGGCGACGGTGCTGATGCTGACCTGGCTCAATCCGCACGTGTATCTGGACACGGTTGTTCTGCTTGGTTCGATCAGCGCGGGCTGGGAGGATAAAGTGAGCTTTGCGCTTGGAGCGATGAGCGCGAGTTTTGTATTTTTCTTCTCGCTCGGCTATGGCGCACAATTTCTGACGCCTGTTTTTGCGCGGCCAAAGGCCTGGCAAATTCTGGATGGTTTTGTCGGGCTGACCATGTGGGCGATTGCGGTGAAACTTTTGGTTTAGGGCCGCTTTTGCGCTTGAAGCCTCTTGCGCAACGTGGCTTCATTAACAGATGAATGATCCGCAGAGACATCGCCCTGTGCAGGGTGTTTTCTGGATGTTTGTCACAGGGCTTTTGTTTGTCGCTGTGACGGCTCTGGTCAAATACAACGGCACACGCATTCCGGCCGCAGAGTCGGCTTTTTTGCGCTATGCGATGGGGCTGGTGTTTTTGCTGCCGATGATCCGGGCGATGTGGCACAGCCGGCTCACGCGACGCCAGCACAAGCTGTTCTGGCTGCGCGGACTCGCCCATACGGGCGGTGTGTCGCTCTGGTTTTATGCGATGGCGCGGATCCCGATCGCGGATGTGACGGCTATGAACTATCTCACGCCCATTTATGTGACCCTCGGGGCGGCGCTGCTTTTGGGCGAGACACTGGCGCTGCGGCGTATTCTGGCGGTGATGGCAGCACTTGTCGGGGCGCTGATCATTTTGCGGCCCGGATTTCGCGAGGTGGGCGCGGGGCATCTTGCGATGCTGTTTGCGGCGGTGTTTTTTGCGACCTCCTATTTGGTGGCCAAGCTGATGTCGGATGAGACCAATCCGGCGGTTGTGGTCACGATGCTGTCAGTCACGGTGACGATCGGGCTTGCGCCGCTGGCGCTGGCCCATTGGGTGGCGCCGAGCGCGGGCGAACTCGCGGTGCTGTTTGCTGTCGCCGCTCTGGCCACGGCGGGGCATTATACGATGTCTATGGCCTTTGCTGCCGCGCCTGTGACGGTGACCCAGCCGGTGAGCTTTTTGCAGCTTGTCTGGGCGGTTTTGCTTGGGGCGGTTGTCTTTGGCGAGGGGGTCGACCCTTGGGTTGTGCTTGGCGGTTTGGTGATTATCGGCGCGATTGCCTTTATCACCATGCGCGAGGCTGTTTTGAAGCGCAAGATCCGCACGCCGGCTGTGCCTGCGACGAAGTTTTGATCTGACGCTAGGCCCCGCGGGCGGGGATATGGCAAGGTAAAGCCCGCTCAGGCAGAGTTTCGCGGGGGCCCACCCCCGCCCCCACGGTCAACGGGGGCCCCCCCCCCCCCGCCTGGCTCGTCGGCGCCACCCCCCCCCCCCCCCGCGTCATTCGTTACTTTTTTCAAAATTGGCGCCGC
>JAHBAM020000091.1 GCA_018500125.2 Roseobacter sp. | reverse complement strand
TGAATTACAAAGACAAAGCGCCGAATGCGCTCAAGTTTTTGGCGGATCTGGGCAACCCCTATACAGCGGTCGGGGCCGACGAGACAGGCCGTATGGCGCTCAACTGGGGGGTCTACGGTGTGCCTGAGACCTATGTTATCAATTCAGACGGGGTCATCATATTGCGCTTTGCCGGCCCGCTCACCCAACGCGCGATCGAGACGACACTTCAGCCCGCAATCGACGCGGCAAAGGCCGCATCCGCAGCGCGCGACTAGCACGCTCCCAAGACGCCTTGGCACCGATTTCAAGTAAATATTGATAATCCTTCAGGCTATTAGGCGTTGAAAAGGATTGGAAATACGGGGCGAAGGCGGTTCTATAGGGGGAAAGATCACGTAAGAGGCTAGGCCATTGAAGACACCAGATTATTACGCGCCTCAAGGCGGGCTTGCGCCTCAAACCCAGCTCTTGACCGATCGGGCCATGTTTACCGAGGCTTATGCGGTCATTCCCAAGGGGACATTCAGTGATATTGTGACAAGCCTCTTGCCGTTTTGGAGAGAGGCGCGGTTCTGGGTCATTGCGCGGCCTCTCTCGGGCTTTGCGGAAACCTTCTCGCAGTATATTGGCGAGGTATTGCCCGGCGGCGGCAGCGAGCGGCCCGAAACCGAAACAGGGGTAGAGGCTGTTTTGTTTGTTGTGGAAGGGGCTGTGACGCTGACCTTGGAGGGCCGCGCATATGTCATGGAGACGGGGGGATATGCCTATTTGCCGCCGGATGCGACATGGTCTTTGCTCAATCATTCCAAAGAAAAAGCCAAGTTTCATTGGGTTAGAAAGCGCTATGAGGCCGTGTCCGGGTTGGAGGCCCCCGAGGCTTTTGTCACCAACGAGAAGACCATCGCCCCGACCGCTATGCCCAATACGGACGGGAAATGGGCGACGACGCGCTTTGTGGAGTCCACCGATTTGCGCCATGATATGCACGTCAATGTGGTGACGTTTCAGCCCGGTGCAGTGATCCCTTTTGCAGAAACCCATGTCATGGAGCACGGTCTCTATGTTCTGGAGGGCAAGGCCGTTTACAGGCTCAATCAAGATTGGGTTGAAGTCGAGGCGGGTGATTTCATGTGGCTGCGCGCCTTTTGCCCGCAAGCCTGCTATGCGGGTGGCCCCGGCCCGGTCCGGTATCTTTTGTATAAGGATGTGAACCGCCATATGGCTTTTCCAAAGCGGTTCTGAACCGGGATCAACAGGCTATTTCCCCAAAAAAAAATCGGCGCCATAGAGCGCCGATTTTCAGGTCTGGATCATGTGTGATCTTGTTATTTCAAAGAGCCGCTGCCCTTGCCGGCGTGTCCGCCCGAAACTTCTTCGGTCGCCTCATCTGCGAGCTCTGCAGGCAAGATCAGATTTAGGATAATGGCAATGGCCGCTGCGGGCAGAAGCCCGGATGTCAGCAAGACCTTTGCGGTTTGTCCCATGTGCTGAAGGGCGTTTGGCTCGAGTTGCAGGCCAAGGCCGATTGAAAGCGCGATGGCAAAGATCACCATGTTCCGGCGGTTCCAGTTTACGTCTGACAGCATCGAAATCCCGGCCGCCACAACCATACCGAACATAACAATCACCCCGCCGCCCAACACTTCGATTGGCACGGTGCGGATGATGCCGCCCACTTTGGGAACAAGACCGCAGATGATCAGGAAGATCGCGCCGCAGGTGACGACATGGCGGCTCATAACGCCCGTCATGGCAATCAGACCCACGTTCTGGCTAAAGGATGTATTGGGCAAGCCACCAAAGATCCCGGCAACGGCGGTGCCGAAACCGTCAGCATAGGTTGCGCCTTGGATTTCCTTGTCTGTGGCTTCGCGGCCTGCACCGCCTTTGCAGATGCCTGACACATCCCCCACCGTTTCAATCGCCGAGACGAAGGCCATCAGACAAAAGCCGATGATGGCGGCGGCTGAAAACTCAAAGCCGTATTTGAAGGGCTGGGGCATGGCAAAGACCGCTGCGCGCTCCCATGATGTGGCAATTGCCTCGAATGTGAGCATTCCGACGGCGAGCGCGTAGATATAGCCCGCGATCAAACCGATCAGGACCGCCGAGATCGAGAGCATCCCGCGGGTGAAAAACTTCAACCCCAAGGTCACAACGATCACCACAAGAGCTGCCGACCAGTTGAGCAGAGAGCCGTATTCGGGCGTGCCGATGGCAGGCACCCCGCCCGCAGCATATTGTATCCCGACTTTGACCAGCGCGAGGCCGATCATTGTGACCACAAGGCCCGTGACCAGAGGGGGCAGGGCAAAGCGGATTTTGCCGATCACCGTGCCCAAGAGGGCATGAAACAGGCCGCCGATCAGGACGCCGCCAAAGAGTGCGGCCAATCCGTCAACGCCTTTACCGGCCACCAGCGGAATCATGATGGGCAGGAAGGCAAAAGATGTCCCCTGCACAATGGGAAGCGCCGCGCCGACCGGCCCGATTGTGAGCGTTTGCATCAGCGTTGCAACGCCGGCAAACAGCATCGACATTTGAATAAGATAAAGCAATTCCGGGAAGTCCGGCGAATTGGAGCCGAAACCGAAACCTGCCGCGCCTGCCACGATGATGGCAGGGGTCACGTTTGACACAAACATCGCCAAGACGTGTTGAATTCCCAACGGGATCGCCTTTGAAAGGGCGGGTGTGTAATTCGGGTCCTTGAGTTGTTCTGGTGTCCCTATTGAAGTATCAGCCATGGTTTCCTCCTATTGACTGTTGGTCTGCCCGCTTCTTTTGGCGGGTCGTATTATAGTAATTCTACTATATATGGTTTTAAAAAAAAATACTCTTCTAGATTTGGTGTATCTCCAATCCGGTCGATCACGATATACTGGCCCGGTTTCTGCACCGGCGCGAGCACGCCATGCCAGATGTTGCGATGGATATTGACCGTCTGGTGAGGCTTTGAGAGAAACACACGCGGGGTTGAGGGCGTGCCGTCCAGATCGTCGGCAACGCTCACAAGCATCGGCACCCCGGAGAGCGGCACGAAGGCCTGGCTCCCGTCTGGATGGCGCTCCATCATGTCCAGAGCATAGGGAAACTGCCGCGCCTGGGCGTCAAAGAGGCTGATGCCGGCGCGCCCCGAGCCGAAATCGAGCTTGGCAAGATCATGGTGACGCCCGCAGAGGCCTTGATTGATCAGCTTGTCTGCGGCCCCGCTGACTTCGATCACATCTCCATAGGGGGCAAAGGCCTCTTGGGTGAGGGGTTCGGGGGTCAGAACATCGCTCATGCGAAATGATCCTGCAGGCGAAACTGGGCAATGCGTTCAACCTGACGGCAGGCTTCGGAAAACTCGCGCTCATTGGCGTTGTTGATGCGGGTGTTGAAGGCCTCAAGTATCGTCGCTTTAGTGTGATCTCTGACAGCGATGATGAAAGGGAAGCCGTGTTTGGCCACATAATCGCTGTTCAGCCGGGTGAAGAGTTTACGCTCCTCTGCGCTCAGATAGTCAAGGCCGGCGCTGGCTTGTTCGGATGTGCTTTCCTCTGTCAGCTCCCCCGCGGCCGCAAGCTTGCCCGCAAGATCTGGGTGGGCGTTCAGGACGCCGAGGCGCTCTTTGGCTGTGGCCGAGCGGAACACACGGCAAAGCGCGTTATGAACTCCGGCAGCACAATCATGTGCCGGACCCAGCTCCAAGGCCCAGGCCCGCTCGGCGATCCATGGGGAATGCTCAAAAATCGCGCCATAGGCCTCAACAAAGCGCTCCCGGCTCATGGCGCTTGGCCGTTCGGTGCGGCTGTGGGGGTGGATCGTGGCCCAATGCTCGGCAATCTCGAGGCGGCGCGGACACCACACATCTGGATGGTTTTGCAGATGTTGGATAAAGCGTTTGAGGCCGGCAATTTTACCGGGGCGGCCAATCAGGCGGCAATGAAGGCCGACAGACATCATTGCGGCCCTGCCGGTCTGGCCTTCTGCGTAAAGCGTGTCAAACGCGTCGATCAGATATTGGCCAAAGTCCTCGCCTGTGACCCAGCCGGGGGCTGTGGCAAAGCGCATATCATTGGCTTCCAGCGTGTAAGGAATGATCAGCTGGTCATGGTCGCCAAGCTCAAGCCAATAGGGCAGGTCATCATCATACGTGTCGGAGATATAGTCAAACTGGCGGGTTTCGCCGACCAGCCTCACGGTGTTTTCAGAGCAGCGCCCCGTATACCAGCCGCGGGGTGCTGTGCCGACAACCTCTGTGTGCAGCCGGATGGCTTCGGCGATGGCCTGACGTTCTTCGCTTTCGGGCATATCTTTGTGATCGACCCATTTTAGCCCGTGGCTGGCGATTTCCCAGTTGGCGTCTTTCATGGCCTGAACCTGCTCCGGACTGCGGGCCAAGGCGGTTGCAACACCGTAGATCGTCAGTGGAATATCGGCCTCGGTAAAGAGGCGGTGGAGCCGCCAAAACCCGGCACGCGCGCCGTATTCATAGATGGATTCCATATTCCAATGGCGTTTGTCCGGCCATGGGGCCGCCCCCGGAATATCGGACAAAAAGGCTTCAGAAGCGGCATCACCGTGCAACACACAGTTTTCGCCGCCTTCTTCATAGTTGAGCACAAATTGGACTGCGACTTTTGCCTGATTGGGCCAAGCTGCATGGGGTGCATTCTGGCCGTAACCCAGCATATTACGTGCGTACCGCTTCACTTGACGCCTCCGAATTTTCTTCGTGTTTACTCTTAAATAATTTTTGAGACTTTATCTAAATTTTTGAAAGAGCTTTTTGCCGATTATTGGTGTATTGGCCGTGTTTAACCGTCATCAAGGCAGCGCTCAGGGAGGCGAAAATGACTGGATATCTGACGACACACGTTCTGGATACGGCGCTTGGCGCGCCGGCGGCGGGCCTCAAGATCGAGCTATTCCGCCTCAAGCAGGACGAGCGCACGCACTTGAAAACCCTGTTCACAAATGAAGACGGGCGCACCGATGAGCAGATTTTGCCCCAAGCAGAGTTTGAAACGGGGGTTTACGAGCTTGTCTTTCATGCGGGGGCATATCTGGACGCGATCGGGGGCGCGGCGGCAGAGCCACGGTTCCTTGATGTCATTCCGCTGCGCTTCGGGATGTCGCAGGCCGCTCATTATCATGTGCCGCTTCTGCTCTCGCCCTTTGGCTATTCGACCTATCGGGGCAGCTAAGCGGGCATTGCGGCCGTGATATGCTCGACCATAAAGTCGATGAACAAACGCGCCTTGGGGTCTTGACGCCGGCGGTGCATATATAGGCAGGCGAGCTGGATGGGGAGCGGCGGCTCTTCTGGCAGAACAGGGACGAGCCGGCCTTGTGCCAGATGGTCTGAAACTTCAAAAACGGGCTTGAGAATGATCCCGTAACCTTCAAGCGCCCAGTTTGTCAGGATTTCACCGTGGTCTGTTTCATAGGGGCCGGACACCGTGACCCGCTTTGTGCCGGTTTTGGTTTGCAGGGGCCATTGAAACTCGGGCGCGCCCGGATAGCGCAAATTCAGACAGTCATGGGCGTCGGTTTTGAGGTCTTCGCTGCTTTTGGGCAGGCCGCGTTTTTCCAGATAGGCCGGCGCGGCACAGAGCACGCGCGGGCAATCTGCAATTTTACGGATCCGCAGATTGCTGTCTTGGGGAACACCCAGAAAAAAGGCCGCATCCAGACCTTCTGCAGCAAGATCAAGCTTGCGATCAGAGAGGCGCAGGCGGATGTTGATCAGCGGGTATTGCTCGTGAAATTTTGGCACGGCAGGGGCGATAAATTTCTGTCCGACGCCCAAAGGCGCTGCGACATAAAGCGTGCCGCGCGGCGAGCGGGTGATGTCGTTGATGTCGGCTTCGGCCTCTTCGACGGCTTCCAGTATCTTGAGCGCGCCTTTGTAGAAGGTATTGCCTTGCTCTGTCGGGTTCAGCAATCGGGTTGTGCGCTGAAACAGACGGACGCCCAAATGATCTTCGAGCTGGGAGATTCTTGAGGAGGCGACGGCCGCGGAAATGCGCAAGTCCCGCGCCGCGGCAGACATATTTCCAAGTTCAAAAACTCTGACAAAAGTCTGGATGTTGTCTAGATAGGCCATGTATTATCTGACTTTTTTTGAAGCTCTTTGGGTGTTTTATGTAATACAGGATAAATCTTGAGTAAGCTAGGTAATAGGAAAGCGTTAAAGGAGCGAAAATGCACGAATTTGCTATTATGTGGGACTGGATCGGCTTTGCGGTCCGTTGGCTTCATGTGATCACGGCCATCGCTTGGATCGGTTCGTCGTTTTATTTTATCGCGCTTGATCTGGGGCTGCGAAAGACCCCGCATTTGCCTGTCGGGGCACATGGCGAGGAATGGCAGGTCCACGGCGGGGGCTTTTACCATATTCAGAAATATCTGGTCGCGCCGGAAAATATGCCCGAGCATCTGACCTGGTTCAAATGGGAGAGCTATGCGACATGGCTCTCCGGGGCGGCCTTGCTTATGATTGTCTATTGGGTCGGGGGCGAGCTGTATCTGATTGATGCGGCCAAAGCCGATATCAGCCTTTTGCAAGGGATCCTGATTTCGGCGGCCTCGCTCACGATCGGCTGGGGTGTTTATGATGCTCTGTGCAAGTCAAAGCTGGGCGAAAGCCCGACGGTTCTCATGATTTTGCTGTTCTTGCTCTTGGTGGCTATGGGCTGGGGATATAACGAAATCTTCACCGGGCGGGCGACGCTTTTGCATCTGGGGGCCTTCACCGCAACAATTATGACGGCCAATGTGTTTTTTATCATTATGCCAAACCAACGCATTGTTGTGAAAGATTTGCAGGAGGGGCGCACGCCGGATGCAAAGTATGGAAAAATTGCTAAGCTGCGCTCGACCCACAACAATTACCTGACTTTGCCGGTCATTTTCTTGATGCTCTCAAATCACTATCCGCTGGCCTTTGCCTCGCAATACAATTGGGTGATTGCGGCGCTTGTCTTTCTGATGGGGGTGAGCATCCGGCATTATTTCAATTCGATGCACGCGGGCAAAAGCCGCCCGCTCTGGACATGGCTTCTTACCGGGCTGCTCTTTGTTGCGATCATGTGGCTGTCGAGCTTGCCGCTCCAGTTTGAGACGCTGGAAGAGGCCGAGGCGCGCGAGATGACACAAACAGAGCAGGTGTTTGCCGCCGCAGACGGGTTTGGCGAGGTGCAGGATATCGTTTTGGGGCGCTGCTCGATGTGTCATGCGCGCGAGACGTTTTATGACGGTATCCGCAGCGCGCCCAAGGGCGTTCATCTTGAGACGCCGGCGGATATTGTGGCCCATGCGCGCGACATCTACCTTCAGGCAGGGGTGACACGGGCCATGCCGCCGGCCAATGTCACCTATATCGCGCCAGAGGAGCGGGAGGCCATTGCAAACTGGTATCGCAGAGCGGCCAGCCAGCTCCCGCAATTGCTTGTAACACGCTGACCGCTGCGCCCTCAGCGCCCCATCAGGGCGGCATCAAAGGGGTAGGCGGTCAGGTTTTCATAGCCGTCTTCCGTAATCAGAACCTGATCTTCCAGCTTGATCGAAAAATCACCGCCAACCTCGCCCACCGCGGCCTCGACACAGAGCACCATGCCCGGCTCCAAAGCATAATCAAACGCGCCTGCGACGGCCTGATCGGGGTAGGCCACAAGCGGCCACTCGTCGCATAGGCCAACCCCATGCATCAGACAGCCGTATTTCTGGGCTTGAAACTTATCGTCGAGCTTATGGGTGTTTGCGCTCAATTCCGGGATGGTGACGCCCGGTTTTAACATCTCCATGTTGGTCATGATATGCTCATGGGCGTGCTGCATCGCATAGATCATGTCGGGACGCGGTTTTTCATCGCCGATCCACCATGTGCGGCTGATATCAACGCAGATGCCGTAGGATCCGATCAGGTCGGTGTCAAAGGCGACAATCTCGTTATTCTGGACAATCCGCGGGCCGCATTCCTGAAACCACGGGTTGGTGCGCGGGCCAGAGGCGAGCAGCCGTGTTTCGATCCACTCTCCGCCCCGGCGGATGTTTTCGGCATGAAGCACAGCCCAGATGTCATCCTCAGAGGTCATCCCCAGCGGCACAGAGTGGCGCGCAAAATCCTCCATCGCTTTCACGGCAGTTTCGCAGGCATGGCTTGCGCAGCGCATGGCCAATATTTCGTCAGGCCCTTTCACAGCACGTGTTTTTTCGGTGACTTCCTCACCTTCCATGATCTCAAAGCCCTGCGCTTGGAGCGCGCGATAGCCGTGCAGCATCGCCTTATCAACGGCGAGTTTTTTGTTGTCTCCCGCGTGCGCGGCCATCAGAAGGCGCACCTCATTGGCAAAGACATCCGCCGCAACATCGACCTTGTCCCCGCGATCAAAATAAAACAGGTCGGCCCCGGAGCGCTGCTCGCGCACCAAAGGATTGAATTCGCTCAGAAACGGCGAGTTCTTATAATCCCAGATCACCATATATCCGTCGGCACAGAGCAGCACCGCGCGGAACGGGTTGTGGGCATTCCAAAGCTGCATATTGGTGCTGTCGGTGGCGTATCGGATATTGAGCGGATCAAACATCAGCAAGCCGCCGTAGCCCCGCTTTACAATCGCTTGTGTCAGCCTTTCCCAGCGGAATTTGCGCATGGCCTCAAGGTTTGGCGGGGTCAGCCCTGCTTTTTCCCATTCGCCAAAGGCAAGCTGTGTCGGGCCGATCTCGACGCGGTTTTTATCGTTGGGGGAGCCGTCGGCCAAGTGAGCGCCTTTGGTCGGATCAATCTTGCGCGTGTCGCGATAATGCTCATTCATCTCATAGACCTCCCGTTTTTTTGCAGCTTGCGGAGAAAGGGGGGCGTCTGGCCGCTTGTTTGCGGCTGTGAAATGTCGCTTTTATCCTGAGATTTGCCTTTCTCCTCTTGAAAAGAAGGGTTTGAGGCGTTCAATACAGCTATGATTTTGAACCAAACCATCCCTTACGATCCGTTATCCCCGAGGCCATTGCCGGGGATTTCGCCGCTTGATCCGAAAGAGTGGCTGCGGGTGGATGAGACATATGCCGCCCAGTTGGCCGAGAAGGCGCGTCTTGTTGCGGAGTGTCGAGAGACTGTTCTGGCGCTCGATGAGACAGCCCGCCCAGCGGCGGAGGAATTGCTCGATCTGGTGGTTGCGGCGCTGAGCGAGAAAGACGGGTTTGAGCACCATCAGGGGACACTGCGCTGTCCGGATGGCCGCCTTGTCGCCCTGGATCGGGGCGATCCGATGTTGACGCTGTCCCAGCTGACGCAGGACGACTTTTGTATTTTGCAAAAAAGCGGCGATGAACACGTTCTGACAGGGGCGGCGCTTTGTTTTCCGGCCAGCTGGTTGCTGGCGGAGAAATTCATGCAGCCGTTGATCGGAATTCATGAACCGGTTGGCTCTTATGATGCCACCATGGCGCGGCGCGTCCAGCGCTTGTTTGATGGTGTGCGTGTCGCTCAGCCGCTTTGGCGGTTTAATGCGCTGTGGTATGCCGATCCGGCGTTGCATCAGCCGCGCTCGGCGCATAGCCGCCGCGACGAACGGTTTGTGCAGACCGCCCAATATATGCGATCCGAGCTGCAAACGATCCGCCGCTTGCCTGAAACAGAGGCAGTTGTGTTCGGGATTCACACCTATGTTTTGACGCAAGACGGGCTGAACCGCCGCTCTGCCACCCCCTGATCAAGAGAGCCTGAGCTGTGCCACAAAAAAGGCCCGCCGTTTCGGGCGGGCCTTTCTGGTTGTAAGACAGGCTCAGCTTAGCAGCTGTAATACATTCCGAACTCAACAGGGTGGGGTGTGTGCTCGTAGTGCAGAACCTCTTCCATCTTGAGGGCGAGATAGCCTTCAATCTGGTCTTTTGTGAACACATCGCCCGCCAGCAGGAAGGCATGATCCGCTTTAAGGCTGTCGAGCGCCTCACGGAGCGAGCCGCAGACTGTTGGGATGCCTTCAAGCTCCTCGGCTGGCAGATCATAGAGGTTCTTGTCCATCGCTTCGCCCGGATCGATCTTGTTTTTGATCCCGTCAAGGCCGGCCATCAAAAGGGCTGCAAAGCACAGATAGGGGTTTGCAGAGGGATCGGGGAAGCGGGCTTCAACGCGCTTGGCTTTGGGCGATTCTGTCCATGGGATCCGAACGCAGCCTGACCGGTTGCGCGCGGAATAGGCGCGCAGAACGGGCGCTTCAAACCCGGGGATCAAACGCTTGTAGCTGTTTGTCGAGGGGTTGGTGAAGGCGTTGAGCGTTTTTGCGTGCTTGAGAATACCACCAATGAAGTAGAGCGCTTCCTGGCTGAGATCTGCGTATTTATCGCCTGCAAAGAGCGGCTTGCCGTTTTTCCAGATCGACATATTCACGTGCATCCCTGTGCCGTTGTCGCCATAGATCGGCTTTGGCATGAAGGTTGCGGACTTGCCATACGCGTGGGCCACGTTGTGGATCACGTATTTATACTTCTGGATTTCGTCGGCTTGCTTGGTCAGCGTATCAAAGATAAGGCCAAGCTCGTGCTGGCAGGAGGCGACTTCGTGGTGATGCTTGTCGACTTTCATGCCAAGGCTTTTCATGGTCGAGAGCATCTCGGAGCGCAAATCTTGTGCGTCGTCAATCGGGTTTACCGGGAAGTAGCCGCCCTTGAGGCCCGGACGGTGGCCCGAGTTGCCCATTTCATACTCTGTATCTGTATTCCATGAGGCATCAACAGCATCAACTTCGTAAGATACTTTGTTGATTTTGTTTTCAAAACGAACATCATCAAAGATGAAGAATTCCGCTTCTGGCCCCATGTACGCCACATCGCCAATGCCGGATTCCTTGAGGTAGGCTTCGGCTTTTTGAGCTGTGCCGCGCGGGTCGCGCTCGTAGGCTTCGCCTGTGTCAGGCTCAACGATCGAGCAGTGAACGCAGAGCGTTTTTTCGGCATAGAACGGGTCGATATAGGCGCTTTCGGTATCGACAATCAGTTTCATGTCTGAGTTTTCGATTGATTTCCAGCCTGCAATGGAGGAGCCGTCAAACATAAAGCCTTCTTCGAGGAAGTCTTCATCAACCAAATCAACATCGACAGTTACGTGCTGAAGTTTGCCGCGAATGTCGGTGAATCTGATGTCGACATAGGCAACGTTTTCGTCCTTTAGCGTCTTGAGAACGTCTTGTGTGCTCATTCTCTTGGTCCTTTTCGTTTGCGGTAAGAAAGTAAATTAGAGCGCGTCTGGGCCGGTTTCGCCGGTCCGGATGCGGATTGCTTGTTCCACTGGGGAGACGAATATTTTTCCATCGCCGATTTTGTCCGTCTTGGCGGCATCGACAATCGCTTCGACAGCTTGGTCGACCAAGTCATCGTCAACAACGATTTCGAGCTTCACTTTGGGCAGGAAGTCGACAACATATTCAGCGCCACGGTAAAGCTCGGTATGGCCTTTCTGGCGACCGAAGCCTTTGACTTCGATCACAGACAGCCCCTGAACGCCCACATCTTGCAGCGCTTCTTTGACTTCATCGAGCTTGAAAGGCTTGATAATGGCTTCGATTTTCTTCATCGCTCTGCCTCCTTGATCATGGTTCACAGCTTGAAAACACTTTTCAAAGAGAGGCTCAAACGAATAGGATGACTCGTGAGCCTCATCAGGGGTCTGCGATGGGTTGTGCCTATTTTTTAGGCGGTGAGCATTAAATTTGGGCGCTATTGAATCGGGCGGCGGCGCGAGAAGGGATGCGCGGCTGGCTGGCGGCAAGGGATCGGGCAAGATGAGCTGCGGTTGGAGGGCTTTGCAAGGCTGCCTTGCTGATCGCGCCAGAGGGCACTCGGGCTGAACGCTTGGCCTGAACGCTTGGATTTGACATTGAAAGAAGGCAGAGATGAGCCGACCTGCGAGACTGATCACGCAAAACAGCCTGCCTATCGCGGAGTTGGGCAAGCTGCGGGACCATAAGTTCACTTACGGTCATGCTCTTGTTGTGTCGGGTGGCGCGGGCAAAACAGGGGCGGCACGGCTGGCGGCGCGGGGGGCTTTGCGGATTGGAGCCGGCCTTGTCTCTCTGGCTGTGCCGGATGAGGCGATGATCGAAGTGGCGTCGCAGGTGACGTCTATCATGGTGGTAAATGTCCAGACGGCGGATGATTTGCGTGACGTTTTGGCCGATGAGCGGATCAACGCCCTGTGTCTTGGCCCCGGCTTGGGGCCTGAGCGGGCCAGACGCCTCGTGCCTGTGGCGCTTGCGGCTGGCCGATCCACAGTGTTGGATGCTGATGCCTTGGGCGCTTATGAGGCCGAGCCGGCGGCGCTTTTCGCACAGCTTCATGCCAAATGCGTAGTGACGCCTCATGCGGGCGAATTTGGCCGCTTGTTTCCTGATCTTCGGGAGGCCGCGGGCGCACAGAAGGGGAGTCGGGCCGATGCCGTTCGGGCGGCGGCGGCGCGGGCAGGGTGTGTTGTCGTTCTGAAGGGCGCCGACACGCTTGTCGCCACGCCGGATGGGCGGTGCAGCCTGAATAGCGCAGCGGGTGCGCGTGCGGCGCCCTGGCTTGCCACCGCCGGCTCAGGCGATGTGCTTGCGGGCTTTATCACAGGGCTTTTGGCGCGCGGGATGTGCCCGTTTGAGGCGGCCAAAACGGCGGTCTGGCTCCACGTGGAATGCGCTCTTGGCTATGGTGCGGGGCTGATTGCCGAAGACTTGCCCGAGGCTTTGCCCAATGTGTTCAAGGCGTTGCGGGTTTAGGCGGCAAGATCCTGATGGACGAGAGGGCGCTCGCACGCCAGCTCCAGCCCGTCGACATAGATGATATGTGGTGCGCGAAACACGAGCTGAAACAGCCGTGCTGCCTGCCTGCCGATAGCGTAGACAGATTGGCCATCAATCAAGTGTTTCGCTGCGATCAACGCGGGTTTTTCGAGGTGGGATATGTGCTGATGCGTCTCACGCAGGAGCAGTTTTTGAGCCGCCGGAAGGAGAACGGGGCGCGCCGGCAGGCTCGGGGCCAGAGCGCCGCGATTGATCCGCACCATCGGAATATCGAGATCAACAACCTCAAGTTGACACAGCTCTGCCACGCCGCAATCGCGTGTGATGATCCGGTCTCCCGCCGTCAGGAATTCCACTGGCAAGGCGCCGTCGAGTGTCAAGACAGTGCTGCCCATCAAGACGCCGGTCTGTTCGGATAAAATCCGAGTCTGTGCAGAGTCTTCTGCGAGAAAGGGCTTCATTTTGCACCCGTATGTTTTTGACTGCCTCAGTTTTTATCAAGGATAGGGCAACAAACGGTAAATGTCGTGCTTTTTTCGCGCGAGACGCGCAATTTCCGCTCGCAAATCATTTGGCCCTTGGCTATACGCGGCCCTGTTGCGGGTGTGGCGGAATTGGTAGACGCACCAGATTTAGGTTCTGGCGCCTTTGGCGTGGGGGTTCGAGTCCCTTCACCCGCACCACATTTTCCTCAAGATGTGAGCTTGCCAAAGCAAAACGCCGCCCGGAGTGGGGCGGCGTTTGTTTTTAAGAACTCTGTGCGTCTTAGAAGCCGAGGCCTTCGTATTTCTTTTTGAACTTTGACACACGGCCGCCAGCGTCCAGAAGGCGCGAGTTGCCGCCTGTCCATGCCGGGTGCACTGTCGGGTCGATATCAAGCGAAAGCGTGTCGCCTTCTTTGCCCCATGTCGAGCGCATCTTGAGGATCGTGCCATCGGTCATTTTGACTTCGATGAAGTGGTAATCGGGGTGGATATCTTTTTTCATGGTCTCTCTCCCGCTTACGCTTCTGCGCGTGGCTTGTAGTTGGTATCTTCGACGATACGGGCCGATTTGCCGCGACGCGAACGAAGATAGTAAAGCTTGGCACGACGCACACGGCCGCGACGCACAACTGTGATCTCGTCAATGTTTGTCGAGTGCAGTGGGAAAACCCGCTCCACACCTTCGCCAAAGCTGATTTTGCGCACTGTGAAGGAGCCATCAATGCCTTTGCCGTTTTTACGGCTGATGCAGACGCCTTCGTAGTTCTGAACGCGGGTGCGCGCGCCTTCGGTCACTTTAAAGCCAACGCGAATTGTGTCGCCTGCTTTGAAGTCAGGAATTATTTTCCCGAGCTGAGCGATTTGCTCGGCTTCGATTTCTCTTAGAAGGTCCATTGACCATCTCCTAATTTTGCTCGCGGTTTATCCACGAAGTTTTCTCGCGTCCTGTCGCTCCGTGTCTTCTGTCGGGTCCGCAAATTACGCCCGCCGGAGTCAGTCCAACATTTCTTGTCATCATGCTTGTGCAACAGGCTGCGCCGAAGAAAACGCAAAGCACAAACAGCCCAGTGCCACAAAAGTGATTCCGAACTCGTGCCTTCTAGGCGTGATAGGTCTTTAGATCAAGGCTAATCCGTCGTTTTTGAGCCCAAAGCGGCTTGCCACATATCGGGGCGGCGGGCTTTGGTGAGGGCTTCGGACATTTCCTGACGCCATTTGGCGATTTGGCCATGGTGTCCTGACATCAGAACGTCGGGGATGTGCCGCCCCTGCCAGTCGGCGGGCTTGGTGTATTGCGGGTGCTCAAGGAGGCCGTTTGAGTGGCTTTCCTCCTCGGCGCTGTCGGCATTGCCTAAAACGCCCGGAATCAGGCGCACAGATGCGTCCAAAAGCGCTTGGGCTGCGATTTCACCGCCCGTGAGCACATAATCGCCGAGCGACACTTCCGTCACGCCGTAGTGCTCAAGCACGCGTTCATCCACGCCCTCAAAGCGACCGCACAACAGGGTGACACCTGGCCCCGCAGCAAGGCTCTTTGCCATGGATTGTGTGAAAGGCTTGCCACGCGGGCTGAGATAGATCAGGGGCAGGGGCACTTGGGCGCGCTGTTGGGCCAGTTCGATGGCCGCGCCGACCACATCGGGGCGCAGAACCATGCCCGCGCCGCCGCCTGCGGGAGTGTCATCGACATTGCGATGCTTGCCGATCCCGAAGGGGCGCAGATCAATCGCATCCAGCTGCCACAGTCCGTCTTTCAGCGCCTTGCCGGTCAGGCTCTGGCCCAGAACGCCGGGAAAACTGTCGGGAAAGAGCGTGATAACCTGCGCCGTCCATGTGTTGGCGAGCTGCGCGTCCTCCATCAAGGCGCGCGGCTTGAGGGAGGGGCGCAATGTTTTGCGGCCATGGGATTTGGGGGCGGTGTTGTCGGTATCGGTCATGGCAAAGCCTTAGCGTTCAAGCCGAAGTATGTCACGGGTGATAATGATTTTCTCATAGCGTCGAAGATAGCTCATGCCCAGAAGAGAGCCTTCCAGCGCGCCTTCGTTGACATAGGCGCGCAGATTTTGATCCTGAAGGCCGCCCACATCAAAGCTGTCAAGGATCACAGGCGCGATGCGCACGGTGCCATTGGCTGTATTTGCGGTATGGATATAGGCGAGCTGATCGGGGCTGAGGCCCGCGCGGCTGGCATCGGTCTGGCTCAGGACAATTCCTGTCGCCCCTGTATCCACAACAAACCGGATCTGAACGCCGTTGATCTTGGCGGTGAGATAATAATGGCCGTCGGCCTCGCGCGGCAGTTCGATCACGCCAAGGGCGGGGTCAATGGTCTGGACGGTGCGAAACGGGGCGATGAGGCTGTCGCCGAAGCTGTAGATGCCGAGGGCGACCGCGACCACCATGACCCAACGCAGCATTTCCTGCCCCAAAGGGGTCATGCGCGCTGACCGCCGCCAGAGGCGCCACACCAAGAGGGCCAGCAGACCGAGCGCCAGAGCAAGGAGAGCGGTCCAATACGGCACGGCTCAAGCGCCCGCAAAGCCAAAGGCGCGCAACCCGTCCAGAACAAATTGCACAGCGAGCGCGGCCAGAAGCATCCCCAGAAGACGGGTCGCGACATTGATCCCTGTCTTGCCCAAGGCCCGCTCGAGCAAGGCTGACGCCTGAAGCGACAAAAACACCACAAACAGCACGATGGCGACGATTGCGATCACCGCAAATGTCCCTGCAATTCCGGGGGCCTGTCCGGCCAACAGGATCACCGAGGCAATCGCACCCGGACCGGCCAAGAGCGGCACGGCCAGCGGGAAAACGGACGGATCATGGCTGGAGTCCGGCTCATCATTGGCCTGATCTTCACGCCGCTTGGTGCGACGTTCAAACAGCATTTCAAGGGCGGTCAAAAACAACAGAATGCCGCCCGCGACGCGGAAGGCGGGCATGGATATGCCAATAAAATGCATCAAGGCTTCGCCAAAAAACGAAAAGGCGGCGAGAATGAAAAACGCAACAAGACAGGCCCGCAGGGCGATACGGCGGCGTTCGGGGGTTGGAATGCCTTGGGTGAGCGTGGCAAAAATCGGCGTCAATGCGATAGGGTCAATGATCACAAAGAGCGTTGCAAACGCGGTTATGACAAAGGCGGATGTGATCATGCCTCTGCAGCCTCGAGTTTGGCAAGCGCGCCCTCCCAGAGCGCCTCGGCGCGCTTGAGCGCGACCTTGAGTTCGCCATCCTTGCGCTGAAGTTCTGGAACGGCGTGTTTGCGCTCGGAGTAGAGCGTGGGATCGGCCAGCATTTCGTCCATGCGGGCGCGCATTCTCTCAAGTTTTTCAACGCGTTCTTCGCATTTGCGCACTTCGGCGCGCAACTCCAGAACCGACAGGCGCGGCGCGCGCTTGGGCTTCACTGTTTTTTGTGGTTCGCTCTTTTTCTCTGATTTCTTGTCAGGCGCCCCCAGCAAAAGCGCGCGATAATCTTCCAGATCGCCGTCATAGGGCTTCACCGCCCCGTCTTTGACGAGCCAAAGACGATCGGCCACAAGGCCCAGAAGGTGCATATCGTGGCTGACGAGGATCACCGCGCCGGTATAGGCGGTGAGCGCTTCAACCAGCGCTTCGCGGCTTTCGATATCAAGGTGGTTGGTCGGCTCATCGAGGATCAGCAGATGCGGCGCATCCAGCGTGGCCAGCATCAGCGAGAGCCGCGCCTTTTGTCCGCCCGAGAGTTTGCCCACGAGCGTTTCGGCTTGCTCGGCCCCGATGCCAAAGCCGCCGAGGCGCGCCCGCAGGCGCGCAGGCGTCTCGCTCGGGCGCAGGCGACGGATGTGATCAATCGGGGTTTCGTCGACAAACAGCTCATCAACCTGATGCTGGGCGAAGAAACCGACGCGCAGCTTGGAGGAGGTGACCATTTGCCCCTTCATCAGCTCAAGCCGGCCTGAGAGCAGCTTGGAGAGCGTTGATTTGCCCTCGCCGTTGCGCCCGAGCAGCGCGATACGGTCGTCCTGATCAATCCGCAGGTCAAGATGCGACAGGATCGCTTTGCCCTCGTAGCCGACCGAGCCGCCCTCGACACGGATGATCGGTGGAGACAGCTCTTCTGGCGAGGGGAAGGTAAAGCGCTTGAGCGCGGCTTCCTGCGGGGTTGTGATCGGCTTGAGCTTGGCAATGGCCTTGATACGGGATTGCGCCTGAACAGCTTTGGAGGCTTTGGCGCGGAAGCGGTCAACAAAGCTTTGCAGATGGGCTTTGCGGGCTTCGATCTTGCGGTTTTCGGAGGCCGCAACCGCAAGCCGCGCGGCGCGGGTTTCGGCGAAGGTATCGTAATTGCCTTGATAGAGCGTCAGCTTCTTGTCTTCCAGATGAAGGATCGCTCCAACCGCGCGGTTGAGCAGGCCACGGTCGTGGCTGACGATCAGGACGGTATGGGGGTATTTTGCCAGATAGCTTTCCAGCCAAAGCGCGCCCTCAAGGTCAAGGTAGTTCGTCGGTTCATCGAGCAACAGAAGATCAGGCTCAGAAAAGAGTACAGCCGCCAGCGCCACGCGCATCCGCCAGCCGCCGGAGAAGGCAGAGCATGGCGCGTGCATCTCATCGGCGGTAAAACCAAGGCCGCGCAGGATTGTTGAGGCGCGGGCTTCAGCGCTCCATGCGTCAATATCGGCGAGGCGGGTTTGCACCTCGGCGATCCGGGCCGGATCTGTGCTCGTGTCGGCCAGAAGCTCTGCGCGCTCCTTGTCGGCGGCCAGAACGGTGTTGAGCAAGGAGACCTCATTGCCCGGCACCTCTTGGGCCACGCCTCCGATGCGCGCGCGCGAGGGCAGGCTGAAGGAGCCGGTATCAAGCGGCAGCTCGCCGCGGATCACGCGAAAGAGCGTGGTCTTGCCTGTGCCGTTGCGCCCCACGAGGCCCACTTTGTGACCTGTCGGGATAGAGACAGAGGCATCCTCGATGAGGTTTCGGCCTGCGACGGAATAGGATATGTTTTCAAGCTTGAGCATTTGGGCGGCTTAGCAGAGCTGGGCGCGCCTTGCCAGTGCTGAAACGCCCTCATGACAAGCCTTGTGAGCCGCTCAAAAGGGGCGTAACGCTTGTGTATTAGAACACAGGTTAACAAAGTATGCATTCCGCTTCCGGCCCGCGCCGACCCAAGATCATCACGCTCATCCTTCTCACGGCGCTGTCTGTTCTCTCGCTCAATATGTTCCTGCCGGCGCTCGCCCAGATGGCGAGTGATTTTGAGGTGAGCTATGCGGTGATCTCGGTTGCGATGGGCGGCTATATGGTTGTGTCCTCGGCGCTTCAGCTGATCATCGGGCCGTTGTCGGATATGTATGGGCGCCGGCCTGTGATCCTTGGTGGCATGGCGTTGTTTACGCTGGCGTCGGTGGGGTGCTATTTTGCCAGTGATATATGGCTGTTTCTCGCATTTCGGATGCTACAGGGGGCGGTGATTTCGGGCATGGTTCTGAGCCGCGCGGTTGTGCGCGATATTGCCCCGCCACAGGAAGCGGCGCGGCTTCTGGGCGTGATCGGCACGGCGATGGCGCTCGCCCCCTTGCTCGGGCCGGTGCTGGGCGGTGTTCTGGGCGAAACATTTGGCTGGCGGTCCAATTTTGCGGCCTATGCGCTGATGGGCGCACTGATGCTGGCTCTGTCGTGGCGCGATCTGGCCGAGACCAATCTGACGCCCTCGGACAGCTTTACGGCGCAGTTCCGCTCTTACCCCGAGCTGTTCGGGAGCAAGATCTTCTGGGCCTACTGCCTTTGCCTGATTGGCTCTGTCGGCGGGTTTTATGCGTTTCTCGGCGGGGCGGCCCTTGTCGGGGAAGGGCTTTTCGGGCTGACGCCCTCACAGCTCGGGATCGGAATCGGCTCTATTTCGGCGGGCTTCATGCTCGGAAATTTCCTGACCGGGCGGTTGTCGGGCCGTGTTCCCATGCTCAGGCTGATGTATTGGGGGCGGCTCTCGGCGACCTTTGGGCCATTGGTGGTGATCTGCATCATGGCGCTGGGCGCGATGAACTTCTGGGTGATGTTTGCCGGGGCGATCTTTGTGGGCCTTGGCAACGGGCTGACCTTGCCTGCGGCCAATGCCGGGGTGATGTCGGTCAACCCCCGGCTGGCAGGCAGCGCGTCGGGGCTGTCTGGTGCGATCACCATTCTGGGCGGGGCCGGGGCGACGGCGCTCACCGGCGCGCTCGCGGGGGGTCCGCTTGGGGCTTATGTGCTGCTTGGGCTGATGGCGGCCAGCTCCGGGCTGGGGCTTCTGGCTGTGCTCTGGATTGGCAAGCTTGAGCGCGTTTAACATTCGCTTTTCAAAGCCGATGCAGCGTGATAGCAGGGCGCCAAATCAACCTTTAGCAAAGCAATAGGAGCCTTAAGCACATGGCCATTCAACGCACATTCTCGATCATCAAACCAGATGCCACAAAGCGCAACCTCACCGGCCAGATCGCGGCCAAGTTCGAGGCTGCCGGCCTGCGCATTGTCGCCTCAAAGCGCATCCAGCTCACGCTGGCACAGGCGCAGCAGTTTTACGGGGTGCATTCGGAGCGTCCGTTCTTTGGGGAGCTGTGTGAGTTTATGATTTCGGAGCCGATTGTGGTTCAGGTTCTGGAAGGCGAAGACGCGATTGCCAAGAACCGTGAAGTGATGGGCGCAACAAACCCGGCGGATGCGGCAGAGGGCACGATCCGCAAAGAGTTTGCGCTGTCGATCGGTGAGAACTCGGTTCACGGCTCGGATGCGCCGGAAACAGCGGCAGAAGAAATCGCGTTTTTCTTCTCGGGTCTTGAGCTGGTCGGCTAAGTCACGGCTTTCGCTCAACCACACCAAGTGCATCAAGGGCCGCCTCAAGCCGAGCGCGGCCCTTGTCATGCCGGACCGACTTCAAAGCGTCAAATCGCGCGCGAAGCTCTTGTTTTTCCTTGCCTTTACAGTCGTTCCAGGGCCGGCCCTGCAGCGCCATATGCAGCACATAATAGACGATAAAATGCGGCCGCGCGCCGCCTTGCAGCAGCCGCGTATAGGCGGCATCGGCCCCCATATCACAGAAGTCTTCGGCTGAAAAAATGCCCACCTCATTGAGCGAACGCTCCATGGCCGGGCCGATATTGCGCAGGCTGGAGAGCGGTGTTTTCACACCGTTATGCGCGCTCAAACCGCGCCCCGCTTCGGCTCATAGAGAGGCATAATCGGTGATGACCGGGGGCTTGGGCGGGGGCGGATTTCGGGTTTGTTTCGGGCTGGGAAGCGGTTTTTGCGATTTTGGCATAAAAACCTCCTGTTCGCGGGCTTTGAAAAATAATTCCAAAAAAATTTTACGCCAAACAGCGGGCCAAAACAGGGCGAAATTGTGAAACCTTGCGGGCCGTGACCTATGAGGCACAATTTTTGCGAAAAGAGGGGGTTTGAGCGCTTGACGCGGGCAGGGGGTGCGCATATGACCTCCCTCACGCTTTGGAGCATCCGAAGCCTTGCAGTGAGCGGTTGTAGCTCAGTTGGTTAGAGTACCGGCCTGTCACGCCGGGGGTCGCGGGTTCGAGCCCCGTCAACCGCGCCACACTGCACGATTTAGGATGCCCCGTTGCGGATGCGCGGTTGTAGCTCAGTTGGTTAGAGTACCGGCCTGTCACGCCGGGGGTCGCGGGTTCGAGCCCCGTCAACCGCGCCACTTTCTTCCTTGTAAGGGACAGGTATGCGAAACGCTTTGACCCATATTTCATGGCCCATCGCGCTTCTTTTGGCCCTCACATTGGGGCTGGCGCCCTTCTTTCCCGAGCCACATATCTGGGAGAAGCTAAAGCTTCTGATTGCCGGTGAGCTGCGCGCTGTGATTGATATATTTGATCTGCTGATGCATGGCGCGCCCTGGGTGCTGCTTGGGGCCAAGCTTGTGGATTATCTTGCGCGCCCAACAAATTGATTCTCATTTTGTGCGCCAGCGGCTAATCTGCAAAGGACGCCCGAACACAGAGCGAGCAGAGTGATGAGTGAGCCGAAGACTTTTAAGATTGCAGCCGTGACCATGCTGCGCGACGACCTGTTTTATCTCAAGATATGGCTGGCCTATTACGGCGAGATGCTGGGGCGCGAAAACTGCTATATCGTCAACCATGGTCACTCCCCTGAGGTCGCCGAGCTGGCCAAGGGCTGCAATATCATTGGCATCCCCGGACATCACCACAAGAACTTTGATATGAAGCGCTGGCGGCTTCTCAACAACCTTGTGCAGGGGCTGAACGCCTATTTTGACCATGTGATTGTGGGGGATGTGGACGAGCTTGTGGTGCTTGATCCTGAGGTGGGGCATCTGCCGGACTGGCTCATGCGACAAAAGCACCGACAGGTGATCACACCGCTCGGGCTTGAGGTGATTCACCGGATCGACATTGAAGAAAAGCCGATTGAAAACAAGGTTCTGGGGCCGCGCTCTCATGTGAGGCTTGCGCCGCATTACTCCAAGCCCTGTATCCTCTCGGCGGGGGTCAAAATTGCCCGTGGCGGGCATTTTACCCAATATGACCAGATCAACGCGCCTGAGGGGCTGTATCTGTTTCATCTCAAGTTTTGCGATTTTGCCGAATACGCCCGCGCCATGGACCGGCGCAACGCGATCACCAAAGAGATCGGGCAGAGCAAGAAAGACACCGCGATTGGCGGTCACTGGTTTGCGGATGCGCGCGGGGAGGACCGAGAGGTCTTTGAAACCATGGGGAAATTTGAGATGCAGGAGGGCTTTGACACCGGCCCCTATCGCAAGGCTATGGTGGAGAGTTTCGCGCCGCGGGGCGAGACCGGATTTTATCACTTTGAGCGGCCTGACTATGAGCTGCAATTCAAACTGCCCGAGCGGTTTTTCGGGATTTTTTGAGGCGGTTTGGTGCGCAGTGAATGCGCACCCTACGGCTGCGTTAACCTTTGCACGTCTGCGGTGATTCTGGGGGGGTGATATGTGTGCACAACCCGTGCACAACCCGTGCACCGGGCAAACAGGGGTTTTGGCCAAAGTCCAAACGTAAACGCCGCGCACGGAGCGTTTACCCCTGCGCGGCGTTTGTTAACTTTATCGCCCTGTCAGATCAGGCGAGCATGGCCATCGGGTTTTCGAGATGGTCCACGATATGTTTGAGCAGCTCGGCCCCGAGCGCGCCGTCAATCACGCGGTGATCGACCGACATTGTGACAGACATTACTGTCGCGACTGTCAGCTCACCATCGGCGCCGACCACGGGCTTTTTCACACCCGCGCCCACGGCGAGGATGCCGGCGTGGGGCGGATTGACGATCGCGTCGAAGTTGTCGATCCCCATCATCCCGAGATTGGAGATGGCGAAGCTGCCGCCCTGATACTCGTGCGGGGCAAGCTTGCGGTCACGCGCGCGCGCGGCGAGGTCTTTCATCTCGGTGGAGAGGGCGGAGAGCGATTTTTGCTCGGCGTCCTGAAGCACAGGCGTGAAGAGGCCGCCTTCGATGGCGACAGCCACGGCCACATCCGAGGCGCTCATCTGGAGCACACGGTCGCCCGCCCAGACCGCATTGGCCGCAGGCACGGCTTGCAGCGCGAGGGCGGTGGCCTTGATGATGAAGTCATTGACCGAGAGCTTCACGCCACGGGCTTCGAGCTGCTTGTTGAGCTGGGCGCGGAAGGCCATGAGCGCATCGAGCTTGATCTCGCGGCGCAGGTAGAAATGCGGCACGGTCTGCTTGGCCTCGGTGAGGCGGGCGGCGATGGTTTTGCGCATCCCGTCGAGCTTGACCTCCTGGTAGCTGCGCCCCTCATAGGCTGTCTCTTATACACATCTGACGCC
>JAHBAM020000024.1 GCA_018500125.2 Roseobacter sp. | reverse complement strand
GGGCATATTCTCGACCAGCCCGACAAGCCCGATGACATTTGCCCGCGCCTTGCGCTCGGCCAAGGCCTGCATCGTGCCCGCAACCGTGCCCGCGCCGCCCATGTCCATGGTCATGTCTTCCATGCCCGCCGCTGGCTTGAGGCTGATGCCCCCAGTGTCAAACACAACGCCCTTGCCAACAAGCGCCAGCGGGGCCGCGCCCTTTTCGCCGCCGAGCCACTCCATAATTACAACTTTCGAAGGGCTGATGCTGCCATGTCCGACCGACAGCAGCGCATTCATCCCGAGCTTGGCCAGCTCATCCTCCTCCAACACCTTGACCGTCAGGCCGAGCTTGCCCAGCGCCACAAGACGATTGGCAAATTCGGTTGTGGTCAGGTGATTGGCCGGCTCATTGACCAGATCGCGCGTGAAATGCACCCCGCGTGCCACAGCCAGCGGATCGGCCACAGCCCCCTCAAGCGCTGCGGGATTGGGGCACATCACACAGATCGCGCCCTCCGCCTCCGCCTTTGCCGTCTTATGGGGCGTAAACTCATAAAGGCGCAGCGCCAGCCCCATCACAAGCTCATGCGCCCGTGGCATCGCCCCAAGGCAAAGCGTCAGCGCCGCCTTGCCTTTGGTCTTGGCCAAAGACACGCCCGCCTTGCGCGCGGTCTCGGCCTTGGCCGTGCGCGCCAGCTTGACCACATCCACAGCCTCCGCCGCCATGCCAGACGGGTAGCCCAGCGTCAGAACATCGCCCTCGCGGGCCTTTTCAAAGCGCTCGCTCTCCAAAAGCCGCTTCAGCGCGCCCTTGGTGAGCCGCGCCACGCGCCGCCCGGCCTTGTCAAGCGTGCCCTCGGGGCTGGCCACAACAGCCACACGCCCCGCAGCGCCGCCCAGCGCCTCAAGATCAAGGTCTTTGAAGTCAAATGTCACAAGCTCGGCCATCTCTGTCTCCCATATCTTTGCCCAAGTCGTAACGCGACACGCCCGCCTTGACCAGTGCCCAAACCCCCGCTTTCGCGCCGCTTGGGGCCGGTCTGCCGCACTCCGGCCCGCTCTGGGCCAATAAACCTGATTTGCAGTTTACCCTGCCCCGCCACATCTAGTAGTGTCCTCCCATTGTTACACCATCCGAGGGGGATACCGTGGCCAGATTCGACCGCTATATGCTGTCGCAGCTTATGGTTTTGTTTGGCTTTTTTGCATTGGTTCTGGTCTCGGTGTACTGGATCAACCGCGCCGTTCAACTCTTTGACAGGCTGATAGGAGATGGCCAGACCGCTCTGGTCTTTGCCGAATTCACCGCCCTCACTCTGCCCTCCGTGATCCGCATCGTCCTGCCCATCGCAGGCTTTGCTGCAACTCTTTATGTCACCAACCGCCTCAGCACAGAAAGCGAGCTGACCGTGATGCAGTCGACCGGCTTCTCGCCGTGGCGACTGGCACGGCCCGTGGTCTATTTCGGCCTGATCGTCGGGCTTATGGTGGCGGTTCTGGCCAATGTTCTGGTCCCGAGGTCGCTCAAACAGCTCCAGCTGCGCGAGGCCGAGATCTCCCAAAACGTGACCGCGCGGCTGCTCACCGAAGGCACCTTTCTCCACCCCACCGACGGGGTGACCTTCTACATCCGCGAAATCGCCCCCGACGGGCGCATGAATGATGTCTTTCTCTCCGATCGCCGCGACCCGAGCGAAAGCGTGACCCATACCGCCGCCTCGGCCTATCTCGTGCGCACCGACACAGGCCCCGCCCTCGTCATGATCAACGGGCTGACCCAACGCCTCTCGCGGCCCGCCATGCAGCTCAACACAACCCATTTTGCCGACCTCTCCTACGGGATCAAAGGCCTGATCGAAACAAACGACAGCGCCCCGCCGCTGTTGCGCCACTTCAGCACCTATGAGCTGCTCACATCCCCTGTGCACATTCAGGTCCGCACAGGCGTCAGCGCCGGCGTCTTTACCGAAGAGTTGCACGCCCGCCTCTCCCAGCCGCTGTTTGCCCTGACTGTTGCCCTGCTCGGCTTTGCGACGCTGCTCTCGGGCGGGTTTTCCCGCTTTGGCGTCTGGCGCCAGATCGTGTTGGCCCTGTTGTATCTTGTGCTCATCAAGGCTCTGGAAAGCGTGGTCACAGACCCGGTTCTGAGCAATCCTGCGCGCTGGCCGCTGCTCTACCTGCCCGCGCTGATCGGGCTGCTGCTCGCCGCCGCCCTGCTGGCGCGCGCGGCGGGGCAATTGCCCTCGCTCTCGGCATGGCGGCGCAGAAAGGCCGCGCTCTCATGATCCTGCACAGCTATTTCATCCGCAAGTTCCTCGGCCTGTTTTTCGGGTTGTTGCTCGTGTTCTTCCTGTTTCAGACCTTGATCGACCTTGTCGAAATGGTGCGCCGCTTTCAGGGCATCGAGGTGCCCTTCTCTGCGCTGGTCACGCTGTCTTTGCTCAATGTGCCGCAAGGCCTCTATGAGATCGTGCCGCTGGTGATGATCCTCTCCACCGTGGCGCTGTTTCTCGGGCTGGCGCGCAGCTCGGAGCTTGTGGTGGTGCGCGCCACAGGCCGCTCGGCCCTGCGCGCGCTCATCGCACCGGCCGGCATGGCCTTTGTGATTGGCGTGATGCTGGTGGCCCTGTTCAATCCGATTGTCGCCGCCACATCCAAACGCGCTCACGACCTCAATCAAGAGCTGCGCGACGGCAGCGTTGATGTGCTCTCGCTCTCCACCGAAGGGCTGTGGCTGCGTCAGGGCGGCGCCGAGGGCCAGACCGTCATTCGCGCCGCCACGACCAATCCCGATGCCACCGTGCTCTATGATGTGACCTTTCTTTCCTATGCGCCCAAAGGCGGCCCGCTCAAACGCGTCGAAGCCGCCGAGGCCCGTCTGCTGCCGGGCGCATGGGAGCTGACCGATGCCACCGTCTGGCCGCTCTCCTCCGGGGTCAATCCGGAGGGCAATGTCGCGCGTCACCTGACCCTGCGGATTTCCTCCACCCTGACACAGGAGCGCATCCTTGAAAGCTTTGGCGCGCCCAGCGCGATTTCGGTCTGGGATCTGCCCGCCTTCATTAACCAGCTCCAGCAAGCCGGCTTTTCAACCCGCCGCCATGCGGTCTGGCTCCAGATGGAGCTGGCCCAACCGCTCTTTTTGCTGGCGATGGTGCTGGTCGGGGCTGCCTTTACCATGCGCCACGCGCGCGGCGGCGGCACCGGCATGGCCGTGCTCAGCTCGATTTTGCTCGGCTTTGGGCTTTACTACATTCGAAATTTCGCGCAAGTCCTCGGTGAAAACGGCCAAATCCCCGTGATGCTGGCCGCTTGGGCACCGCCCACCGCCTCGGTTCTGCTGGCCTGGGGCTTACTGTTGCATATGGAAGACGGGTGAGACCTGCGATGAAGCGCCTATTGAGCCATCTTGCCCTTGCCCTCTGCCTCGCCCTGCCACTGGGCGCAGAACAGGCCGATGTCCCCGCCATGCTCGTGGCCGATCAGGTCTATCTTGAGGGCAAAACCCGCCTTGTGGCCGAAGGCCGCGTCGAAGCGCTCTCCGGTGAGACCCGTATTCTGGCGCAAAAAATAACCTATGACCGCACCACAGGCCAGCTCAGCATCGACGGCCCGATCCGGATCGAAGACAGCGGCACCATAACAGTCCTCGCCTCCAGCGCCGAGATGGACGCCGGATTTCAAAACGCGGTGCTCAAAAGCGCCCGCGTGGTGCTCGACCAGCAAGTCCAGCTCGCCGCCTACCAGATGAACCGCGTCAACGGGCGCTATTCGCAGCTCTACAAAACGGCCGTGACTTCCTGCCAGATCTGCGATGATGGCACCCCGCCGCTCTGGCAGATCCGCGCCCGCCGCGTGATCCATGATCAGACCGAAAAGCAGCTCTATTTCGAGGGCGCACAGCTGCGCGTCAAAGATGTGCCGGTGTTTTACCTGCCCTATCTGCGCCTGCCCGACCCGAGCCTCAAACGCGCCACAGGCTTCATGATCCCGGCTTTAAACAGCTCGACAATCCTCGGCACAGGCATTCGCCTGCCGTTTTTTATCCGCCTCGGCGATCACCGCGACCTGACCGTCACCCCCTATCTGAGCACAAAGGCCCGCACACTCGAGTTGCAATACCGTCAGGCGTTCAAAAACGGCTCTGTCTCCTTTGACGGGGCGCTCTCGCGCGATGACCAAATGCCAGGCGACACCCGCGCTTATCTCTTTGCCGAAGGGGCGTTCGAGCTGGCCGAAGACTATAAACTCAGCTTTGATCTGCAAACCACGCTGGATGAGTCATTTCTGGTCGATTACGGCTATTCAAGCAATGACCGCCTCGCCAGCGAAATCGCCCTGACCCGCGCCAAACGCAACAGCTATACAGCGGCGGCTCTGGTGCATTACCGCTCTTTGCGGGTGGGCGAGATCAACGGCCATATCCCCTCGCTGATCAACGATCTGTCCCATGAGCTGCGCCTCTTCCCTGCGGCTCTGGGCGGCGAGCTGCGCCTCGGGGTCGCGCTGCACAGCCATTTCCGCTACTCCGATACCGATACCGACGCTGACGGGAACGGCGTGGTGGACGGGCGCGATGTTGTGCGTCTGGGGAGCCAGCTCAGCTGGCAGCGCAGCTGGACCACAGCCCACGGCCTGCACGCCAAAGTCTTCACCGGTCTGGCCGCCGATCAGTTTTACACCTATCAAGACGCCAACCTGCCCAAAACAGAAGCCGAGCTGACCCCGATGGCCGCGCTCGCCCTGCGCTGGCCGCTCGCCAAGCGCTCCCAAAACGGTGCTTATCATGTGCTCGAACCCTTCGTTCAGTTCGGCTGGGTCGGCGGCACCACCCTCGCTGTGGCCAATGACGAAAGCACCCGCGTCGAATTTGACGAAGGCAATCTGCTCGATCTGACACATTTTCCAAGTCCCGACCGCCGCGAACGCGGCCAAATGATCACCTATGGGCTGACGTGGGCGCGCACAGGCCCGCGTGGTGGCGACAGCCGCCTGACCTTTGGCCAGATCCTGCGCCAGTCCGCACAGCCCGACTTCTCCCCTTCCTCCGGCCTTGCCGGTGAAACCTCCGATCTGCTGCTCGCCGGCCAGATGCGCACACCCGGCGGGCTGGCCCTGACCGCGCGCACCCTCCTTGACAGTGATCTCACCCCCTCCAAGGCCGAGGCCCGCGCCACATGGCAACAAAAGCGCTTCGGCGTCGGGGCAAGCTATGTCTGGCTTGATGCCGACGCCTCCGAAGACAGGGCGGATGTTGTGGCCGAACTGTCGCTGGACGGGCTATACCGCTTCTCGCGCCACTGGGCGGGAACGGCGAATATGCGCTATGATGTCACCATCGATCAGGCCGCCGAGGCGGGCCTTGGCCTAGAGTATCGAAATGAATGTGTGAAACTTGACCTTTCGCTCTCGCGCAGGTTTACCTCTTCTAGTATTCTGTCGCCCTCAACCGAAATGAGCCTGACGGTCGGGCTTCTCGGGTTTAATGCAAGCTCGCGGGATGATAGCTATACCCGTCAATGCAAGGACTAAGTCTGATGATCACGCGCTCACCGCTTCACTCGCTCTTTATTGCGCTCCTCGCCGTCACGGTGACAGCCGCAAGCACAGCGCGCTCCCAAAACCTGTTTGCCCCCGCAATCAAGGTCAATGACAAGGTGATCACCCAATATGATCTCAATCAGCGCAGCCTGATGCTGACCATGTTCCGCTCGCCGGGAGATCCGGCCAAAGAAGCGCGCAGCCAGCTGATTGAAGAGCGCCTCAAGCTCGACGCAGCCCAAGCGCTGGATGTGCTGCCCGCCAATGAGGAGATCAGCCGGGGCATGGAAGACTTCGCCGCGCGCGCCAATATGACAGCGGATGAGTTCCTTGCCGCGCTCAAACAGGGCGGCGTAGAAGAGCAAACCTTCCGCGATTTCATTGTCTCCGGCGTGGCGTGGCGCAGCCTCGTGCGCGCCCGTTTCGGCGCCAAAGTCGAGGTCGGGGACAGCGACATTGATCAGGCCCTCAACGCCACAAGCACCGACAGCATCCGCGTTCTGCTCTCCGAAATCATCCTTCCGGCCCCGCCCGCAGAGGCCGCCGCCGCCCAAGCGCGCGCCAACGAGCTGTCCCAGATCACAACCGAAAGCGCCTTTGCCGCCGCCGCGCGCAAATATTCTGCCACAGCCACAAGCGCCCGTGGCGGCCGGCTCGAGTGGATGCCGCTGTCCAATCTGCCCGCGACGCTGCATCCCGTGCTGCTCGGCCTTGGCCGCGGACAGGTCAGCGATCCGATCCCGATTGACGGCGCGATTGCGCTCTTTCAACTGCGCGGGATCGACGAAGGCAAAGTGGCAACGCCACGCTTTTCGGCGATCGACTATGCCGCCTATTTCATCGCAGGCGGGCGCAGCCCCGAGGCGCTCGCCACCGCCCGCAAACTCACCCAGACCGTCGACACCTGCGATGACCTCTACGGCGTCGCCAAAGGCCAGCCCGAAGCGGTCTTGGAGCGCAGCTCCAAAGCGCCCGCCGATCTGCCAACAGATTTCGCCGTCGAACTTGCCAAACTGGACAAACATGAAGTCTCCACTGCCCTCACCCGTGGCGACGGCCAAACCCTCGTTTTCCTGATGCTCTGTGGCAGAACCCCCGAACAAGCCGAAGGCGTCGATCGCGACCAGATCGCCTCCAGCCTGCAAAACCGCCGCCTTGCGAGCTATGCCGACGGCTACCTTGCCCAGCTGCGCTCCGAGGCGCGGATCATTGAATACTAAACCCGTCGCGCTCACCTGTGGCGAACCCGCAGGGATCGGCCCCGAGCTGGCCCCGCTGCTCTGGGCGGCGCTCAAGGACGAGCTGAGCTTCTTTCTGATCGGTGATCCGTCCCGCCTGCCGCCCGGCAGCCGATATGTCCCAATCGGCGCCCCGGGCGAAGCCCCCGCCGCCATGGCGCAGGGCCTGCCGGTTCTGCCCCTGCCCATGGGGGCTGCGCGCGTCGCAGGCCAGCCCGACCCCTCCCATGCCGCCGGTGTCATCGCCGCAATAGAGCGCGCCGTCACGCTGGTGCAGTCCGGCGAGGCCGCCGCGCTCTGCACGCTGCCGATTCACAAAAAAGCCCTCAAAGACGGCGCCGGCTTCGGCTTTCCCGGCCATACCGAATTTCTCGCCCATCTCGCAGGCGTTGACGATGTGGTGATGATGCTGGCCAGCCCCGCGCTGCGCGTTGTGCCCGCCACAATCCATATCGCCCTAAGCGATGTGCCAAAGGCGCTGACGCCCGAGCGACTGGCCAGCACAATCAGGATCACCCACACCGCCCTACAAACCCAGTTCGGTATTGCCGCCCCGCGCCTCGCCGTGTCCGGCCTCAATCCCCATGCCGGCGAAGGCGGCACCATGGGGCGGGAAGAGCTGGACTGGATCGCGCCCCTGCTTGAGACCCTGCGCCACACGGGGCTTGATATCGCCGGCCCCCTGCCCGCCGATACCATGTTTCACGCAGCCGCCCGCGCCCGCTATGACGCGGCGATCTGTATGTATCACGATCAGGCCCTGATCCCGATCAAGACGCTTGATTTTGATCGGGGCGTCAATGTCACCCTCGGGCTGCCCTTTGTGCGCACATCCCCCGACCACGGCACCGCCTTTGATATCGCAGGCCAGGGCCGCGCCAATCCCGGCTCCAGCATAGAAGCCCTGCGCGTTGCCTGGGCCATGGCAAAAGGCACCCCCGCATGACCCAGATCGACAGCCTCCCGCCCCTGCGCGCCGTGATTGCCAATCACGGCTTGTCCGCGCGCAAATCTCTGGGTCAGAACTTTTTGCTCGATCTCAACCTCACAGCCAAAATCGCCCGCCATGTCGGCGATTTGTCTCACAGCGATGTGCTCGAAATCGGCCCCGGTCCGGGCGGTCTCACCCGTGGGTTGCTCTCTGAGGGCGCGCGCCGTGTGCTCGCCATCGAAAAAGACAGCCGCTGCATCCCCGCGCTCGAAGAGATCGCCGCCGCCTACGATGGCCGCCTGACTGTGATAGAAGGCGATGCGCTTGAAGTCGATCCGCTTGCCCATCTCTCAAAGCCGATCCAGATCGCCGCCAACCTGCCCTATAATATCGGCACAGAGCTTCTGGTGCGCTGGCTCACCCCGCCCGAATGGCCCCCGTTCTGGGACAGCCTGACACTCATGTTCCAGCGCGAAGTGGCCGAGCGTATCGTCGCGCGCCCCGGCTCCAAAGCCTACGGGCGCCTCGCGCTTCTGGCCCAGTGGCGATCAGAGGCGGCGATTGTGCTCACCCTGCCCCCCGAAGCCTTCACACCGCCCCCCAAAGTCAGCAGCGCGGTTGTGCATCTCAAGGCGCTCGACAGACCCCGCTTTGAGGCCGATGCCAAAACTCTGGAGCGTGTGGTCGCCAAGGCGTTCAACCAGCGCCGCAAAATGCTGCGCGCAGCCCTCAAGGGCCTTGCGCCCGATCTGGAAGACAGGCTCCTCGCCGCAGGGATCCAGCCCACAGACCGGGCCGAAGTGATCGGGCTGGAGCAGTTCTGCGCCCTCGCCCGCGCCATCAAAGCGCCTTAAACAGCCCGCCGCACAGCTCACAGAGCAGCCACAGAGCCGCCACAGAGGCGATCACAGGGGCGGTCACAAAGATGGCCAAAGACCAGCCAGAAAAAACCCCGCGTCAGGCGCGGGGTTTCTGGTTTATTCTGCGGCTTGTGATCCGCCCTCATCCGAGGGGGTTTCGTCTTTCTTGCGCCGCGGCTTGCGCGTCCGCTTTGGCTTGTCTGCCGCGTTCTCGGGCGTCTCGACAAGGCCGCTTTCTTCCGGTGCGCGCATCATTTCAAGCTGCGCAATATCGGGCTGGGGGGCGTCTTGCGCATCGCTGAGCGCTGCGGCGCGGCGCGGTTTGCGCTGCGGCACCTGCGGTTGCGGCTGCTCCTGAGCCTCGCTGGCCGCGGTATTGCTCTCGCGCTCCTGGCGTTCGCGCCGTTCCGCCGCTTCGCGCTCCCGCTCGGCCTGACGCTCTCGGTGAAGCTGTTCCAGCTGCTCGCGCTTGGCGTTTTCTTCAACCATCGCCTCGCTCAACATCCGCTGATAATGCTCTGCGTGCTGTTGAAAGTTCTCTGTCGCCACACGGTCGCCCGCAAGCTGCGCATCGCGCGCCAGCTGATTGTATTTCTCGATAATCTGCTGCGGCGTGCCACGCACTTTGCCTTCCGGCCCCGAGCTGTCAAACACGCGGTTTACAATATTTCCCGAGGGCCGGTTGTTGTTCCGGTTGTTCTTTGATCGCGAACGCGATTTGGATGATCTCATGTTTTAAGAGCCTGAGCTTGTTAATTGGCCTTTGTTTGATCTGCGGCGTGCCAAATGCACTTTCAACAAATCCAAAGATTTCTGGCTTGGGTGTATGCGGGACCGTCCTAAAGACATCCACCGCTCACACCTTCAATAAACACGACAGAAGATGTTTCACAAGGCCGAAATGCCCGAAATCCATGCAAAATGCGGTTTAAGCCGGCTGACAGCCCAATACAACACGCGCCCGCCCGTCCAGATCGGGCCGGATATGCACATCCCTCAGCCCGGCGGCGCGCATCATAGCGCTCACTTCTGCGCCCTGCGTCGGGCCGATCTCCACAATCAAGGCCCCGCCCTTCGCCAGATAAGCCGGCGCGCGGGCACAGATGATCCGGTAGGCCGCAAGCCCGTCGGCCCCATCCGTCAGCGCCAAAGCCGGCTCATGGGACAGCTCGGGCGCCAGCGTGCCCATCTCTGCTTGCGCGATATAAGGCGGGTTGGACACGATCAGATCATAGCGCCCCTCAATCGCCCCGAACCAGTCAGAGCAGACAAACCCGCAGCGCTCCGCCACCCCGAGCGCCGCGGCATTGCGCTGAGCCATGGTCAAAGCCGCCGGCGAAAGATCGGCTCCCAGCCCGCGCGCCGACCCGCGCTCCGCCAGAAGCGTCAGCAAAATGCACCCCGAGCCTGTGCCAAGGTCCAGCACCCGCTCAAACGGGCGCTCCAGAGCCGCCAGAACAAGCGCCTCGGTCTCCGGACGCGGATCAAGCACATCGGCGCTGACGGCAAAATCACGGCCAAAAAAAACCCGCCGCCCGATCAGATGGGAGACAGGCTCGCGCGCTGAGCGGCGCTGCACAAAGGCCTCAAAAGAAGCCGCCGCCGCCGCCGGCAAATCATCATTCAAATGCAGCGTCATCCGCCCCGGCTCAAGGCCGAGCACAGAGGCCATCAACAGCCGCACATCCCGCGCGCCGCCCTCGATCCCGGCCGCAACAAGCGCCTTGGCGCCCGCGCGCAGCGCCGCGCCAACCGTGGCTCCGCTCACCCGTTCATCTCCGCAAGAAGCCGCGCCTGATGATCCGCAATCAACGCATCAATCGTCTCGTCCAGATCGCCCTGCATCACAGCCCCGAGGCTGTAAAGCGTAAGACCGATCCGATGGTCCGTCATCCGCCCCTGCGGAAAATTATAGGTTCTGATCCGCTCCGAACGGTCGCCCGAGCCGACCTGCTCGGCCCGGCTGGCGCTGCGCGCATCATGCAGCTTCTGGCGCTCCAGATCAAACAGCCGCGTCTTGAGAACCTGCATGGCAATCTCGCGATTGCGGTGCTGACTCTTTTCCGAGGAGGTCACAACAAGCCCGGTCGGGATATGGGTGATCCGCACCGCCGAGTCGGTGGTGTTGACGTGCTGGCCGCCCGCCCCGCTCGCGCGCATGGTGTCGATCCTGATGTCATTGGCGTTGATGACGATGTCCACATCTTCCGCCTCGGGCAAAACAGCCACAGTCGCCGCCGAGGTGTGAATCCGCCCGCCGCTCTCGGTTTCAGGCACCCGCTGCACACGGTGCACCCCGCTCTCGAACTTAAGCCGCGCAAACACATCCTGCCCCGCAACGCGCACAACAGCCTCCTTGATGCCGCCCAGCTCGCTCACGCTCTCCTCCAGGATCTCGAATTTCCAGCCCCGCGCCTCCGCATAGCGCTGATACATCCGCAAGAGATCACCGGCAAAAAGCGCCGCCTCGTCGCCCCCGGTTCCCGGGCGGATCTCAATGAGCGCGGGCCGCCCGTCAGCCGCATCCTTGGGCAAGAGCGAGAGCTGCAACGCCGCCTCCGCCTCGGGCAGGCGCGCCCGCAAGCCCGGCAGCTCGTCCTCCGCCAAGGCCCTCATCTCCGGATCGCCCAACATTTCCTTGGCCTCGGCCAGATCGGCAAGCAAGCTGCGGTAGCCCTCGATTTCCTCCACCACAGGGCGCAGATCGGAATATTCCTTGGCCAAAGCCGCAATATCCCCGCCCCCTTCGGCCATCTTGGCCTCAAGGAATTGGAAACGCTGGATGATCTGCTCTAAGCGCTCTGAAGGAACCATGCCCCCGATGTGCGGTATTCAGCCCGCTTGGTCAAGCGCCGACTTGATGCTATACTGCCCCCATGACGCGCCTTGCCATCTTCCTCATGGCCCTCGCGGCCCAGTCTTTCGCCGATCCGTCCTTCGCCGATCAGACCATCGGCGGGCAGCAGATTGATTGCTATTGCACCGACAGCACGGGCGGGCGCGTCGAACTTGGCGAAAGCATCTGCCTGCAGGTCGGCGGACGGATGTTCACCGCCCAATGCCAAATGTCGCTCAATGTGCCGATGTGGCGAGAAACCTCCGATGGTTGCCTCAGCTCACAGCTTCAGCCGCGCGAGCCAGCCCAGAATGCGCCCCCGGTTGACGCCAAGATCTGAGCGCCCAAAGCGCAGCCGCCCGTAGATGTCAAGCCGCCCGCCGGCAAGCCGCACCGTGGTATAATCCGGAAAGCCCCAAAACGCCGAGCGCGTCACATAAAGCCGCTCTGCCCCCCAATTGGCCAGCGCGCGGGTCCGTGGCGTGCCAAGCACAACCGCCTCCACCGCCGCCCAATCGCCCTCATAGGGGCGCACCGCGCGAAAGCCGCCCGGCTGCGCATAATCGCCCGGCGCCAGAGCCGCCATCTCCTCCCCCGACAGCCGCCAGCGCGCCGCCGTCTCCGGTGCCAGCCGCACATAAGCCGCAAAGCCCACCACCAGAACACACAGGCCCAAGACCCCCCAGCTCACACGCCCCATCCCTTTTTTATTGCTCCAAATATCCTCGCCGAAGGCGACATCAGCCTTTGCCCAGCCTGCTCCAGCCCAAGAGACAGATGATCTCCATCGCCACGTGCGCCCCCGCAATCGCCGTGGCCCCCGTGGTGTCATAGGGCGGGGACACTTCCACAATATCCCCCCCGACAATATTCACCCCGGCGAGATCGCGCAGAATATGGCTGGCCTGCGCCGAGCTTAAACCACCCCAAACAGGGGTGCCGGTGCCGGGCGCAAAGGCGGGGTCCAGCCCGTCAATGTCAAAGCTGAGATAAACCGGCCTCTCGCCGACAATCGCCCGCGCCTTCTCGGCCACAGCCGCCGCGCCAATGGCATGGACCTCGCGCGCATCAATGATGTTCACCCCAAGCGTGTCCTCATTGCTCGTGCGAATGCCGATCTGCACCGAGGTCTCGGGGTCGACAATCCCGCTTTTGACCGCTTTGTAAAACATCGTGCCATGGTCGACACGCCCAATGTCATCATCGGCCCATGTGTCGGTATGGGCATCAAACTGGATGAGCGAAATCGGGCCGTATGTTTCGGCATAGGCCTTGAGTATCGGGAAACTGATGTAATGGTCCCCCCCGAGCGCCACACTCGCCGCACCGCCCGCCAGAATGGTGCGGATATGAGCGGTGAGCGCCTCGGGAAAGGCCGCAATATTGGCATAATCAAACGCCAGATCGCCGTAGTCGATGACGTTCATCTCATCGAGCGGATTATAGCCCCAGCCATAGGGTGCATCGGGGCTTTGCAGGGTGCTCGCCTCGCGGATGGCGCGCGGGCCAAGTCGCGTGCCGGGGCGGTTGGTCACCGCCTGATCAAAAGGAATGCCCGTCACGGCAATATCCACGCCGCTCAGATCCTTGGTGTATCGGCGGCGCAAAAAGGACAGCGCCCCGCCAAAGCTGTTCTCAAAGCTCACGCCACGGTCGCTTCTGCGCGTGAAAGCCTCGTCTACAAAGTTCTTGCTGTCTTCCAGTGCCATCTTGGGTCTCCGCTGGCCACGCGCCCTGTCTTTTTCGGGGGC
>JAHBAM020000154.1 GCA_018500125.2 Roseobacter sp. | reverse complement strand
GAGTTTCTTGCTTTTTTTTTTTTCAAGCGAAAAACGGCATACGATATCTATTCCTTTCTCGTGGGCTCGGAGATGTGTATAAGAGACAGAAAGGCCCCGCCCCAAGACAAAAGTGGGGTGACAGCCTGTCCACCCTCCGCTACCCTTCACAAGTGAACGAAGGAGGGCACCATGTTTTACGGGATCTGGACCACAACCGGGTGATCGCCAAACCCCTGGCGAAACACCTGATGCACCCGCGCCGCTCTGCGCGGCCCTGTCCCATATCCAAGGCCTAAGACATGAAAAAGCTCTTCTCCTATTTCGAAACCCTCGTGGATCCCTATATCTCCTATCCCCGCGAAGATGTGCCGCCCAAGACGCTCTGGCGGTTCATGCTCGGCTATACCCGCCCGTTCAAAGGGGTGTTCTGGGCCGCTGGCGGCCTGTCGATCGTCGTCGCCGCCATTGAAATCGCGCTGATCTATTACACCGGCTGGCTCGTGGATGTGCTCACAGGCTCCCCCGCCGAGGTCTGGGCTGCGCATGGCCCGTTTCTCATCGGGCTGGCGCTCTTTGTGCTCATTCTCCGCCCGGCCATCCAGTTTCTCGATGTGCTCCTGCTCAACAATACGATCCTGCCCAATCTTGGCACGCTGGTGCGCTGGCGGGCGCACAATCATGTGCTGCGCCAGTCCGTCGGCTGGTTTGAAAACGATTTCGCAGGCCGGATTGCCAACCGCATCATGCAAACCCCGCCCGCCGCAGGGGAGGCGGTGTTTCAGGTCTTCGACGCGCTCACCTATTCGCTTGCCTATATCGTCGGCGCGGCGGTCCTGCTCTACGGGGCCGATCTGCGCCTGATGCTGCCCTTGGCGGTCTGGCTCCTTGGCTACGGGCTGCTCATGCGCTGGACACTTCAGCGCGTTGGCCCGGCCTCGCAAAAAGCCTCCGATGCCCGCTCCGCTGTCACAGGCCGCGTGGTGGACAGCTATACCAATATCCACTCGGTCAAAATGTTCGCCCATCATGACGGGGAAATCAATTTTGCCCGCGAAGCCATTGAGGAGGCCCGCCGCACCTTCATTGAAGAAATGCGGATCTATTCGGTGATGGATTTTGTCCTGACCCTGCTCAACGGCGTTCTGATTGTCGGGGTGGTCGGCTGGGCGATCTATCTCTGGATGCAGGGCACAGCCTCGGTGGGTGTTGTCGCGGCGGCCTCGGCTCTGACGCTGCGCCTCAATGCGATGACAGGCTGGATCATGTGGGCGCTAACCTCGTTTTTCCGCCAGCTCGGCGTCGTGGCCGAAGGCATGGAAACCATCGCCCAACCGATCGATCTGACCGATGCGAAAGATGCCAAACCGCTCGCCATCTCCAAAGGCGAGATCCAGATCGAAAACCTGACCCACCGCTATGGCCGCGCCGTGGGCGGGCTTGAGGGCGTCACCCTGACGATCAAAGCTGGCGAAAAAATCGGCCTCGTCGGGCGCTCCGGGGCGGGCAAATCCACACTCGTGAAGCTGCTCCTGCGCTTTTATGACGCCGAGGCCGGGCGCATCCTGATCGACGGTCAGGACATCGCCACCGTGACCCAAGACAGCCTGCGCCGCCAGATCGGCATGGTGCAGCAAGACAGCGCATTGTTGCACCGCTCCCTGCGCGAAAACATCGCCTATGGCCGCCTTGAGGCGACGGATGCCGAAATCTGGCAGGCCGCCAAAGAGGCCGAGGCGCTGGAGTTTATCGAAACCCTGCAAGACCCCGAGGGTCGCCGCGGCATGGCGGCCCATGTCGGGGAGCGCGGCGTCAAGCTCTCCGGCGGGCAGCGCCAACGCATCACCCTCGCACGGGTGATCCTCAAAAACGCGCCGATCCTTTTGCTCGACGAGGCCACAAGCGCGCTCGACAGCGAGGTCGAGGCCGCCATTCAGGACACGCTCTATGGCATGATGCGCGGCAAAACTGTGATCGCCATCGCCCACCGCCTCTCCACCATCGCCCAGATGGACCGCATCATTGTGCTCGACAAGGGCCTCGTTCTGGAACAGGGCACCCATAGCGAGTTGCTGGCCCTCGGCGGCGTCTATTCAGAGCTTTGGGCGCGCCAGTCCGGCGGGTTTCTGGGCGATGCCCTGGCAGGCGATGCCCCGCGGGAGACAGAGGCATGAGCGACACAGCCTATCACCGCATGGTTTGGAAGGCCGCAAGCCTGATCGACCCGACACGCCCCGCACGCGGCGCGCCGCCGACCGAGCTTTGGGCCTTCGCGCGCTGGTGCATCGCGGGCGCATGGCCTGTTATCGCGCTGGCAGGCTTTGTGAGCGCGCTTTCCGGAGCCTCCGAAGTGCTGTCGATGTATGTGCTTGGCGAAGTGGTCGACCTCACAGCAAGCGATGCCCCTTTGGGCAACCACCTCTGGCTGCTGGCCTTCGGAGCTTTCCTGCTGATCGGCCTGCGTCCCGCCTTTTTCGGGCTGAATGCGGCGTTTCAGTCGGTCGTGCTCGGGCCAAACCTGTTCAAACAGGTCTTGGGCCGGCTCAACCGCTGGACGCTGGGCCAGTCGGTCGGCTATTTTGATGAGGATTACGCAGGCCGCCTTGCCCAAAAACAGGTGCAAGCCACGCGCTCTCTCACCGAAGTGGTGATCGAAACCGTCAACGCGATCCTCTTTGCGCTCGCCTCGGTGATCGGCTCTGCCATCCTCGTCGCCGTGATTGATCTGCGCCTGCTCGCGATCCTCTTTGGCTGGATCATGCTCTATGGCGGCTATCTGCGCTATTTCCTGCCGCGCATCCGCGCCCGCTCCAAAGTGCGCGCCGCCGCACAGGCCATGGTCTCGGGGCAGGTGGTCGATACGATCACCAATATCAAAACGGTCAAACTCTTCGCAGGCGATGCGCTTGAGGAAGCCGCCACAGCTGATGTGCTCGAGACCCTGCGCGAACGGGCGGTGGATTTTGGCGAGCTGAGTTCTGTCTTCCGCTACGGGCTGATCTTTATTGCGGGCTGCCTGCCTGTGGCGCTGCTTGGCGCGGCGCTCTTTTGGCGCGACAGCGGCGTGACGCCGGGCGATATCACGGCCACAGGGGCGGTCTCGATCCGGCTTGCGCAAATGTCGGGCTGGATCAGCTTTGTTCTGATGACAATCTATATGCACCTTGGCGAGGTCGAGGATGGTATGCGCACGCTCGCCCCCGCCAAGCGCCTGCGCAGCGGGGCAGGGGCTACGCTCACAGTCCCCGAAGGCGAAATCCGCTTTCACGGGGTGAGCTTTTCCTATGGCCGCGAGATCGGCGGGGTCAGCGACATTTCGCTGACCATCAAAGCCGGCGAAAAGCTCGGCATTGTCGGTGCCTCGGGCGCGGGCAAATCGACGCTCGTCTCGCTTTTGCTGCGGCTCTATGACCCCGAATCCGGCCGTGTCACGATCGATGGACAAGACATCAGCGAGGTCACAGAAGCCAGCCTGCGTCGTGCGATCGGCATGGTCACGCAAGAAACCGCGCTTTTCAACCGCTCGGCGCGCGACAATATCACCTACGGCAGCACCCAGACAAGCGAAGCCGCCCTGCACGCCGCAGTGGAAAAAGCCGAGGCCGGTGCCTTTATCACAACCCTGCAAGACGGGCAGGGGCGTCGCGGCTTTGACGCCCATCTGGGCGAGCGCGGCGTCAAGCTGTCGGGCGGGCAGCGCCAGCGCATCGCCTTGGCCCGTGCAATTCTCAAAGACGCGCCGATCCTTGTGCTGGATGAGGCCACCAGCGCGCTGGACAGCGAAGTCGAAGCCTCGATCCAGACCGCGCTCACCCGTGTGATGGACGGCAAAACTGTTTTGGCGATTGCCCACCGGCTCTCCACGATTGCGGCCATGGACCGTATCATCGTCATGCGCGAGGGCGCGATCGTTGAGCAAGGCACACATGACGCCCTCATTGCAAAAGGCGGGATCTACAGCGAACTTTGGGCGCATCAGTCAGGCGGCTTTCTGGCCAGTTAGGCAGCGGCCACAATAGCTGTGGTGAAATCTGCGCAAACAGCGCCTCTATCGGCTTGACGGGGCAGGTGATTCCGCCTAATGACACCGAACAGAATTCACGGAGGCCGTTTTTCGGCGTCCTATTGTATCGCCGCAGTGATTGCCGGCTCTAAGACTAAAATGAGGATGAACCCATGTCACGCGTTTGCGAATTGACCGGAAAAGGCCCGATGGTTGGCAACAATGTGAGCCACGCCAAAAACAGAACGCGCCGTCGCTTTCTGCCAAACTTGAACGACGTGACGCTCCAGTCCGAGACACTGGGCCGCGGCTTCAAACTGCGTATCTCCGCGCACGCGCTGCGCTCTGTCGATCACCGTGGTGGTCTGGACAAGTTTTTGGCCAAAGCCAAAGACGCCGAGCTGTCAGCCCGCGCCCTGAAAATGAAAAAAGACATCAGCAAAGCTCAAACAGCAGAAGCCTAAGCCTCGGCCCAAGCTCTTTTGACCTTTCGGTATTTGAACAGCCCTGCCGCCGGCGGGGCTGTTTCATTTTGTCCCCTTGCAACTTTTGCGCTGTCCCTTAAGTCTTGGCCCATGACAAAGTTGCGCGCCTATATCTCCGGTTTTGTGGTCGCCGTTCTGGTGCTCACAGGGCAGGCTATGGCCGAAGCGCGCATGATGAGCACGCCCACCGGCGAGATCGTGATCTGCACAGGCACCGGCCCGCTGGTGGTTGCGGTGGACGCCTCGGGCGCGCCAACCGGCCCGGCCCATATCTGCCCGGATTGCGCCCTCGCGCTCTTTGCCGACCTCTGCGCGCCGCTGAGTGCCCCCCTGCACATGATGCTGGGTGGCGAGAGGCTGCGCTTTGCCCCGCCGGCAGAGGCCCCGACCCTTGCGCTGCTGACGGCGAGCGCGCGCGGCCCGCCCGCGCCCCTCTGAGCTTTTCCAGACCGGCCTTTTGGCCAGCACATCTTCTATTCAATCTCTGAAAGGTAGAGCTATGACTCTCAAAACGCACCTTATGGCGGCGGTTGCCGCTGTTTCCCTCGCGATGCCGGCCTTTGCCGATGGCATGATGATCAAAGACAGCTACGCCCGTGCCGCCGGCATGAGCGCCACGGCGGGCGCCGCCTTTATCGTGATCGAGAATCACACCGGCGAGGATGACCGCCTGATCGGCGCAAGCTCCGGAATCGCCAAACGTGTCGAGCTGCACACCCATATCGAAGACGCCAATGGCGTGATGAAAATGACCCATGTCAAAGAGGGCTTTCCGATTGCGGCCGGCGAGACGATCCTGATGCAGCGCGGCGGCCAGCACGTCATGTTTATGGGGCTGAATACGGCCATGGAGCAGGATGACCTTGTCAGCGTCACACTGAGCTTTGAGAAGGCGGGCGATATTGTGGTTGAGGTGCCTGTCGATCTGGAGCGCAAGCCCATGCACGGCAGCATGGGGCACGGCCAGATGAAGACAGACGGCGACAGCTGAGCTTGTGAGAGGGGTGCGCCGCCTGACGGCGTCGCCCCGGCGGGGGGCGCTGCCCCCCGGGTCCTAAGCCTTCGGGCTTAGGACGCTCCCCCCGGGATATTTCTGGAAAGAAAAAAACCGCGCGGCCTAGGCGATTTCGGCGACCCAGTTTGGCACGGTTTCGCTGGCCGGGCCGATCCGCAGCTCGTCAAACAGGGGCTGGCCGGCTGACGGCTCAAGATTGAACTCGAGGGTGCGCACCCCGAGGCGGCGCGCCTCGGCGACAAAGCCTGCCGCAGGATAGACTGTGCCGCTGGTTCCGATGGCGGCAAAGATTGTGGCGTTTTGCAGGGCGGCGTCGATCTGCTCAAGGCCATAGGGCATCTCGCCGAACCAGACGATATCGGGGCGCGTGTGCCTTGCGCCGCAATGGGGGCAGGGGTCGGAGACTTCCATCACCAGCGGTGCCTCCCAGCGCGCCTGGCAGCTCGTGCACATCGCCTGTGTGAGGCTGCCGTGCATATGAAGCAGGTTTTGAGAGCCGGCCCGCTCGTGTAATGTGTCGACATTCTGGGTGACGATCAGCACATCCTGCGTGGCCTCGAGCGCTGCGAGGGCAAAATGCGCCGGATTGGGCGCGGCTGTGCGGGCTTCGGCGCGGCGCATATTGTAAAACGCCTGCACCCGCGCAGGATCGCGGGCAAAGCCCTCGGGCGTGGCCACGTCTTCAATGCGGTGCTTGGCCCAAAGCCCCTCTGCATCGCGAAAGGTTCCCAGCCCGCTTTCCGCCGAGATGCCTGCACCCGTCAATATCACAATCCGCTCTCTCATGGCCCCAGTGTAGCGGCTGCCAAGGCCAAGGCCAGCGTCTTTTGGGCTTGTCGCTGTCAGGCCTTCGGCGCAAGGATGCGCTATGGTTCATCACGGCCCAACGCTTTTTTCTGTCACAGGTCTCTTCGGAGTGCGCGTCGATCTGGGCCGGTCGCTCTTTGTTTTGGCGGGGGTGCTGGTGCTCCTTGCGGGGCTGAGCAATCTGGTCTGGGTCGCTATCCTTGTGGCGATGCTCTTTGTCTCGATCTATCTGCACGAGCTGGGCCATGCCTGGGGCTGCCGTATCCAGGGCGTGGCTGTGAAACGGATCGTCCTGCACGGCGGCGGCGGCTTTTGCGAGCACGCGCGCCCGGCCTCGCGCGCAGGGCAGGAGCTGATCATCGCGCTCGGCCCGCTCGTCAACCTTGCGCTCTGGGCGCTGGCCTCGCTGGCGGCGGAGGGGGTTTTTGCCAGCGGTGCCACCGGGCTTTACGCCACCGGCAGCTATCTGATGCTGTTTGCGCGGCTCAATCTGGCGCTCTGTCTGTTCAATCTCGTTCCCGTGCAGCCGCTCGACGGGGGCAAGCTGTTGCAACTTGCCTTTTTGCGGGTGCTCCCGCAGGGGCTTGCCATGCGCGCCGCCGGGGCTGTCGGCCTTGTCTTCGCGCTGCTCTGGTGGCCTGCGCTTGTCTATGTCTATCTGACCTTTGGATGGTTTTTGCTGTTTGCGCCGCCGATCCTGCTGCATTGGCATATGGCCCGCGGGAGGCTGCGCCCCTGATCCGCGCGGCTGTGACGGATTCTGCGCTGACTCTCGCGCCCGGCTTCGCTAGGCTGTCAGGACAGCCAGAAAGAGAGTCGCCATGAAACATCTGCTCCCCCTCACAGCCGCGCTCATGCTCTTGAGCACAGCCCCGATGGCCACGGCCGAAACCGCCAAGGACCGTGAAGCGCGCTGTGCCGCCCAAGGGGAAATCGTGAGCAAGGCGGTCGCGCTGCGCCTCAAGCGCAAAAGCGAAACCAAAGCCAAAACCGAGATCAAAGCCAGCACAGAGGAGGCGCTTCAGGGCGCGATCCCCCTGCTTGTCGGCTATATCTACACGCTGCCGCGCAAGGCGCTGAAGGCCAATGATGTGCCGGCTGTCTTCGTTGCACAATGCACAGCCTTTGAGCCGGAGTGAAAGGCGTTTGAGCGCTTGCCGCCCGCGCGCTCAGGCCCCATATTAGCCAGATGTCGCTGCCACCCGGATTTCTTGACGACCTTCGCACCCGCACCTCGCTCAGCCAGGTCGTGGGCCGCAAAGTCATGTGGGATCAACGCAAGTCCAATCAGGGCAAAGGCGATATGTGGGCGCCATGCCCCTTTCATCAGGAAAAATCCGCCTCCTTTCATGTCGATGACCGCAAGGGCTATTATTATTGCTTTGGCTGCCACGCCAAAGGCGATGCGATTTCTTTCATAAAAGAGACCGAAAATGTCGGCTTCATGGAGGCCGTTGAAATACTGGCCCGCGAGGCCGGTATGCCGATCCCCGAGCGCGATCCGCGCGCGCAGGAAAAGGCCGACAAACACACAGAGCTGGCCAAGGTGATGGAACTCGCGGTCCAGTTCTACCGCCTCCAGCTCAAGACAGGGGTCGCTGCGCCCGCGCGGGACTATCTGGACAAGCGCGGCCTCAAAGACAGCACCCAGGAGCGCTTTGAAATCGGCTTTGCCCCCGATGGCTGGCAAAACCTCTGGGATCACCTCACAGGCAAGGGCGTTGCCCCCGATCTGATCATAGAAGCCGGCCTCGCCAAGCCGAGCAGCAAGGGCGGCAAGCCCTATGATACCTTTCGCAACCGTATCATGTTCCCGATCCGCGACATCCGCAAACGCTGTATCGCCTTCGGGGGCCGCGCGATGGACCCGGCCGACAACGCCAAATACCTCAACTCGCCCGAAACGCCGCTGTTTGACAAATCCCGCACACTCTACAACCACGCCCCCGCGCGAGAGGCCGCCGGCAAGGGCGCGCCGCTGATTGTGGCCGAGGGCTATATGGATGTGATCGCGCTCGCGGAGGCGGGCTTTGGGGCCTCTGTCGCACCGCTCGGCACAGCCGTCACCGAACATCAGCTCCAGATGCTCTGGCGCATTGCCGATGAGCCGGTGATTGCGCTGGATGGCGATACGGCGGGCCTGCGCGCGGCGCACCGCGTGATCGATATTGCCCTGCCGCTGCTGGAGGCGGGCAAATCTCTGCGCTTTGCGCTGATGCCCGAGGGCAAAGACCCCGATGATATGATCCGCGCCGAAGGGGCAGGGGCCGTGCGCAAGCTCGTTGAAGAGGCCATGCCCATGGTCAGCCTCTTGTGGCGGCGCGAAACCGAGGGCCGGGTCTATGACAGCCCCGAACGCAAGGCCGCGCTCGACAAGGCGCTGCGCGAGAAAATCAAGCTGATCCGCGACCCTTCCATTCGCAGCCACTACGGCGAGGCGATCAAGGAGATGCGCTATGATCTCTTTCGCCCCAAACGCGAGGCCTGGGCGCCCTCGGGGGGCGCACAGCGGCAGGGCGGCTTTCAAAAGAGTCGTGGCAAAGGCGGCTGGCAGCCGCCACAGCCCCCGGTTCTGACCGAAACCAAAAACAGCTATCTCGCCGCCGGCAATGACGCCTCTCAGGAGCGGATGCGCATCACCGTTATTTTGGCGATGGTGTTGCGCCACCCGCGGCTTGCGCGCGACTTTGACTATGCGCTTGAGCGGATGGACTGCCACACGCCCGAGCTTTCGGCGCTGCGTCATGTGGTGCTCGGTCTGGAGGCGACATCTTCTGACATGGCCTATGAGGAGGCGGCTGAAAGATTGGGCTATGAGACGCTTGAAAACCTGCTCTCTGCCCCCCATCTGCGCATAGTCCCCGCGCTCAAGGAGGCGGCGGATGAAGACCTCGTGCGCATGACACTGGCCGAGGAGCTGGCCAAACTCGAAGCCCACCGCGGGCTGAAAGCCGAAATTGCCGAAGCCGAAGAAGATCTGGCCCATCTCGCTGACGAAGCCGTGACATGGCGCCTGTCTCAGGCCGCTGCGGCGCTGGGGCGCGCCCAAAGTGGCACACAGGAGGACAACACAGAATACGACCTCGGCAAAAACGGCGCCCGAATCAGTAAGTCCGAGCGTGAGGCCTTTGCGGCGCTCATGGCGCAGATTGGTCACAGTGATTCGTCCGATTAATGCGTTTTCATGAGGAAGCGCTAACCAAAACAGGGTAAACGGGTTGCGAATCACTTCGTAAAGCCGATGATTCGGTTCAAACGAATCACCCGCGATCCAGTTCCGAAGG
>JAHBAM020000082.1 GCA_018500125.2 Roseobacter sp. | reverse complement strand
GGCGGTGCGGGACATGGCACCAGAACGAAACGGTGATGTTGTGTTGGGGGATGATTTTGTCGCCCCCCACAACACGGTTGATGAAAATATCCGCGCGCGCCGCGAGCGCCGTGGGTTTTTTTCACTGCGCCGCTCGCCTCTGGCCCGCAAGATCATCACCTTCAATCTCATTGCCATGTCGCTCCTGCTGGCAGGGATTCTCTATCTCAATTCCTCGCGTGACGGTCTGGCGCTCCAGCGCGCCAAAGGGCTGATCAGCGAGGCCGAGCTTGTTGCTGATGTGATCGAGGCCCAGATGCCTGTGGGCGCGCCGGTCAACCTCGCCACCGGCGACGGGATCGACCCGGAGGCCGCCTTGCAGGGTCTTGATCTGCGCGAAGGTCTTGAGGTTTTGCTGTTTGACCGCGCCGAAACGCTGGTCGCGCGGATGCAGGGCCGTGGCCTCAGCGCCGATCTGGAAAGCGTCAATGACACCCCCGCCAACACCCGCCTGACCGATGGTCTCAATGCGCTCTGGTCGTTTGTCTCTGCCCCCGTTGGCGGCGGACGGGCCGAAAAGCCGCCGCTTGAAATTATGGCGCGCAGCATTGTTGTCGCGGCGATGGGCGGGCAATCCCAGATCAACAATGCGCTGGATACCGGCGGCAGCTTCACCGTCGCAACACCCGTTCGGCAAGGTCAGGATGTCGTTGGCGTGGTTGTCCTCGCCTCGACCTCGGGCGAAATCGACTATCTTGTGCGCCTTGAGCGCGAGCGGGTGCTCCAGATGTTCCTTGTCGGGGTGATCGTCTCGATCGGGCTGAGCCTTGTGCTCGCCTCCACCATAGCCAACCCGCTGAGTGATCTGGCCGCCTCCGCCGAGCTGGGCCGCGACCGCGACAGTCGCAATGTCGCTCCGGGCCGGATCCGGATTCCCGATCTGACGGCGCGCCCTGACGAAATTGGCCGTCTCTCGGGGGCGCTGCGCGGTATGGTCTCGGCGCTCTATGACCGCATTGATGCAAACGAACAATTCGCCGCCGATGTCGCCCATGAGATCAAAAATCCGCTCGCCTCCCTGCGCTCCGCTGTGGGGACCCTGCGGGTCGCCAAGCGCGACGACCAGCGCGACAAGCTGCTCAGTGTGATCGACCATGACGTGCGCCGCCTTGACCGCCTCGTCAGTGACATCTCCAATGCCTCCCGGCTTGATTCCGAGCTTGTCAAAGAGGAGCAAGAAGAGTTTGATCTGCTCAAGATGCTCGATAACCTCTGCCAGTTCCTCAGCGAAGATGCCAAATCCAAAGGCATCGACTTTATCACAGACCTGCCAAAGCAGCCCATTCTGCTCAGCGGTCTGGAAGCCCGTGTCGCACAAGTGTTTGTCAATCTGATCAGCAATGCGATTTCCTTTTGCGAAGATGGCGATGCCATCCGCGTTTGGGCGCGCCAGCGCGAAAACCGGGTGCTTGTTGTGGTCGAAGACACCGGCCCGGGGATCCCCGAGGAAGCGCTCACCAAGATTTTCAAGCGGTTTTACTCCGAGCGCCCCGAGCAGCAGTTCGGCAACAACTCGGGCCTCGGGCTGGCCATTTCCAAGCAAATTGTCGAGGCGCATGACGGTGTGATCTGGGCCGAAAACATCCGCCCGACCGACGCGGATGTCACATCAGAGCCGCTGGGCGCCCGCTTTGTCGTCGGCCTGCCTGTCTGATCCATGGGCCAGCCTCTCCCCCCGCGCGAAACGCTCACAGTTCACGCCAGCACTGTCGCCTATGGGGGGCGCGCCGTTCTGATCACGGGGGCGTCAGGCACAGGAAAATCGGGCCTCGCCCTTCAGCTCATGGCGCTGGGCGCCGAGCTTGTCGCGGATGATCGCACGATCCTGACCCGCGATGGGGCAAATCTCATAGCCTCCGCCCCCGAGGCCATTCGGGGCCAGATCGAGGCGCGCTTTGTCGGAATTCTCAAAGCCCGCGCCGCGGCGCCGACGGCCCTTGCTCTTCTCGTCAATCTTGACACAATAGAGGCTGAAAGACTGCCGCCCCTGCGCACCGAGCCGCTGATGGGTATTTTGGTTCCGAGTGTTCACAAATCCGAGGGGAACCATTTTCCCGCCGCGATTTTGCAATATCTTAAGCAGGGGCGCATTGCCTGATAGCCTTGAAAGGGCATCGCGTGGAAGCGACGCAAAAACAACTGGTCCTCGTCACAGGCCCGTCCGGGGCAGGGCGCAGCACGGCGATCAACGTCTTGGAAGACCTTGGCTATGAGGCGATCGACAATCTCCCGCTGAGCCTGATCGGGCGGTTGCTCGACGGTCCGCCCCTGACGCGCCCGCTCGCCCTCGGGCTAGATGTGCGCAACCGCGACTTTTCTGCCGCGGCGCTCCTTGAGACGCTTGAAGAGTCCATCGCGCAGCACGGCTTTGAAGCGGAGCTTCTCTATCTGGACTGTTCCGAAGAGATCCTGCTGCGCCGCTATTCCGAGACCCGCCGCCGCCATCCGCTCGCACCAAGCGAAGACCCCGCCATCGGCATTCGCCGCGAGACAGATATGCTCGCCGCCGTGCGCACCCGCGCCGATATCCTGATCAATACGTCGGAGTTTTCGCCGCATGATCTGCGGGACGAGCTGGGCCGGCTTTTTGGCGGCGAAGAGGGGCCGCACCTGTCGATCATGATCCAGTCGTTTTCGTATAAACGCGGCCTGCCACGGGGCGCGGATATGGTTCTGGACACCCGCTTTCTGCGCAACCCGCACTGGGATACGGCCCTGCGCGGCGCGGATGGGCGGGCCGAGGCCGTGCAAGCCTATGTCCAAGCCGACCCGCGCTTTGACAGCTTTCTGGAGCGGGTGAGGGGGCTTGCGCTTGAGCTTCTGCCGGCCTATCGCGCCGAGGGGAAAACCCATTTTGCTCTTGCTTTTGGCTGCACAGGCGGGCGTCACAGATCGGTTACCCTAGCGGAAAGATTGGCGAAAGAGCTTGCAGAAGAAGGCTGGCAAGTGTCAATTAGGCACCGCGAACTGGAGCGAACCGCGCATGGCATGAAGCTGCCCGACGCGCCGCCAAAAGAGGAACCAAACGCGTGATCGGGATTGTGATAGTCGCACATGGCGGATTGGCTGCGGAATATCTGGCCGCGGTCGAGCACGTTGTGGGCCGCCAGCAGGGCGTGCAGGCCGTCACAATAGAAGCCGATTGCGACCGCGGTGCCAAAGAAATCGAAATCTGCGCGGCGGCTGACAGTGTCGATCAGGGCCAGGGCGTTGTGGTTGTCACCGATATGTTTGGCGGCTCGCCCTCCAACCTGTCGCTGATGGCCTGCCGCTGCGACAATCGCCGCATTCTCTACGGGGCCAATCTGCCGATGCTCGTCAAACTCGCAAAATCGCGCCATAAAGCCGTGCCCGATGCTGTGCGCCTCGCGCTTGATGCAGGGCGCAAATACATAGACAGTCAACAAATTACATAAGCTCAAATATATAAGGAGCGCCCAGATGTCGGGGACACATCAGAAGCGACTGGAAATCATCAACGAAAAGGGCCTCCATGCCCGCGCTTCGGCCAAGCTCGTCGAAGTGGTCGAAGGCTTTGATGCGCGGGCCGAAGTCTCAAAAGACGGGATGAGCGCCAGTGGCGACAGCATTATGGGACTTTTGATGTTGGCAGCCGCGCGCGGAAGCTCTATTGACATCGAGACTTCAGGCCCTGACGCCGAGGCTCTTGCGACTGCGCTGGAAGCCTTGGTGGCAGATCGCTTCGGAGAGGATATGTAGGCGTGAACGCGCAAGAAAGCCCGGGGCGAGCATTGGTAGAGCACACGCAAAACAAACCGATTGTGACGGACGAGGGCGTTGTGACAAACACCTATGACCGCCGCTCTCTGACCTATGCAAACTCGTTTGACAGCCCGACCAAAGCGGCGATTATCAAAACAATCGAATGGTTTACCGGCAAGCTGACAATCCTGCGTCTTGTGCGCAAATTCGAACGCCAAGGCCCGCCCACAGGACAGGCCTTTTGGCCCGCCGTGCTCAAGGTCATGGGCATCGAGCTGAAAACCCCGCAAACACAACTGGATCGCATCCCGCAAGACGGCCCTGTTGTGGTGGTCGCCAATCACCCGCACGGGCTGGTTGATGGCATGATCTTTGCCGATCTTGTTGGCCGCGTGCGCAACGATTACCGCATTCTGACCCGCGCGTTGCTCACAGGGATCGACGAGGCCGCCACCGAATATATGATCCCGGTGCCCTTTCCCTACGAGGACGACGCGCAGAAGAAATTTGTCGAAATGCGCGCCAAAGCGATGGCCCATCTCAAACAAGGTGGCCTTGTTGCGCTCTTCCCCTCGGGTGTTGTGGCCTCCTCCGATACGGCCTTCGGGCCGGTCATTGAGCGGGAGTGGAATGTCTTCACCGCCCAGATGATCCGCCGCTCGGGCGCGCGCGTTGTGCCGATCTTCTATCCCGGCTCCAATTCGCGCCTCTACCAGATCGCCAACCGCATCTCCGCAACCCTGCGGCAGGGCCTCTTGCTGCACGAGGTCGTGCACGCCTGCAACAAAGATCAGGCCCCCGTGGTCGGTCATCCGCTGACAGAGGCCCAAATGGCGCTTCTGGAGACAGACCCGCGCGGCTTCATGAGCTGGCTCAGAGAGCACACGCTGTCGCTGAAGGGCTGAGGCCCTCGCTCTGGCTGCGCCGCGACTGTGTCAGGTATCAAGCCCAAATGCGCCTTACCGCGCGCGCGAAATCAAAGCCGCAGGCCGCCGCGCACAGCGTCCATAGCGGCGCATCATCGGTCTCCCAAGCCCAAACGCAAAAAGGCCCGCCAAACCAGCGGGCCTTCTCAAGTCCGTAGGGTGCGCATTCATTGCGCACCTTTGTCCTTACAGCTTCTCGATCAGCTCCGGCACCGCCGTGAACAGATCCGCGACAAGGCCATAATCGGCGACTTGGAAGATCGGCGCTTCCTCGTCCTTGTTGATCGCGACGATGATCTTGCTGTCTTTCATGCCCGCGAGGTGCTGGATCGCTCCGGAAATCCCCACCGCAACATAAAGCTCGGGCGCAACAACCTTACCGGTCTGGCCGACTTGCCAGTCGTTTGGCGCATAGCCAGAGTCAACCGCCGCGCGCGAGGCGCCCACAGCCGCAGTCAGCTTGTCCGCGAGCTTTTCGATCAGGGCAAAGTCGTCTTTGGAGCCAACACCGCGGCCCCCCGAAACAACAACACCCGCCGAGGTCAGCTCGGGGCGGTCAGACGCGGCCACCTTGTCTTCGACCCATGAGGACAGGGCAGGGTCTGCTGCTGCGCCGATGGTCTGGACACTGGCCGAACCGCCTGTCTCTGCCGCATCAAAAGTGGATGTGCGGAAGGTGATGACTTTTTTGGCGTCCGAAGATTTGACCGTCTGGATCGCGTTGCCCGCATAGATCGGACGCTCGAACGTGTTGCCGTCCACAACGCCCGAGGCGTCAGAGATCACCATCACATCCAAAAGTGCGGCCACCCGTGGCATCACGTTCTTGGCGTCTGTTGTCGCGGGCGCAACGATATGCTCGTAATCGCCGGCCAGGCTGACAATCAGCGCCGCCGTTGGCTCTGCGAGACGGTGGCCAAGAGAGGCGTCTTCAGCGACAAGCACTTTGCTCACGCCTTTGATGGTCGCGGCTGCCGCGCCGGCTGCTGCCGCGGATGCACCGCAGGCCAGAACCGTGACATCTCCGAGCTTGACGGCGGCGGTAACGGCCTTGGCCGTCGCGTCCATGGCAAGCTCGCCATTGTTTACTTCTGCGAGAAGAAGAACCGACATTACACTGCCCCCGCTTCTTTGAGTTTCGCCACAAGCTCGTCAACCGAGCCAACAATTTCGCCCGCCTTGCGCGCTTCGGGTTCTGTTGTCGAAACAACAGCCAGACGCGGGCTGATATCCACGCCGTAATCCGCAGCTGTCTTTTCATCCAGCGGCTTTTTCTTGGCTTTCATGATGTTGGGCAGGCTCGCATAGCGCGGCTCGTTGAGGCGCAAATCCACTGTGATGATGGCGGGCATCGTCACATTGATGGTCTGCAAGCCGCCATCGACTTCGCGGGTCACGACAGCTTTGTCGCCCTGCACGTCAAGCTCGGAGGCAAATGTGCCTTGTGACCAGCCCAGAAGCGCCGAGAGCATCTGCCCGGTCGCGTTCATGTCATTGTCGATCGCCTGCTTGCCGGCAAGCACGATACCGGGCTGCTCTTCCTCGACCACTTTGGCCAGAATCTTGGCGACCGCCAGCGGCTCGATGTCCTGATGCACATCCTCGGTCGCAACAACAAGGATCGCACGATCCGCTCCCATGGCCAAAGCCGTGCGCAATGTTTCCTGCGCCTGCTTCACACCGATAGAAACAGCAATCACCTCTTCGGCTTTGCCGGCTTCCTTGAGGCGGATGGCCTCTTCGACGGCAATCTCGTCGAACGGGTTCATCGACATTTTTACATTGGCAAGATCAACACCCGATCCATCCGCTTTGACACGGACTTTCACGTTGTAATCGATCACGCGTTTGACGGGCACAAGCACCTTCATTAGCGGTCACTCCTTTAAGGTTTCGTTTGGCCGCTGATGCGACTCCTTATTCTCCTTGGCCTGAATATCGCCTCGCTCGGACGCATAACAGGGCAAAATCGTCACGTTTTGTCTCAGAGACGCCGCGTTACGGCTTTTTCGGGTCTGATCTTTGCAAAAATATTACGACACAGGAATTTTTCACGCCCCCCAAGGCAAAGCCGCCCGCCGCAAAAAGAAACGCCCCGCGCAGCGGCAGGGCGTTTTTTGTGGTCTCAAAACGGCCGGCCCCGCCGCTGTTAGCGGTTCGCCCCCGGAACCCAGAGCACATCGGCTTTGCCGCCGTCGTTGCTGTGACGCGCCGCCACAAAAAACCAGTCGGACAGGCGGTTGAGGTATTTCACCGCCCATTCATTGACCTCCTCGGTCGAGGCCAGTTCGGTTGTCTTGCGCTCGGCACGGCGCGACACCGTGCGGCAGATATGCAAATGCGCAGCCAGTGCAGACCCGCCGGGCAGGATAAAGCTGCGCAATGGCTCAAGATCGGCGTTCATCTTGTCAATTTCCGCCTCGAGCCGTTTGACCTGCTCTTCGATCATCCGCAGGGGCGGGTATTCGGCCTCGTCGTCCTTGTCGATATCGGGGGTGCAAAGATCGGCCCCAAGATCAAACAGGTCGTTCTGGATCCGCGCAAGGGCCGCGTCCATCTCGCCCTCGGCGCTCAGGCGCGCCACGCCGATTGTGGCGTTCAGCTCGTCTGAGGTGCCATAAGCCGCTACGCGGGCCGAATGTTTGGCAACCCGTGAGCCATTGCCCAAAGCGGTGTCGCCGCGGTCGCCCGTGCGTGTGTAAATCTTGTTCAAAACAACCATCGTTTTAGCCTCCCGAGCGCAGCCAGACAAAGAGCAGGATCAGCACAACAGCCACAAACTGCGCCCCGATCCGCCAACGCATGATGCGGTTTGCGTGTTTGCGGTTAAACTCTCCGCCCTTGGCAAAGCCGCCCACCCCGATCATCAAAATGATCAGAACAGCGACACAAGCAACGGCCGTCACAAGAAAAAGTGGATCACCAGCCATGACTTGGCCCCCTTTTTATAAGCGTTCTTCCCATCTAGAGGTTTTTGTCAAAATTACGAGGGCAAATCTGGCGCGCGGGTCAGATTGCCGCTACGATACATCAAGCCAAGCGCAAGGGGCGAAACACTCATGACACCGTGGCAACCGGCCGATCGCCTCAACGCGGCTCAAAACGCCGGTTTCAACCCGTTGTTCAAACCGGCCCGCGCCGCGCCATGACCCCGCCGTCAGGCCCGCGCAGCGGCAAAATCAAAGGCACCACCACCGGCACCGCATCTGGCACCCCTGCGGGCGACAACACGCTGCTGGCCATCCTGCTCTGCCTTCTGGCCCTGCTGTTCTTTGATCTTATGGGGCTGATCATCAAACATCTCTCCGCGCGCTATACCGCGGCCGAACTCTCGGCCTATCGCAATGTCTTTGGCCTTCTGCCAAGCCTGATTGCGCTCTATGCCTCGGCGCGCTGGCGCACCACAGGGCGGCGCTGGAAAATCCGCCAGTGGAGGCTTGGCTTTTTGCGCGGCCTGCTTGTGTCCTTTGCACAGCTTATGTTTTACGGCGCGCTGGTCTTTATGCCCTTCGCCACAGCCTCGACACTGTCTTACGCCTCGGCGATCTTTGCCACAGCCCTCGCATGGCCGCTGCTTGGCGAGCGCGTCGGCCCGATGCGCTGGCTTGCGGTGTTGATCGGCTTTGCCGGCGTGGTGCTTGTGGTCGGGCCAAGCGGCGAGGCCTTTGGCCTTGCGGCGCTGCTGCCGCTCGGGGCGGCCGCGCTCTACGCCACAACAGCCATCACAGCGCGCCTCTTTGAGGAGGATGTCGTCACGCCGCTGGTGAATGTCTATTCCGCCAGCGCGGCGCTGCTTGGCTCTCTTGGGCTGGTCTTCTTTTGGGGCGGCTTCAGCCCGCTGCAGAGCTGGACCGATCTTGCATGGATCGCGCTGATGGGCGGCTTTGGCGGCGTGGCCGTGTTGCTTTATGTTATGGCCTACCGCATGACAGAACAGAGCAATCTGGCGCCCTTCAGCTATTTCGGAATTCCCATGGCCTTTGCCCTTGGCTGGCTGGTTTTCAACGAAGCGCCATGGTCCGATCTCTTCCCCGGCGCGGGTCTGATCGCGGCGGGCGGGTTGTTTATCGTCTGGCGCGAGCGCCGGCTCAGTTCTTCGCAATCAGCCAGTCCAGCATCCGCGTCGGCAAAAGCCGCCGCGCCGCCGCCATAAGATAGGTCGGGGTGGTGACAAAATACCGGGGTTTGGGCCGCGGGCTTTCCAGGGCGTGAATGAGCTTTTGGGTCACAGCAGAGGCTGGAAGCTCAAAGCGCTCAGGCCCCTCGGCGGGGGTATAGAGCCGCTTCAGGAGGCTCTCTTCATACTGCGCGCGGCGCGGCGACTCCTGCCAGTTCACATGGCGCTCAAACGGCGCAATCGACTTTTTGCGAATGTCGGAGGTGATCGGCCCCGGCTCTATAGTGATAATATGGATCGGCGTATCGCGCATCTCGATGCGCAGCGTATCGGTCAGCCCCTCAAGGGCAAATTTGGTGCTGACATAAGCGCCCCGCCACCGCATCGGCACAAGACCAAGCACAGAAGAACAGTTGATAATGCGCCCGTGCCCCTGCGCCCGCATCACCGGGATGATCTTGCAGCTCAGCTCGTGCACGCCAAAGAGGTTCGTCTCATAAATCTCGCGCAAGCCCGCCCGTGGCAGGTCTTCCACAGCGCCGGGCAGCGCAAAGGCGCCATTGTTGTAGAGCGCATCGAGCGTGCCGCCGCTGCGCTCCAGACCCTCGGCCACAGCCGCGTCTATGCTCTGGCTTGAGCCGTAATCGAGCGGAAAGCTCTCAAGCCCTTCGCCCCTCAGGCGCGCGCAGTCGGCCTCTGTGCGGCAGGTCGCAAAGACCCGCCAGCCACGCGCCGCCAGCCCGTGCGCCGCATCATAGCCAAGCCCCGAAGAGCAGCCGGTGATCAGAATTGTTTTGCTCATAAGGCCCGCTTACGTGCCGCACAGGGGGCTGGCAAGCCTCAGTTTGGCTCGGCCAGAAGAAACGCAGCCATATAGCCGATGCGCCCTGTCTCAAGAACACGCAGCTTGATCCAGCCGCTCTCCTCAGACAGCACCTGCACTTTATCGCCGCGCAACAGCGTGTCCAAAGTGTTAAACCGCGTTCCCGGTCCGCGGCGCAGATTGACACGGTTGCCACTCACTTCGCGGATGTCGTCATCTGCCCGTGCGGTTATCGCGCCTGCGGCGACCTCAATCAGGCTTTCGGCCTTTTCACTGTCAATCACAGGCTGGCTCAGCGCCACGGCCAGCGGCTTTTGTCGGGGCAAGGCGCTGCCGCCTGCAGAGGCCAAAACAAGTGTTTCTGCGCCGTCGGTGATCACGCCGGACACATCGGGGGCAGGGGAAGCGGCAGGGGGAGACACTGGAGAAGATGCAGTGGCCACATCGCGGGGCTTGGCTTGCGGCTTGGCTTGCAAAAAGGCGAGGCGCTTTTGTTCGGCGGCCTGGGCGCGCTCTGCCGCGACAGACTGGCGCGACCCGTCTTTTGGCGTATAATGCGCACCGCCGCTCAGCTCATAAAATGCAAAAAACAAAAATCCGAACGTCACAAGTATAAAGCGCCACATCTGGCTGAACCCCCTAAACAAACACAACTCTCTCCTGCCATCACCCTACACGATTCGCGAGCGTAAAGGGGGGAGAATCCCCGATTGATTTTCCCCGCTTTGTATAAATGCCACGTCAACAGGCATTTTTGGGATTCAATCCGCCCACGAAAGCCATTACACACGCCTCATGAGCGATTTGATTGATGATGAAGACACGCCCGAGGTCGAGCACCTGGAGCCGCTGCGCCGCGCCATTGGCGAGCGCTATCTGACCTATGCGCTCTCCACAATCATGCACCGCGCCCTGCCGGATGCCCGCGACGGTCTCAAGCCTGTGCACCGCCGCATCCTCTATGCGATGAGCCGGTTGCGGCTCGCCTCAACCGGCGGCTTTCTGAAGTCTGCAAAGATTTCCGGCGACACAATGGGCGATTTTCACCCCCATGGGGACGCCGCGATTTATGACGCGATGGCGCGCCTCGCGCAGGACTTCAACGTGCGCTATCCGCTGGTCGACGGGCAGGGCAACTTCGGCAATATCGACGGCGACAACCCCGCCGCCGCGCGCTACACAGAGGCGCGCATGACCATCGTGGCCGAATCCATGCTCGAAGGTCTGGCCGAAAACGCGGTCGATTTTCGGCCCAATTACGATGGCCGCCTTGACGAGCCTGCCGTTCTGCCCGCGACCTTCCCGCATCTCCTTGCCAACGGCTCCACAGGGATCGCGGTCGGCATGGCAACAAACATCCCGCCGCATAATATTGCCGAGCTGGTTGATGCCTGTTTGCATCTGATCAAGACGCCCGATGCGCGCGATGACACGCTGCTTGGCTTCGTGCCCGGCCCCGATTTCCCCACCGGCGGGGTCATTGTCGAGCCGCGCGAGAACATAGCCCAAGCCTATCGCACAGGGCGCGGCTCGTTCCGCCTGCGCTCCAAATGGGAGGTCGAAGACCTCGGCCGCGGCCTGTGGCAGATCGTGATCACCGAGATTCCCTATCAGGTCCAGAAATCCAAGCTGATCGAGAAAATCGCCGAGCTGATCCAGCTCAAGAAAATCCCGATCCTTGGCGATGTGCGCGACGAATCTGCCGAAGATATCCGCCTTGTGCTCGAACCGCGCTCAAAGAATGTCGATCCCGATGTTCTGATGAACATGATGTTCCGCAACTCCGACCTCGAGACCCGCTTCAGCCTCAATATGAACGGGCTGATCGACGGGGTCACGCCCAAGGTCTGCTCGATGAAAGAGGTGCTGCGCGCCTTCCTTGATTTCCGCCGCGAGGTTCTGATCCGGCGCAGCCAGCACCGTATGGAAAAGATCGATGCGCGCCTTGAGGTGCTTGAAGGCTTCATCATCGCCTTCCTCAATCTGGACCGCGTGATTGACATTATCCGCTATGACGAAGAGCCAAAAGCCGCGCTGATGCGCGAAGACTGGGGCCAGAGCTTTACCCGCGCCACCGACGAGCGCGATTATGTCTCCCCCAAAGCCGGCGCCGATGACGGGCTGACAGAGGCTCAGGCCGATGCGATTCTGAATATGCGCCTGCGCTCCCTGCGCAAACTCGAGGAAATGGAGCTTGTGGCCGAGCGCGACAAGCTCATGCAGGAGCGCGCCGGCCTTGAAGACCTGCTGGACAGCGACAGCCTGCAATGGTCCGCCATCGCCGATCAACTCAAACAGGCCAAGAAAACCTTTGGCAAAGACTACGAAGGCGGCGCGCGCCGCACCGTCTTTGCCGAGGCGGGCCTCATCGAGGAGGTTCCGCTCGAAGCCATGATCGAGAAAGAGCCGATCACGGTTGTGTGCTCCAGAATGGGCTGGATCCGCGCGATGTCGGGCCATATCGATCTGACCCGCGAGCTCAAGTTCAAAGACGGCGACGAGGCCCGCTTTGCCTTCCATGCCGAAACCACCGACAAGATCGTTCTGATGGGGTCCAACGGGCGCTTCTATACGCTTTCGGCGGTCAACCTGCCCGGCGGGCGGGGCATGGGCGAGCCTCTGCGCCTGATGGTCGATCTGCCCAACGAGGCCGAAATCGTTTCGCTCTTTGTCCACCAGAAGGGCCGCAAACTGGTTGTCGCCAGCTCCGAGGGCAACGGCTTTGTTGTCCCCGAAGAGGATGTGCTCGCGCAGACCAAATCAGGCAAGCAAGTGCTCAATGTCAAAGACGAGGCGCGCGCCGTGATCTGCAAGCCGCTCACCGGCGATCATGTCGCCATTGTGAGCCAGAACGGCAAGTTCCTTGTCTTCCCCGTGTCCGAGCTGCCGGAGCTGGGCCGCGGCAAGGGCGTGCGCCTGCAAAAGTATAACATGGCCCGCGGCAAACAGGGCGCGCTCGAGCTTGACGGCGGCCTCTCGGACCTCACCACATTCGCCTGGGCCGAGGGCCTCAGCTGGCCCATGGGCGGCGGCAAAACCCGCACCGAGACAGACCTCTCTGACTGGCTCGGCAAGCGCGCAGGCGTGGGCAAACGCCCGCCCTACGGCTTCCCGCGCAGCATGAAGTTTGACTGAGCGCCACATAGCTCCTTGATTTGCGCCTTGCCCGCGCAGCATAATTACGCAGCACACTTACACAGTGCAAGAAGCCGCGTAAGCAGCCGCCAAGAGCTGCATTTTGAACAGTGAGGATTTCCCCATGACCGTCTCAAACGACATTTACGGCCAATATCGCGGCACCCTCATCGAGCTGTTCCCGCTCGCGCTCAAAGTGACGCTGCTCACGCTCATCACGCTGGGCCTCTATCGCTTCTGGGGCAAAACCCGCATTCGCAAATACATCTGGTCCTCCACGCTCGGGGACGGTGACGCCTTTGAATACACCGGCACGGGTCTTGAGAAATTTCTCGGCTTTCTTGTCGCCGTTGTGGTGCTGGCCGTCTATCTTGGCATCGTCCAGATGCTTTTGTTCTTTGGGGGTCTGAATTACGGCTTTGATCTGGCCACGCCGGAGGGGGCGCTGGCGCTCAATGGCCTGATTTATGTCAACTTTATTGCGCTCGCGCCGCTCATATTCTATGCCACCTACCGCGCGCGCCGCTACAAAATGGCCCGCACCCGCTGGCGTGGCGTGCGCTTTGGTATGGAAAAGGGCGCTTGGGGCTATGCCCTGCGCGCGCTCGGCTACACTTTTTTGAGCGTCGTCACCCTCGGCGCGCTCGTGCCGCTGGCCACCTTCAAGCTCGAAGAATACATGGCCAACCGCAGCTATTTCGGCGATGCCCGTTTTGAGCAGCACGGCAGATGGACAGCGCTCTACGGCGCGGCCAAACATATCTTTTTCGGCCTTGGCCTGCTCATCGTCGGGGCGGGCCTTGGGGTCGCGGTTGACGCGGTGGCGCTTGCGGCGGTGGCCGCGGCTGTGGGTTATATCTGGGTGGCCGTCGGGGTCGTTTACTACCGCGTCCACGCCTTCCGCTACCTGGCGGCGCATCGCAGCTTGGGCGGGGCGATCCGCTTCACAGCGGTCCCCACCACAGGCGAGGTCGTCAAGATCTACATCATCGGCACGCTGATCGTGTCGCTCTGCCTCGCTGTGGTGCTTTTCATCGGCACAGCCCTCTTCACCACAGCGTTGGGCATGGCAGGGTCAAACGAGGCGGGTCTGGCTGTTGTGTTGGTTGTGGTGCTCTATGTGGCGGCTCTAGCCCTGTCGGGCGCGCTGGCGCTCGTCCTCATCACCCAGCCGACGATTGCCCATTTCATCACAACCTTCACAGTCCACAACGCCGACGCGCTTGGTGATATCCGGCAGCGCGCATCCGAAACCGGCGTCGATGCCGAAGGCTTCGCCGATGCGCTTGATATTGGCGGCGCCATCTGATGATTGAGGCTCAGGGCAGCTTCTTTGACGGCTCATCCGCCGCGCGCCATAAAGTCACCCTGCGTCTGGATGTGACGCGTGGGGTGCTCTGCATCGAGGGTGAGGCCCTCACACAGCCCGAGGATTGGCCGCTGGCCGAGCTGCGCCTCTTGCGTGATCAGCCCGAAGGCGGCTGGCTGACCTTCGCGCGCCACATCGCCGGCGCAGACGAAACCCTGCATCACGAGGCCCGCCTCATCTGTCGCGATGGCGCAATGAACGCCGCCCTGCGCGCCGCCGCCCCCCATCTGGCCCGCCGCGATCTGGCCAAAGGCACAGGCGCGCGCGTGCTCGGCAGGCTGGCGCTCGCCGTGGTTGCCCTGCTGGCGATGATCTTTGTGATCCTGCCCGCCATGGCCACAAGCCTCGCCTATCTGATGCCGCGCGAGCGCGAGATGCAGTTTGGCCGCGCCGTGGTCCGCCAGATGGAGTGGGTCCTTGCTGGCGCGCGCACCGCCGATCTGGCCTGCACCAACCCCGAAGGCCGCGCCGCCCTCGCCAAAATGCAAACCCGCCTCACCGAAGGCCGCGCGATGGACTACACGCTCGATATCCAGGTCTTTGATCACGAGATGGTCAATGCCTTCGCCGCCCCGGGCGGTCAGATCGTTATCCTGCGCGGCCTGCTTGACAGAGCCACAAATGCAGAGGCCGTCGCCGGTGTGCTGGCCCATGAAATCGGCCATGTCCAGAATCGCGACGCCACAACCGGTGCGCTGCGTGCGGCTGGCTCGGCGGGGCTGCTCTCTCTGGTGCTGGGCGATTTCTCCGGCGGCACTCTGGCGGTGCTGGTGAGCGAACACCTGATCTCGACAGGCTACACCCGCGAGGCCGAAATCCGCGCCGATGACTACGCCCTTGAGACGCTCGCCCGAGCGGGTGTGAACTCCGCCGGCCTCGCCAGCTTCTTTGACTTTATCCTGACAGAGCAAACCGGCGGTCCCGCCCTCCCGGCCTATCTCATGAGCCACCCGTCCTCAAAAGAGCGCGCCGCAAAATCCCGCGCCCATGCCGCCCGCCAGCCCCCGACATCTGCGGTGCTCAGCCCATCGGACTGGGCCGCCCTCCAAGCCATTTGCGACTGACACGCCCGCCCTGCTTTTTCTTTCCGAAAATATCCCGGGGAGAGCGCGAGAGGGGC
>JAHBAM020000192.1 GCA_018500125.2 Roseobacter sp. | reverse complement strand
AGATGTGTATAAGAGACAGGGCATGAAGTTAACGGGCCGTCAGGTTATTCGGGCGGATGGAGAGACAGTTTGGGCGGCTTTGCTTGATCCGGATGTCTTGAAGGCCTCTGTGCCGGGGTGCACCGAGATCAGCGGATCGGCCGAAGAGGGCTTTGAAGCCACGGTTGTGCAGAAGGTCGGCCCTGTGAAAGCGACGTTCAAGGGCCGTGTTGTGCTCAGCGATATGGTCGCCCCGCGCAGTCTGACGCTGAGTGGCGAAGGCAAGGGCGGCGCGGCGGGCTTTGCCAAAGGCAGCGCCGATGTGCGCCTTGAGCAGGCCGATGAGACCACCATTCTGGAATATGATGTCGAGGCCAAGGTCGGCGGCAAGCTGGCCCAGCTCGGCAGCCGGATTATTGACGGGTTTGCCAAAAAGATGGCGGACCAGTTTTTTGAGAGTTTTTCAAACGCCGTGGGCGCGCCCGAGGAGGGGCAGGACGGCGGCGCCGAGGGCGATGATCAGGACGAAAGCCCCCAGAAAAAAGGCTGGTTCAAACGGCTGAGGGGCTGAGACAGTTTAGAACAGACGTAAAGGGAGGACTATAATGACGAAAGTGACCATGACCGTGAACGGAGTGTCTGTTTCGCGCGATGTCGGGGGCAATACTCTGCTGTCGGCGTTTTTGCGCGAAGACCTGCGACTGACCGGAACACATATCGGCTGCGACACCTCGCAATGTGGGGCCTGTTTGGTCCATGTGGACGGCGTGGCTGTGAAATCATGCACCATGTTTGCAGCCGAAGCGGAGGGCGCAGATGTTGCCACGATCGAGGGGCAGGCCAATGAAGACGGCTCTCTCAATGTGATCCAGCAGGCCTTTCAAGACCACCACGGGCTGCAATGCGGATTTTGCACGCCGGGGATGGTTATGACGACGGCGGCCTTGTTGAAAGAAAACCCCAAGCCCAGCGAAGCCGAGGTGCGCGCCTATCTGGAAGGCAATATCTGCCGCTGCACGGGCTATCACAACATTGTCAAAGCGGTTCTTGCGGCGTCCGGACAAGACGTCTCCAGCATTGCAGCCGAATAACATATTGAGAGAGGGGATATATTATGCCCAAAGATGATGGAATTGGCGCAGCAACCCTGCGTCGTGAAGATGTCCGGTTCTTGACAGGCGCAGGACAGTATACAGACGATATTCAGGCCTCGGGTGAGGCGGTGGCCGTGTTTGCCCGCTCCAATGTGGCCAATGGCGTGATCAAGAGCATTGATACCAGCCAAGCGGCGGCCATGCCCGGCGTGCTTGCTATTTTTACCGGCGAGGACTTTACCGAGGTTGGCGGAAACCCTGCCGGCTGGCTGATCAACTCCCGCGACGGAACGCCGATGCACGAGCCAAAGCGCCCCGTGCTGGCGCATGGCAAAGTGCGTCATGTGGGCGATGCTTATGCGGCTGTTATTGCCGAAACCAAAGCGCAGGCCATGGATGCGATTGAAGCCATCGAGGCGGATATCGAGGAGCTGCCGGCTGTTGTGAACATGAAAGAGGCTCTGGCCGGCGATACCTTTGTGCATGATGAAATCGGCACCAACCAGTGCTTTGACTGGGGCTGGATCGAAGACAACCGCGCCGCAACCGATGCAGCCATCAAGGGCGCGCATCATGTCACGAAACTGGAGCTGGTGAACAACCGTCTGGTGCCAAACGCCATGGAGCCGCGCAGTTCGCGGGCCGAATATCACCGTGGCAATGACGAATATATCCTCCACACCACAAGCCAGAACCCGCATCTGACGCGCCTGCTTATTTCGGCGTTTGTCCTTGGGATCCCCGAAAACAAACTGACGGTGATTGCGCCGGATGTTGGCGGGGGCTTTGGCTCAAAAATCTATCACTACGGCGAGGAAGCTCTCGTTTTGGCCGCGGCCAAAAAACTCAATCGCCCCGTGACATGGACCGCCGACCGCACAGAAGCCTTTCTGACCGACGCGCACGGGCGGGACCATGTGACCACGATTGAACTGGCGCTCGATAAAGAGGGCAATTTCCTTGCCTTCCGCACAGAGACGCTGGCCAATGTGGGCGCCTATCTGTCGAACTTCTCCACGGCGACACCGACGTTTTTGCACGGCACGCTGATGGCCGGCAACTACACGGTGCCAAACGTCTATGTAAACGTCAAAGCCGTCTTTACCAATACGGCGCCTGTCGACGCATACCGCGGCGCCGGACGCCCCGAGGCGACCTATTCTCTGGAGCGGGTGATCGATATGGCGGCCCGCGAAATGGGCATGGACCCGATCGCCTTGCGGCGGAAAAACTTCATTAAATCAGATCAATACCCTTTTGCCTCGGCAGCCGGGCTTGAGTATGACAGCGGCAATTATGACGCTTTGATGGACAAGATGGAAAGCGTCGCAGACATCGCCGGGTTTGCCGCCCGCCGCAAAGAGTCAGAAGCCAAAGGGCTTTTGCGCGGCTTTGGTGTCAACGCCTATATCGAAGCCTGTGGCATTGCGCCGTCAAATCTTGTCGGGGTTCTCGGGTCTCGTGTGGGGCTTTATGACGCCGCGACGGTGCGGGTCAACGCGACCGGCAATATCTCGGTTATGGTCGGGGCGCACAGCCACGGGCAAGGCCATGAAACCGCCTTCCCGCAAGTGGTTGCGGATATGCTGGGCATTGATGCGACGAGCATTGATATCGTGCATGGCGATACCTCCAAAATTCCGTTCGGCATGGGCACCTATGGCTCGCGCTCTCTGGCGGTCTGTGGCTCGGCGGTTGTGCGCGCCACAGAAAAGGTCATCACCAAGGCCAAAAAGATCGCGGCGCATATGCTGGAGGTCACCGATCAGGACATCAGCTTTGAAGACGGTATCTTCTCGGCCATCGGAACCAACAAGACAGTGCCGTTCGGCGAAGTGGCTCTGAAGGCCTATATTCCGCATGACTTCCCTCTCGATCAGATTGAACCGGGTCTGGAAGAAACGGCCTTCTATGACCCGGCCAATTTCACCTATCCTTCCGGGGCCTATTGCTGTGAGGTCGAGGTTGACCCCGAAACAGGCAAGGTCCGTGTGGACCGCTTTGCGGCGGTCGATGACTTTGGCAATGTGATCAATCCGATGATTGTGACAGGCCAGGTGCATGGCGGGCTTGGTCAGGGGATTGGCCAGGCGCTTCTGGAAAACACAACCTATGACGAAGACGGCCAGTTGCTGAGTGCCTCCTATATGGATTACACAATGCCCCGCGCCGATGATCTGCCGTTCTTTAAGGTTGATCACAGTCAGGGCACGCCCTGCACACACAATCCTTTGGGTGTGAAAGGCTGTGGCGAGGCCGGAGCAATCGGCTCTCCGCCCACAGTCATCAACGCGGTGATTGATGCCCTGCAATCGGGCGGCAAAAACGTAACCCACATTGATATGCCTGTCACACCTCATCGGGTGTGGACGGCTATGCAAAACGCTTGAAAGGAAAAAGCAGATGTATGCATTTGACATAGAGCGCCCGACGACCGTTGCAGAGGCCGTCGCAGCCCTGACAGGAGAGGCACAAGCCTTGAGCGGCGGGCAAACGCTGATCCCGACCTTGAAGGCGCGTCTGGCAAGCCCGTCCAAGCTTGTCTCCTTGAGCGGGATTTCCGAAATGAAGGGCCTCTGCGCGTCAGACGGGGTTCTCACCATTGGTGGGGCAACCTGTCATGCCGATGTGGCGGCCGACGGGACATTCAAGGCCCTGTCCGAGCTTGCCGCGCATATCGGCGACCCTGCGGTGCGCAACCGTGGCACAATCGGCGGCTCCATCGCCAACAATGATCCGGCGGCCTGCTATCCGGCGGCGGTTTTGGGCGCGGGGGCAACGGTTGTGACCAACCGGCGCGAAATCGCGGCGGATGACTTCTTTCAGGGGATGTTTGAAACCGCGTTGGACGACGGCGAACTCGTGATTGCTGTCAAATTTCCGATCCCCGAGGCCGCAAACTACCAAAAATTTGTCCAGCCGGCCTCGCGGTTTGCGCTGGTCGGGGTTTTTGTGGCCAAGACATCCGAGGGGGTGCGCGTCGCAGTGACGGGCGCGTCAAACGAGGGTGTGTTCCGCTGGCGGGAAGCCGAAGCGGCTTTGTCGGCTGATTTCTCGGCCGCTGCGCTCGACGGGTTGACGGTTGCGGCTGATGACATGATCGCAGATTTGCACGGCTCCTCGGAGTATCGCGCGCATCTGGTCAAAGTCATGACGCAACGGGCCGTCAAAGCCGCCGCGTAACAGCGCAAGACGCTAAGAGATCACAAGCACAGATCAGGCCTTGCCCGCGGGCAGGGCCTTTTTTGTGGCCCCGCAAGCACGCCCCAAAGCGCCCTAAAGGCTCAGGACTTCGGCCAGAACGCTGACCGCGAGTTTGCGGGCGTCTCGCGCGGATGGGACAAGCCCGATGGGGCCATGCAGCCGCGCGATCTCCGCTTCGCTGGTGCCGAGCCGTGCAAGCTCCATGCGCCGCATCTCGGCGGCGCGCAAGCTGCCTTGTGCCCCGACATAAAAGGCCTGTGAGGTCAGTGCTTCTGCGAGAATGGGCGGCTCCCACTCGTGATCGTGAAAAAACAGAACAACCGCGCTGCGGGCATCAATCGCGAGGTCTTTGGGACAATGGGCATGGGTCAGATGCTGGGTGGCGCAGCCTGTTGCGGCCACCGCCTCAAGCGTCTCTGTGTCTGGCGAAAGCACAAGATTGGGATAGCCCGCCGCCTGAACCAGCCCTGCAAAAGTTGCGGTTTCCGGCCCTTTCCCGAAGACAAAAAAGCAGATCTCGGGGTCAAGTGTGATGCTGAAGATATCGCCGGTCCAGCCGGTCTCGCCTTGTGCGACAGCGCAGAGCGCGCCGCTGCGGTGATCGACTTCCAGCACACAGGCCTGACGCGCGCCATGATGGCTCAGCAGCGTCTTTAACACCGCCACATCAGGGCGCGGCACCAGCAATATTTCGAGGCCGCCGCCACAGGGCAGCACGATATCCGCAAAAGGCGAGCCTTTGCCGTAGCGCACCGTGTGGGGCAGGCCGCTGTCGAGCGCTTTGGCCGAATGCAGCGCGATATCGGCCTCGACACAGCCCGAGGACAGCGTGCCGATCCGCCGCCCGTCGGCCAAAACGGCCATCATGGCCCCGAGCGGGCGATAGGAGGGGCCGTCGACATGGGTGATCACACAGAGCACCCCGTCGCCGCCCGCCGCCGCAAGCTGGCGGATGGGTTCGATCACGGTGCTCGCGTCTAGCGCTGGAACGCTCATCGGTCTGTCCTTTTTGTCAGGCGCATTAACGCTGCGCTAACCTTGTTTTGCTAAACTCGTCAACAACGGGTGCACATCGGCCAAAGAATTTGGCACAAATGCGTCAGATGCAGGGTGTCGCCCGTTCCCCGCCTTTGGGCTGTCTTTCGGCGCTCACCAGTCAATCGGCTTATGGGCATAATCAAAGAACTGCCCACTTTCTGCGGCGCTCAGCCCCTGCATCACAGTGACCAGATTTTCAGCCGCGTCTTGCGGCGAAACCGTGCTGTGGCGCGCGGCATAATCGGCTGTGAAGTCGGTTGCGACGGTTCCGGGGTGCAGGGCCACGGCGATGGCCTCTTTGTGGCTGCGGCCCAGCTCGATGGCCGCGCCGCGGACAAGCTGGTTTGCCGCGGCTTTCGAGGCGCGATAGGCGTGCCAGCCGCCAATATGGTTGTCGCCAATCGAGCCGACCCGCGCGGTCAGAACAGCCAGCACAGAGCGGCCCTTTTTGGGCAGAAGTCTGGGCGCGTGTCGCAAGACATAGGCCACTCCGAAGGTGTTGATTTTGAAGACCTCTTCAAAGCTGTCCTGCCGGATCTGGCTGAGCGCTTTTTCCGGTGTGCCGCCCTTGGCGGCCAGCACGCCGGACGCCATAAAGACAAGTTCGAAGGGGCCAGCCAGAGCGCTTAGATGAGCGTCCACACTGGCCTGATCGCTGATCTCTAGGCCATCTTGGGCGCGCGACAGCCGGGTGACGCGCCAGCCGTCTGTCTCCAGCCTGTGCGCCACGGCGGCTCCGATCCCACCCGAGGCGCCGATGATGAGGGCATTTTGTGTCATTTTTCCAAGCTAACCCTTCGTGCGCCTATTGCAAGCGCCCGGCTGTGGACTATTTCTGATCTGCCCCTTGCAGTTGCGAGTGATTTGCAATTACAGTTGGCGGACTCATAGAAAGGTCTTCTTTCATGCTGCGTTTCGTGGTGCTTTGCTGGGCGGTTCTGATGGCCACAAGCCTTGCGGCCCAAGACAGGCTCAAGGTTGTAACAACCTTTACAGTTCTCGCTGATATGGCCCGAAATGTGGCGGGCGAGGCGGCGGATGTTGTCTCTGTCACCAAGCCGGGGGCCGAGATTCACGGCTATCAGCCCACACCGCGCGATATTGTCCGCGCTTCGGGGGCCGATCTGATCTTGTGGAACGGGCTGAACCTCGAGCTGTGGTTTGAGCAGTTCCTCACCAATTTGGGCGATGTCCCCTCCGCGACGCTGTCAGACGGGATCGTGCCGATTTCGATCGGGTCTGGCAGCTATGAGGGCAAGGCCAATCCGCACGCCTGGATGGGCCTTGAAAATGCGCTGGTCTATATCGCCAATATCGAGGCCGCACTCAGCCGCGCCGACCCTGCCAATGCCGCGACCTACGGGGCCAATGCCGCGGCCTATGCCGCCGAGCTGCGCGCCACGCTTGCGCCGCTGAAGGCGCAGATCGCGGCCATCCCCGAAGCAAACCGCTGGCTTGTCACCTGTGAGGGCGCGTTCAGCTATCTGGCCCGCGATCTGGGGCTGCAAGAGCTATATCTCTGGCCGATGAACGCCGACCAGACCGGCACGCCCCAGCAGGTCCGCCGCGTGATTGACGGGGTGCGCGCACAGGCTGTGCCGGCTGTTTTTTGTGAAAGCACAGTCAATACCGCGCCGGCCGAACAAGTCGCCCGCGAGACCGGCGCGGCCTATGGCGGCGTGCTCTATGTCGACAGTCTCAGCACCGAGGACGGCCCTGTGCCGACCTATCTTGACCTCTTGCGCGTCACCACAGAAACGGTCGTGCGCGGCCTCACGGGAGACACATAATGGATGGCATTCGCGCCAAGGGTGTCACGGTGACATACCGCAACGGCCATACGGCCCTGCGGGAGGCGAGCTTTGACATTCCGCGCGGCACGGTCACGGCGCTTGTCGGTGTCAACGGGGCGGGAAAGTCGACACTCTTTAAGGCGATTATGGGGTTTGTGCCGATTTCCAAGGGCGAAATCACCCTGCTGGGCCAGCCAGTGCACGCGGCGATCAAGCAAAATCTTGTCGCCTATGTGCCACAGGCCGAGGAGGTCGACTGGGCCTTTCCCGTGCTCGTGGAAGATGTGGTGATGATGGGCCGCTATGGGCATATGGGGATGCTGCGCCGCCCCAAAGCCGCCGATCATGCGGCGGTCGATCAGGCGCTCGGACGGGTGAATATGCTGGCCTTTCGCAAGCGCCAGATCGGCGAGCTGTCGGGCGGGCAGCGCAAGCGGGTCTTTCTGGCGCGCGCCCTGGCGCAAGAGGGGCAGGTGATCTTGCTGGACGAGCCGTTCACCGGCGTGGATGTGACCACAGAAAACCAGATCATCACGCTTCTGGGCGAGCTGCGCGACGAGGGCCGGGTCATGCTTGTTGCGACGCATAATCTCGGCTCTGTGCCGGAGTTCTGCGACCGCACCGTTCTTGTGAAAGGCACGGTGCTGGCCTATGGCCACACCGATGAGGTGTTTACCCGTGAAAACCTCGAAGAGGCCTTTGGCGGGGTGCTCCGTCATATCACAATCGGCGGTGACACGCTGCATGAGGACAGTGACGAGCGCGCCGTGACGATCCTGACAGACGACGAGCGCCCCTTTGTGCAATACGGCGAGCAGACCCAGCGGCAGGACCGCGAGCCATGAGCGGATCTGCGATCTGGTTTGAGCCTTTCGGCTACAGCTATATGCTCAACGCCATGTGGGTCTGCGCCCTCGTCGGCGGGGTCTGCGCCTTTTTGTCGGCCTATCTCATGCTCAAGGGCTGGTCGCTGATTGGCGATGCGCTGTCCCATTCGGTTGTGCCGGGCGTGGCTGGCGCCTATATGCTCGGCCTGCCCTTTGCGCTGGGGGCCTTTCTTGCGGGCGGCCTTGCGGCGGCCTCCATGCTCTTTCTCACCGAGCGCTCGGGCCTCAAGACAGATGTGATCATCGGGCTGATCTTTACCAGCTTTTTCGGGCTGGGCCTGTTCATCGTCTCGGTTAGCCCCGTCAGCATTGATCTGCAGAGCATCACAATGGGCAATATTCTCGCCATCACCCCGGCAGACACGCTTCAGCTCGCGCTGATCGGCGGGGTCACGCTTCTGGTGCTTCTGGCGAAATGGAAAGACCTGATGGTGACGTTTTTTGACGAAAGCCATGCCCGCTCGATCGGGCTTCACCCCGCGCGGCTCAAGGCCGTGTTTTTTCTGTTGCTCTCGGCGTCTGTGGTGGCGGCGATGCAGACCGTCGGAGCCTTCCTTGTCATTGCGCTGGTCGTCACGCCGGGGGCCACGGCCTATCTTTTGTGTGACCGCTTCCCGCGGCTCATCGTGACCTCTGTCGCCATCGGCACGCTCACGAGCTTTCTGGGCGCTTACGCCAGTTACTTTCTGGACGGGGCGACCGGCGGGATCATTGTCTGCCTGCAAACGCTGCTCTTTCTGGCCGCCTTTGTCTTTGCGCCCAAACATGGCCGCCTCGCCGCGCGCCGCAGAGCCGCCAAAGCGCTCAAGGCACAGCCATGAGCGAGCTGCTGCTGCCCTTCCAGTTTCCTTTCATGCAGAGCGCCTTTCTCATTGTGGCGCTGATCTCTGTGCCGACAGCGCTTCTGAGCTGTTTTCTGGTGCTCAAGGGCTGGGCCTTGATGGGCGATGCGGTGAGCCACGCGGTGCTGCCCGGAGTTGTGCTGGCCTATATCCTTGGCGCGCCGCTGATCCTCGGGGCCTTTGCGGCCGGCATGGTCTGTGCGCTGGCCACAGGCTATCTGAGCGAGAACAGCCGTGTGAAACAGGACACCGTCATGGGCGTGGTGTTTTCGGGGATGTTTGGCCTCGGGATTGTGCTTTATGTCGGCGTCAAGACCAACGTCCATCTGGACCATATCCTGTTTGGCAATATGCTGGGGATCTCGGCACAAGAGCTTTGGACCTCGGCAAGTATTGCCCTGCTGGTCTCGGCGGCGCTGCTGCTCAAATGGAAAGACCTTTTGTTGCACGCCTTTGACCCGGCCCAAGCGCAGGCCTCTGGACTGGCTGTGGGCTGGCTGCACTACGGGCTTCTGACTGCGCTCTCTGCGACCATTGTGGCCACGCTCTCGGCGGTGGGGCTGATCCTTGCCATCGGCCTGCTCATCGCGCCGGGGGCGATTGCCTTTTTGCTGGTGCGCGAGTTTCGCACCATGCTTTGGGTCTCGGTTCTGCTGTGCTGCGGGTCCTCGCTGCTCGGGGCTGTCTCTTATACACATCT
>JAHBAM020000190.1 GCA_018500125.2 Roseobacter sp. | reverse complement strand
CGGTCTGCTGGATCATCACCTGCCCCTCGGCTGTGAGCGTTACAGTGAGCGGCTCCTCGGCCTCCACGGGCAGGCTGTTGGCCGCCGTCTTGGGCAGTTCCACAGGCACACCCACAGTCAGCATCGGGGCGGCCACCATAAAGATAATCAGCAACACAAGCATGATATCGACAAAAGGTGTTACGTTGATGTCAGACATAGGCCGCGAGCGCCCCCGTGCGCGGCGGCGACGGCTGCCGCCGCCTCCTGTGTCTTTCTGTGCTACGCCCGCGCCCATAACGGCTGCCCAGCTGGCGGCTGAGAATGGTCGAGAACTCGTCGGCAAAGGCCTCATAGCCCGCCACAAGCCCTTCACTGTCCGCACTCAACTTGTTGTAAAAGATAACCGCAGGGATCGCCGCCAAAAGCCCAAGCCCGGTCGCCAGAAGCGCCTCGGCAATGCCGGGGGCCACAACCGCAAGATTGGTGTTTTGTTGCTCGGCAATCTCGATGAAGGCGTTCATAATCCCGACCACAGTGCCGAACAGGCCGATAAACGGCGTGGTCGAGCCGACCGTGGCCAAGACCTGCAGACCGCTGTTGAGTTTGTCCGCCTCCTTGGCAATCGCCACATCCATAGAGCGGTCGATCCGCGAATGCGCTCCGGCAATCAGCGCGCCATCGGCCTTGTGGGAGCGCTGCCACTCGGTCATCCCTGCGGCAAATATCTTCTGGCTCTGCCCCGCAGGCTCCGGGCCGATCTGTTCATAGAGCGCATCCAGCGGCTCGCCTGACCAAAAGGCCCGATCAAATGAAGCCGCCTCGTCGCGGGCTTTGCGATAAACGATAAATTTCTGAAGGATAATCGACCATGACCAGACCGAAGCCAGGATCAGGATGATCATCACGAGTTTTACGGTGAATGTTGCGCGCATGAACAGCGCCCACATCGAAAAGTCGATATGCTGCGCCGCGGCCAGTGCTTCAGTTTCCATGGTGCCTGCTCTCTTCTGGGTGGCTTTTCGCCTTATTGAGGGCAAATTAGCCGATCTTTTGGCAGAAAGCTATCCCAAGCACGATCTGGCCAAGGATCAGTGCACCATTTGGCGGATATTTGCTGGCAGGCGGGTCGGATGCCCCTCAAGCGTCATACAAACAACGGTCACGAGAGCCTGAAACAATATGTCTTCCCCGCGCTTGACCGATTGCTCCATCACCAGTCTCACCCCGGTGACCGACTTCACCTGTGTTTCGACAACAAGCTGGTCGTCAAGCCGCCCGGAGCCAAGGTAATCCGCCTCGACACGGCGCACCGCAAAGACGATCCCGTCGCGCTCTTTCATCACATTCTGGTCAAGCCCGACAGCGCGCACCCACTCCGAGCGCCCCCGCTCGATGTAGCGCAGATAATTGGCGTAATAGACAATCCCTGCCATATCGGTGTCTTCATAATATACCCGCACAGGCAAGCTATAGATCATATTGGCCGCTTTCTCACTGTCTCGCCCCATTTCAAGCACAGCATAGCGCGCGCCTCAAGCCTGCGCCGCACTCACCCGTGCAAACAGCCTGAGCGCAAAGCTCGCGTCCTGCTCCACATCCGGCAGCTCGGGCGCATAGGCCGCGCGCAAGATATCGCCGACATCGGGGCGCAAAATATCGGCCCCATTGGGCAGCCGCGCCAGAGGCGAGCGCGCCGCAAAGGCCTGATCGCCCCAAAGCAAAAATGCCTGCGACGCCTGCACCAAAGCAAGGCTTTCGGCTGGCCAGTCTGCCAAAGGCCCATCCAGACACACAAAGACAAAACACGCCTGTATCGCGCCCTGATCATCAAAGCGGAACAGCCGGTATTGGCTCGCGCCCTGCGCCTTGAGCTTTGGCACCAGCGTCTCAAGCTCGGGCACCAGCCGGTCCAGATCAGGCAGCTCGCTCAACTCGTCCCAGCTCTTGAACAGAAAGAACATGAGGTTCACCCCAAGCTCGAAATCTGTCTCGGCGAGCGGATGGCGGGTCAGCGCCGAAAGCGCCTCCACAGCGCCCTTGAAGACATTGAGCGTCGCCTCGTCGACGCCAAAGACAATCGGCGCAATCGGCCGCCCCCAGCGCGCAAAGCGAAAGCTGCCCTTGGCATCGGTGAACATGGCTTCAATATCGGCAGGGGTCGTGGTCATGGCGTCAGGCTCGTCTTCAGTCAAACAAATCATCGCGGCTTCTGGGCGGGGTCAGGCCCATATGGCTCCAACCCTTCTGCGCCAGCATCCGCCCGCGCGGTGTGCGCTGAATAAGCCCCTGTTGCAAGAGATACGGCTCAATAACCTCCTCAAGCGCGTCGCGGCTTTCCGACAAGGCCGCCGCAATCGTCTCGATGCCCACAGGCCCGCCCGCGTAGTTTTCGGCAATCAAAGCGAGATACCGGCGGTCTGCCCCGTCAAGCCCGAGCGCATCCACCCCGAGCCTCGAGAGCGCGCGATCCGCCAGCTCCTGACTCACAATGCCGCCCGCCTCCACAACCGCAAAGTCAACAACACGGCGCAGCAAGCGCCCCGCAATCCGCGGTGTGCCCCGCGAGCGCTTGGCAATCTCGAGCGCCCCGGCCGCATCGGCCTTCACCCCGAGCTTCTGCGCATTGACACTGACAATCCGCTCAAGCTCTGCCACCGCATAAAACTCGAGCCGCGTCGGAATACCGAACCTATCGCGCAGCGGCGTGGTCAGAAGGCCGAGCCGCGTGGTCGCGCCCACAAGCGTAAAGGGCTGAAGCTCGATGCGCACCGTCCGCGCCGCCGGCCCCTCGCCGATCACAAGATCAAGCTCGAAATCCTCAAGGGCAGGATAGAGAATTTCCTCCACCACAGGGTTGAGACGGTGGATTTCGTCGATAAACAGAACATCGTTGCGCTCAAGGTTGGTCAGGATCGCCGCCAGATCTCCCGCCTTGGCCAGCACCGGCCCGCTCGTCATCCGAAAGCCGACCCCCAGCTCGCGCGCAATGATCTGGGCCAGCGTGGTCTTGCCAAGCCCCGGAGGGCCGTGAAACAGCGTGTGGTCCATCGCATCCTGGCGCATCTTGGCGCTCTCGATAAAGACCTTGAGATTGGCCCGCGCCTCGGCTTGCCCGACAAACTCGCTCAGATGCTGGGGCCGCAACGCGCGCTCTACATCTTCGGGGAGCGCTTCGGGGCTTAACACTGGTTCTCTCGCGCTCATGCTCTACCCCTTCGGCGCCAGAAGCCGCAGCGCCTGACGGATCAGCGCCGCCGTGTCCTCACCGCCGCCATTGTCCTGCGCCTGCGCAATCGCGCTCGCGGCCTCGGAGGGCGCATAGCCAAGATTGCTCAGAGCCGAAAGCGCCTCTGACTGCGCCGCACCGCCCACCTGCGCAACAGGCGCGCTCACCGGAGCAATGTCTTCCAGCACAGCGTCCTCCTGCCCGATCTCGGGCGCAGGCCCCGCGCCGAGCGCCATAATGGCGGGCGCTTTGTCTTTCAGCTCCATCACAACGCGCTGCGCGGTCTTGGGGCCGATGCCTTTAGCGGCCTTCACAGCCCCCCAGTCGCCCAGCGCAATCGCACGGCTCACCCCCTCGGGGCCAAGCGCCGAGAGCATCGCCAAAGAGGCCTTCGCGCCCACGCCCTGCACCGTCAGAAGCAAGCGATACCACTCCTTTTCGACAAGCGAGGTAAAGCCAAAGAGCTGCAAATTATCCTCGCGCACCAAAAGATCGGTATAAAGCGCCACAGCCTCGCCCGCGCGCGGCAGGCTGCGCAAGCTGCGCTCGGAGCAATACACCAGATAGCCGATCCCCTTAACGTCAATCAGCACATGATCCTCGGCGATATAGTCAATCCGCCCTGCGATTTTCCCGATCATCCGCTCAACTTCCTGTCTGCGCCAGCGTGATCGCGGCAAATCTGTGATAATGTGCATGGGTGATGGCAATCGCCAGCGCATCCGCCGCATCGGCGCGGCTCACATCCGCGCTCGGCAGCTGCATCTTCACCATATGCTTGATCTGGTCTTTGCTCGCATGGCCCACACCCACAACCGTCTTTTTGACTTTGTTGGGCGCATATTCTGCCACATCCAGCCCGAACTGCGCCGGCACCAGAAGCGCGATCCCGCGCGCCTGCCCGAGCTTCAGCGTCGCCACCGCGTCCTTGTTGACAAAAGTCTGCTCCACAGCGGCCGTGTCCGGCGCATAGTCTCGCAAAACCTCGGTCAGCCCGTGATGCAAAGACAAAAGCCGCGCCGCCAGATCGTCGCCCGCAGATGTCACAACACCGCAGCCGATATAGCTCAGCCGCGACCCGTGTTTTTCAATCACACCCCAGCCCATATTCCGCAGTCCGGGGTCGATTCCCAAAATACGCATCCCACTCGCCCCGCTCACCTGACTTATTTGTCGCGCTGTCTTGCGCTCACAGCCAAATCTGTTGCTTTTTTGAAGCACTAGCACGAAACGGGAACATCTGCCAAGTCTTAACATATCCGAGCGCTTTTGCCGCAATTTTGCCGCATTGCAGCAAATTTTGAGCAAAAACCGCCATTCCAGCCCCCAAAAGCGACGTTTTCCACAGGCCCTTGCCCTATAAAATTAAGGCGCTTGGCCCTATTTCGACCCATGCACGACACGCATAGGACTTATGTGAAAATATCCCCTTGTGCGCAGGCAAAACCGCCCCTAAATGCCGCCAATCAGACCACAGACCATAACTCTAGAGAAGGAACACAGATATGGCCGCCCTCGACTATACACGCGCGCAGCAAATTGCTGGCACACACGGCCGTATCGGCCAGATTCTCGCCCACATGACAGCCTCTTTTGTCGCGTGGAATGACGCCCGCTCCACACGCAACGCGCTCTCCCAGCTCAGCGATCGCGAGCTTGAAGATATCGGCCTGTGCCGTGGTGATATTGATGCGATCTCCGAGGCCCAGCGCTAAGCGCAGCCGCCCCGAGCGCCCAAAGATCAAAGCCGCGTCTCCCTCAGGAGCGCGGCTTTTCTTTTTCAAGCTCACAGGCCCGCGTCACAGGCCCGCGTCACAGCCCCACATTACAGGCCCGCAGCCAAACCGCAGAGGCTCAGACTCCGGCGCATCGGCACAGCGCCCGACAGCCCGCCTAGCGCACCACTCCGCTGATCACCCCTGACAGAGCATAGGTGACAACCCCCGGCTCCATCAGCCAGGCCCCCGCCCGCTCCACAACCGTGCCCTCATGCAACGGTGCCAGCCGCTCGGCATATTTGGCAGGGCCAAAATTCGCCAAAGCCACCGCTTTGAACACAACACCGATACACAGCACCAACAGCAGAACAGACACCGGCGAGGTGCCCTTGGCACGCTTTGGCTTGATCGTGATCAAACCGTTTTTATCCAAACGAAACCCGTAACCATTGCTCATGGCACGGTGCTTGCGCGCCAGACGCGTCACACGCTTATCAAAATTTTGCACTTTGGCAGACATGGCAGACTCCAGTGCCCCCACCGAAGTTCTCCCTTAGGTTGCCTTTCAATTGTGGCGAGATTTGGGCAATTGGCTCAAATAAGGCGAAAAAGAACGATGTCTTGTCAGGACTTTCGCAGCAAAAGCGTGCTCCAGTCACCAATCACCTGCCGCTCGGCCAGATTGGTTCCATTGCGTGCATAAACCTCAATCACCTCATCGGCCTGCTCGTTCAAGATCCCCGACAGGATCGCATAGCCGCCCTCCGTGAGATTCGCCGCAATCTCGGGCGCCAGCGCCACAAGCGGCCCCTTGAGAATATTGGCAAAGATCAGATCATAAGGCGCGGCCTGCGCGAGCACATCATGGCCAAAGCCCGCCGCCTCGACACATTCGATACGCCCCTCAAGCCCGTTGGCTTTCGCATTGGCCAGCGCCACATCCACAGCCACCTCGTCAATATCGCTGGCAATAATGCGCACATCCCAGATCCGCGCCGCGCCCATCGCCAGCACAGCCGTGCCACAGCCGATATCGGCCACAGACTTCGGCTCAAACCCCGCCTCGACAAGCTGGTCCAGCGCCTTCAAACAGCCAAGGGTCGTGCCGTGATGCCCTGTGCCAAAGGCCATCGCCGCCTCGATCAACAAAGGCTGCGCCCCCGCCGGAACCTGATCGGCGTCATGGCTGCCATGCACAAAAAAGCGCCCCGCCACCACAGGCGCGAGGTCCCGCTTCACCTTGGCCACCCAGTCGGTCTGCGGAATCTCGGAGACAACAAAACGCGCCCCATGCAGCGCCTCAAGCAGAGCCAGCCCCGCCGCATCGGGCGTTTCAACAAAATAGGCCGCAACCTCCCAAAGCCCCGAGCCGTCTTCCATCTCAAACACACCCACCCCTGTGGGTTCCGGCACCATCCGCTCCAGAGCCTCTCCCAGCGCCTCGGCAGCGGGCTTGTTGTCAATCGTGGTAAAGGCCGAATAGCTCGTGCTCATGTCTTGGTCCTGTCTTGTTTTGGGTCTGCTTATTCTGCGGGCGCGGCCGCAGTGACTCTGGAGAAAATGGTTTCATTGCCCTCTTCCGGGTGCCGTGGAATCAGGAGCGCCAGCCCAAACGACACCGCCGCCATCGCCGCCGCCAGCACAAACACAGCCGTCGGCGAGACAAGCCACAGATAGCCCAGCGAGGCCGGCAAGCCCACCGCCGCAATATGGTTGATGGTAAAGGCCACAGCCGCCGTCGGCGCAATATCGCGAGGATCGGCAATCTTTTGGAAATAGGTCTTCAGCGCCAGCGCCAGACCAAAGAAAATATGATCAATCACATAGAGCGTCGCCGCCAGAACAACGCCCCAGCCAAACATATAAATCCCGCCGTAGGCCAGAAACACAAGGCAAAGACCAGCGTATTCAAACAACAGCGTGTTGCGCTCGCCAAAGCGGTGAACCACATGGCCCAACAGCGGCGCCACGATCATATTGATCACAAGGTTGATCAGATAGAGCGACACAACTTCATGAACCGCAAAGCCGAACTTCTCAACCATCATGAAGCCCGCAAAAACCATAAAGATCTGCCGCCGCGCGCCGGCCATGAACTGTAGCGCATAATACAGCCAGTAGCGCCGGCGCAGGATCATCTTCTTGACCTGCGGATGCGGCGCCTCAAACTGTGGATAGGCAAGCAAGCAAAACACCGCCAAGGCCGCCGTGATCCCGCCTGCCACCAGATACACGCTGTTATACGTCAGCCCCAAAGGCTCCCACAGCAGCATGATGATGCTATAACAGATCAAGGTCGCGCCCGATCCGGTTGCCAACAGATAGCCCAGCACCTTGGGGGCGCGCGCCTTGCTCAGCCATTGAAGCTGAAGCGACTGGTTGACTGTCTCGTAATAATGAAACCCGATCGAGGACAACATGGTGATCGTGAGAATGCCCGCCATACTCGGAAACCACGCCGTCACAGCCGTCGCCGCGCCCAGCATGATCAGCGAAACAAGCCCGAGAACCTGCTCGCGCATGAAAATGATGATCGCAATCACACCCACCGCCAGAAAGCCGGGGATCTCGCGCACCGTATGCAGCCAGCCGTTGTCCGAGCCGTCAAACCCGCCGACCTCGATCACGAAATTGTTGAGCAAGGCACTCCAGGTGGCAAAAGCAATCGGCATGGCAAAGGCCATGAGAAAGAGCAGCGCAATCGGACGCCGCCAGAGCGGCAGATCAGAGGCGTCTATAAGGTTTACAATTCGTGCCATGGCTTCGCTTACGCCTTTTGTCGCGCCTTGCACAGAGCAAAACAGCGGCGCAGGACGGCAGGCCGCGCCAACGGGCCAAGGCGTCAGGGTAAGACGTGAGGGTAAGATGTGAGGGCAAGACGGGCAAATCTGATCCATGTCAAAGTGTGAATATGATATATAGGTTAAACGCTGGCCCGACACACCCGCAAGACACAGCCAGAAGACACGGTCAGAAGAGACGGCCAGAAAACACAGCCAAAAGGCGAAGCACTATGGATATTATCCCGCTCATCGAACGCATCGGCGAAGCTCCCACCGCGGCGCTTTTCGGGCTGATCACAGGGCTGATCTTCGGCGTCGCGGCCCAGCGCTCGCGCTTTTGTTTGCGCGCCGCCTCTGTCGAATTTGCCCGCGGCATGATGAAAGACAAGGTCGCCGTCTGGTTTTTGACCTTCTCGACCGCCCTTGTCTGGGTTCAGGGCGCACAGCTCCTTGGCCTGATGGAAACCCAGGAGGCCCGCATGATGGCCGTTCCGGGAAGCTGGTCCGGCGCGATCCTTGGCGGGCTGCTCTTTGGCGTCGGCATGGTGCTGGCGCGCGGCTGTTCGGGGCGCTTGCTCGTCCTGGCCGCCACGGGCAACCTGCGCTCTGTCGTGGCGGGGCTGGTCTTTGCTGTGGTGGCGCAAATGTCGCTCGCGGGCGTGCTCTCGCCGGCGCGTGACTGGCTCGCCGGGCTGTGGATTACGCAGGGCGGGCGCAATATGGACCTCTTGGCCACCCTCAGCCTGCCGCCCTCTGCGGGGTTTTTCATTGGTCTCGCCTTTGCCGCTCTGGCGCTCTACCTGTCGCGCAAGGAGCGCATCGGCGCCGCGCGGCTGGTCTTTGCCTCGGGCGTCGGCTTCTCTGTCGCGGTCGGCTGGGTTCTGACCTATACGCTGGCGCAATCGGCCTTTGACCCCGTGCAAATCGAAAGCGCGACCTTCTCCGGCCCTTCCGCCCACACGCTGATGTTTTTTCTGGATCGCAACGCAGTGCTTGAATTCGATGTCGGCCTGGTTCCGGGCGTTGTGATCGGCTCGCTGCTGGCCGCTCTGCTGCGGCGCGAGTTCAAGTTTCAGGGCTTCAGCGACGAAAGCAATATGCGCCGCTCGATGTTTGGGGCCGTGCTGATGGGCTTTGGCGCGATGCTCGCAGGCGGCTGCGCGATCGGGGCTGGCGTCACCGGCGGCTCGATCTTTGCCGGCACGGCCTGGCTTGCGCTCTTTTCGATGTGGATCGGAGCGATGGGAACGGATTTTCTTGTGGATCAACGCGGCCTCAAAGGCGCGCGGGCGCAGGGCTGAGCTTTGGGCTGAACTTTGGCTTGGGGTCGTCTTTTCGCTGCGCGAAAAGACGACCGGCTGGGGGCTTTGCCCCCAGACCCCCAGGATATTTCGGGAAAGAAAAAGGCCTTAGTAAAAGCTCTGCGGATCAATATCGACGCTGAGGCGCAGCTGGTTGGGGAGTTTGAGACCTTTGAGCCAGGCGCGCAGCGCGGCTTGTAGGGGCGCGTCTTTGGGAGCTTTCACAAGCAGGCGGACCCGGTGGCGG
>JAHBAM020000067.1 GCA_018500125.2 Roseobacter sp. | reverse complement strand
TTTGACCCGTCCAAAGCCTGGGAGTTCGAATTGCGCCGCAAGCGTGGCGCGCATCTGTTTTCAAAGCACCGCTACCTCTCGGCCCAGATGAAAGCCTATCTCGCGGATGACCTCTGGCTCACCTCGGCCAAACGCGCCAATGCCAATTGTGCACGGCTCGCAGAGGGCCTTGCCACAGTTGCGGGCGCGCGCCTCACAAATCGCCCTGATGCCAACATGATTTTTGCCGACCTGCCCCGCGCCGCCCATCAACGCCTCGCCGCGGCGGGTGCGCGCTATTATGTGCTGTCGGGTGATGTCAAAACAGGCGATCCCGATGGGCTTCTGCCCTGTCGTCTGGTCTGCGACTGGTCCATCACCGACGCGCTCATCGACCAGTTTATCGCGCTCGCAAAAGGCTAGCCGACCAGCCCGCCCCCGGAAAGATCACGCGCGGGCTGTGCGTCGTTTCGCTGTCCATACAGCGTGCCATATAGGGTGCCACATAGAGTGCCCCACGCCCGATTTTGCCCTAATCGGGTGCCACTTCGGCATGACGGTGGCAGCCGACAAGATGGTCATTGACCAACCCGCAGGCCTGCATCCAGGCATAGACAATCGTCGGCCCGCAGAACTTGAATCCCTTTTTCTTCAAATTTTTTGAAAATTGTTGCGATAATTCCGTCTGCGCCGGCACCTGCGCCAAAGTCTCCCAGTGGTTCTCGCGCGGGCGCCCGCCGACATAGCTCCAACAATAGGCGGCAAAGCCCTCTGTCGCCTCGATTTCCAGATAGGCCCGCGCATTTGTAATCGTCGCTTCTATCTTCCCACGGTGGCGAATAATCCCCTCATCCGCAAGCAAACGCTGCACATCAGCCTCCCCCCATGTTGCCAAAACCTCAGGGTCAAAGCCTTGAAAAGCTTGCCGAAAATTCTCCCGCTTTCGCAAGATTGTGATCCAGCTCAGCCCGGCCTGAAAGCCGTCCAGAACAAGCTTTTCCCAGAGCGCCCGACTGTCGTATTCAGGCACCCCCCATTCCTCATCATGGTATTTCACATAGAACGGATCCACTCCGTGCCATCCACATCTCGTCAGACTCGTGTCATGCGTTTTCATTCTTCAGCTCAATTTTAAACAACGTCTTCCTTTAAACGCTTGTTAGCACATCCTGCGTAACGCTCCCAGTCAAAGAGGCATCACTCGGGAATGACACGATGAAGAACATTCGACGGCCAGCAGCAGACCATGGAACCGACCCGATCAACCCGTTGGGATATGCCGTTTCAATGCGCGACAAATCCGTCATGCAAATGGTTGAAACCGCCCTCAAACAAAAGCAGGTTCTGCTCGCCTACCAACCGATAATGCACGCTCAAGCCCCTGAAAAGGTTGCCTTTTACGAGGCACTATTGCGGCTCACAGATGAGACTGGGCGCATCATTCCAGCCAAAGACTTCATCCGCGAGATCGAAGCCACCGAGCTTGGACGCATCATGGATTGTATCGCACTGGAAAAGGGCCTGCGCACCCTCGCACGTCAGCCCGATCTGCGCCTCTCGATCAATATGTCCGCCCGCTCCATAGGCTATCCGCGCTGGATGCGCACGCTCAAGCAAGGCTTGCAGCGCAATGTCACAGTCGCCGAACGGTTGATCCTTGAAATCACCGAAAGCTCGGCCATGACCGTGCCAGAACTTGTCATTTCATTCATGAGCGAAATCCAGGCCAAAGGCGTCAGCTTCGCTCTGGATGACTTCGGAGCCGGTTACACCTCGTTCAGCTATCTGCGCGATTTTTACTTTGATATCATCAAGATTGACGGGCAATTCATTCGCGGAATCGCGCAAAACCCCGACAATCAAGTCCTCACCAGCGCATTGAAAGCAATTGCAGATCAGTTCGATATGCTCACCGTGGCCGAGTTTGTCGAGAACGCAGAAGACGCGGCTTTTCTCGCAAAGATGGGGATCGACTGCCTGCAGGGATACTATTTTGCTGCCCCGACAGTGCGCCCGGTTTGGGAGCGCAGCCAAGAAGACGAACGCCGCGCCTGACCCTGCGTCGCTTGGTCGTTCAAGGGGTTGTTGCCGCAATGCGGCAAATGCGGTATGCCACTCCCAACAGCTTACGCTAGGACAATAGCGAAGTGTTTTCTGGGAAAGGACTGCTCATGACTAATGTTGTAATCGCCTCTGCCGCCCGCACGGCAGTTGGATCGTTTGGAGGCTCGTTTGCCAACACCTCCGCGCACGACCTCGGCACCGCGGTTTTGGAAGCCATCGTCGAACGTGCAGGCATTGCCAAAAATGAAGTCTCCGAAACAATTCTCGGGCAGGTTTTGACGGCTGGCCAAGGCCAGAACCCCGCGCGCCAAGCTCATGTCAATGCCGGCTTGCCAATCGAAAGCTCGGCCTGGAGCATCAATCAGGTCTGCGGATCCGGCCTGCGCGCTGTCGCGCTTGGGGCACAGCATATCCAACTTGGCGATGCAGAGATCGTTGCGGCTGGCGGCCAGGAAAATATGTCGCTTAGCCCCCATGTTGCGCATCTGCGTGACGGGATCAAAATGGGCGATACCAAGTATATCGACAGTATGATCCGTGATGGTCTTTGGGATGCGTTCAACAGCTATCACATGGGCCAGACCGCTGAAAACGTTGCAGAAAAATGGCAAATCAGCCGCGACGAACAAGACGCTTTTGCCGTGGCCTCCCAAAACAAAGCAGAGGCGGCCCAAAAGGCCGGCAAATTCGCAGACGAGATTGCGGCCTTTACCGTCAAGACGCGCAAAGGCGAAACAATCGTCAACGCGGACGAATACATTCGTCACGGAGCGACCATGGAAGCGATGCAAAAACTGCGCCCCGCGTTCACCAAAGACGGCACCGTTACAGCCGCAAACGCATCCGGTCTCAATGATGGGGCGGCAGGCGTGCTTCTGATGAGTGCTGACAATGCCGAAAAGCGCGGCATCGAGCCGCTGGCCCGTATTGTTTCCTATGCGACCGCCGGGCTTGATCCGTCGATTATGGGGGTTGGTCCGATTTATGCGAGCCGTAAGGCTTTGGAGAAAGCGGGCTGGAGCGCGAGCGATCTTGACCTTGTAGAAGCAAACGAAGCGTTCGCAGCTCAAGCTTGCGCCGTCAACAAAGAGATGGGCTGGGATCCGGAGATCGTCAACGTCAATGGCGGCGCCATCGCGATCGGGCATCCGATCGGAGCCTCAGGCTGCCGCGTTCTCAACACGCTGTTGTTTGAAATGAAACGCCGTGACGCAAAAAAAGGCCTTGCCACGTTGTGCATTGGCGGCGGCATGGGAGTTGCGCTCTGTGTTGAGCGCCCATGATGTGACCACTCCTTTGTGAGGCATGAACAGGGCGTCCCGAACGGGGGCGCCCTTTTTTGTTGAATGCGTCAATTTGCTTGCGCAACATTATTGCTTAAACTATATATTATTTGAAACAGCATTACGCACAGAACTCTGGAGAAAGACATATGACACGGACGGCATTGGTCACTGGCGGCTCGCGCGGGATTGGCGCAGCGATTTCAAAAAAACTAAAAGCCGAGGGCTATAATGTGGCCGCGACATACGCGGGCAATGATGAGGCTGCGGCGGCCTTTACCGCGGACACCGGAATCAAGACTTACAAATGGAATGTCGCCGATTACGAAGAGTCAGCCGCAGGGATATCCAAGGTCGAGGCCGAGCTTGGCCCGATTGATGTGGTGGTCGCAAATGCGGGGATCACACGGGATGCACCCTTCCACAAAATGACCCCGCAACAATGGCATGAGGTCATCGACACCAACCTGACCGGCGTGTTCAACACGGTGCACCCGCTTTGGAACGGAATGCGCGAGCGCAAGTTTGGCCGTATCATCGTGATCAGCTCGATCAATGGCCAGAAGGGCCAATTTGCGCAGGTCAACTACGCGGCGACCAAAGCCGGGGATCTGGGGATTGTGAAATCACTGGCACAGGAAGGCGCGCGCGCCGGGATTACCGCCAACGCAATTTGCCCCGGATATATTGCGACCGAGATGGTAATGGCCGTGCCTGAGAAAGTGCGGGAGTCCATCATTGGCCAGATCCCGGCTGGCCGCCTTGGCGAACCCGAAGAAATTGCCCGCTGCGTGGCCTTTCTGGCCTCTGATGATGCGGGCTTTATCAACGGCTCCACGATTTCGGCGAACGGCGGACAATTCTTCGTCTAAGACCTCGAAACACAACACAAAAAACACAAAAGCCGCGCCCGGAGCGCGGCTTTTTCTATGTCAGCGAGGCATCGTCAAACCAAGACAAAAAACGCGCTCCAGATATCAGGAGCGCGTTGAAAACAATGGGAAATTAGGCCGAGGTTGTCTCAAAACGGGAGATTTGCTCTTTGATTTTGAGTTTTTGCTTTTTGAGATCGGCGATTTCGGCGTCTGAGGCACTGGGCGTCCGTTGAAGATGTTCGACACGGTCCGAGAGAGTCTGGTGTTTTCTCTTCAGTTCTTCAACATGGGAATTCAAGCTCATTTCAATCTCCTCATTGTTACGTTGCTGTTACAGTCGAGCATATCATAGATAATATGTCACGCCGCAGTTGCGAGAGGATCGGCGAAAAATAGCGTCAAATTTCGGGAAAGGGGAGCGGTGCCGCGTCACGCAACACGCCGCTGATCTGGGCGGTGTAACTTTCGACATCGGCGGTATGGCTCTCTCCGTCGTGCATCAGAAGGCCAGCGTGCAACCGAAACGCGGCGCGGCCCGAGTGACGGGCGCGCAAGAGCACGAGCTGAGACGGCTGCCCCCGACGCGGCAAGACGGGCCAAAGCTCGACCGAGCCGAGATAGGCGGGCAAGCCAGCCAGCAGCTCGGGCAGACGCTCGGCGCGACAGATGAGCGTCAGATATCCCTTCGGCTCAAGACGCCGCGCGGCAGCCGCGAGCCAGAGCGGAAGCGAGGCGCCGCCGAGGGCGGTTTCGCGGGTGGTGTCTGGCGCTTTGGAGCCTGTTTCACGGTCAAAGTATGGCGGGTTGGTTATCACATGGTTAAACCGGCGCTCTTTCAGGGCCGCGGGCATTTCGGCCACATCGCCCTGATGAACTGTGAAGGTGATTCTGTTGGCGGCGGCATTCTTGAGCGCCAGATCGGCGTAGAGCGGCTGCAGCTCCAGACCGTGCAAATCCAACCCCGGCACGCGCCGCCCCAAACAGAGCGCCGCGGCCCCGGCCCCGCAGCCCAGATCAAGCACGCTGTCGCCCGCTTTGGCGGCGATGCTGGCCGCCAGCAAAACCGGATCAACCCCCGCGCGATAGCCCTGTCGGGGCTGCCAAAGCCTCAACCGCCCGCCCAGAAAGGCATCATGGGTCAGCTCAGGACGGCTCATAGACCTCAAGCCCGTTGTCGCGCAGCGCCCGTGCGGCGGCCTCATAATCGGCCTCCACAACCATCAGACGGCGCGGAAAAACCCCGATGCCGCCTTCCAGCACGCTCATATTTACGTCCATTTCAAACACGGCTATACCCTCGCCCTGAAGCAGCGCTTGGGCAAAGGCCAGATCGGCCATATTGTTTGTGCTAAGAAGTTGTTTCATAAAGTGAATATGACCATTCGACAGCAAATGTCGAGATGTCTGACGGGAGCGTGAAGAGCTTGAACGGATCGGCAAACAAACCGCACGAAAGACTGGCCACACATCTGGCCGCTGGCATGGAGGCGGTCAACCTCTTGATCCGCGAGCGCATGGCCTCCGAGCACGCCCCGCGCATTCCGGAAGTGACCCGGCATCTGGTGGAGGCTGGTGGCAAGCGCTTGCGCCCGATGCTGACCCTCGCCGCAGCCGAGCTTTGCGGCTATGACGGCCCCTATCATGTCCATCTCGCGGCAACCGTCGAATTCATCCATACGGCGACTTTGCTGCATGATGATGTGGTGGATGAAAGCGCAAAGCGGCGTGGCCGACCGACGGCCAACCTCTTGTGGGACAACAAAAGTTCTGTGCTTGTGGGCGATTACCTGTTCTCGCGCTCGTTCCAGCTTATGGTTGAAACCGGCAGCTTGCGGGTGCTTGATATTCTGGCCAATGCCTCGGCGACGATTGCCGAGGGAGAGGTCTTGCAGCTGACGGCGGCACAGGATCTGGCGACCACAGAGGCGATCTATTTGCAGGTGGTGCGCGGCAAGACGGCGGCGCTGTTCTCGGCGGCCACGGAAGTGGGCGGGGTGATTGCCGGCGCGCCCGAGGCCCAGGTGAAGGCGCTGTTTGACTATGGCGATGCGCTCGGGATTGCCTTTCAGATTGTGGATGATCTTTTGGATTATCAGGGGGTTAGCGGCAGCACAGGCAAGAATATCGGGGATGATTTTCGCGAGCGCAAGCTCACTTTGCCGGTGATCAAGGCGGTGGCGAGGGCGCAGGGCGAGGAGCGCGCCTTTTGGCAGCGCACGATCGAGGCGGGCGAGCAGCGCCCCGGCGATCTTGACACAGCGCTTGAGTTGCTGGCCAAACATGGCGCTTTGGAGTCGGCCCGACAGGAGGCTTTGGGCTATGCAGATAAGGCGCGCGCCGCATTGACGGCCCTGCCCGAGCACCCGCTGCGCGAGATGCTGGAGGCTTTGGCGGACTATGTTGTGTCACGGATCAGTTAACGCAGCGCACCGCAGAGTTAACGCCCTTTGAAAGGCTGATTCTGGGGGGGTGATATGCGTGCACAACCCGTGCACCCTGCGTGCACCGGCTGACTCTGAAAAAGTTAAGGCATATTAAGTAAATGCAGCGTGCGCCGGGTCGGGGCGGTGCGCAGGGACTGCGCACCCTACGGCGCCCAAAAGAGCAGCTGCGCCCGCGGTGCGCGCGGGAGCCTCCGGCGGGGATATTTTGAGAAAGAAAAAGGGCTGGAGGGGTGCAGGCAGGTCTGTGATCAGGCAGGTGTGTGATCAGGACAGGACGAACTCAGGACTGTGTGACCAAGGACTGGGCGATCAAGGACTGGGCGGGCGCGGACTGTGCGGGCGCGGGTCAGAACGCTTCGGGGCGCGCTTCTCGGGCCATATGGTCGAGCACGGCGTTGACGAAGCTCGCCTCCTTGCCCTCGGGGTGGAAGGCGGCGGCGATATCGACAAATTCGGAGATCACGACTTTGGGCGGGGTGTCAGTCTGGCTCATCTCGGCCCCTGCTGCGCGGAACAGCGCCCGCAGGGTCGGGTCGATCCGGCCGAGCGGCCATTTGGCGACGAGGGCGCGGTCTGTCATCTGGTCGATGGCGGCCTGATAGCTGACGGCGTTTTCCATCAGTGTGGCGAAGAGGGCGCTGTCGCCGTCTTGCATATCGCCCTCCTCATAGGAGGCGCCAAAGCGGTGTTCGGAAAACTCGGCCATCACGGCTTCGACGGTTTGGCGGGAGTGTTCCATCTGAAAGAGCGCCTGAACGGCATAGAGCCGGGCGGCGGATTTCATTTTGCGAATTTGGTTGCCTGAGAGCGTCATGCGGAGGGGTTGCCTTTGGTTGATTGGGCCAGCTGATACTCTTCGGAATCGGGCTTGAAACCGGGGGGGACGCGCTGAGCGCCCCACTTACGGGCGAGCGCGACGAGATGCAAGGCCGCTGCGGCGGCGCCGCCGCCTTTGTTCATGTCGGCGGGGTTGGCGCGCTCTTCGGCCTGGGCCATGTTTTCGACGGTCAGGATGCCATTGCCAATCATCAGACCTTGCAGGCCCAGAAGGGTGAGGGCGCGGGAGCTGTCGTTGCAGACGGTTTCGTAATGTGTGGTTGCGCCGCGGATGACGCAGCCGAGCGCGACATAGGCGTCATAGTTTGCCAGGCGTTCGGCGGTGGCGATGGCGGTGGGCAGTTCGAGCGCGCCGGGCACTTCGATCAGATCACAGCTGGCGCCGGCGGCCTCGATTTCGGCGCGCGCGCCAAGCACCATGTCGTTGGTGATATCGCGGTAATAGGGGGCGACCACGATGAGGAGTTTGACGGGGGCGTCAAAACGCGGGCGCGGCAGGATGTAATGGGTCTGGGAGCTTGCCATGGGTCAGGTCTCTGTGATCGGGCGTGTGCCGGTGATCGAGAGGCCGTAGGCGTCGATCCCGACATAGACGGTTTTGGGGGAGTTGGTGAGCAGGGTCATTTCGGTGATGCCGAGGCTGGCGAGGATCTGGGAGCCAAGGCCTGTGTGTTTGACGATGCGGGGGGCGTCGTCTTCGGCGGCGAAGGTGAGACGCGGGTGAGGCTCGCGGAACAGGACCACAGCGCCACGGCCCTCGGCGGCGACAATGCGCATGGCCTTGTGAAGCTCGTCGGCGGGCGTCGGGCCGAGGCCGAGCACATCTTCAAGCTCGTTGAGCGCATGGGTGCGCACAAGGACGGGGGCCGCGGTTGTGACATCGCCTTTGAGCAGGGCGATATGCTCTGTGCCGCTGGTTTCGTCGGTGAACACGCGCATATCCCATGTGCCGCCGAACTCGGAGGTGACGCTGTCTTGCCGGGTCTGGCGCACGAGGTTGTCATGGGTGGAGCGGTAGGCGATCAGATCGGAGATTGTTCCGATTTTGAGGCCGTGGTCGGCGGCGAAGGTGACAAGGTCTGGCAGGCGGGCCATAGTGCCATCGTCTTTCATGATCTCGCAGATCACGCCGGCGGGCTTGAGGCCCGCGAGGCGGGCGATATCGACGGCGGCCTCGGTATGGCCTGCGCGCACCAGCACGCCGCCGTTGCGGGCGCGCAAGGGGAAGACATGGCCCGGTGTGGCGATGGCGGCGGCGGTGTTTTGTTCGTTGATCGCGGTGGCGATGGTCAGGGCGCGGTCGGCGGCCGAAATGCCTGTGCTGACGCCTTCGCGGGCCTCGATGGAGACGGTGAAGGCGGTTTCGTGGCGCGAGGAGTTGTTCACTGCCATCATCGGCAGGCCGAGGCGGTCGATGCGCTCGGATGTCATCGGCAGGCAGATCAGGCCGCGGCCATGGGTGGCCATGAAATTGACCGCTGCGGCATCGGCGAATTCGGCGGCGATCACGAGGTCGCCTTCGTTTTCGCGGTCTTCGTGATCGACGAGCACAAACATCTCGCCTTTGCGGGCGGCGTCTATGATCTCCTCAATCGGTGAAATTGCGCTTTTGAGGCTCGCTTCCAGCGGTCCGGGGGTTGTGTATCGCTCGCTCATGGGGGCCTCTTTGATTGCGCAGACGGGATTAGCAGGAGGCCGGGCTTTTGACCAGAGCCAGTGCAAAAATGAGGCAAACAAGATTTGCGGGCCGCCTCTATGGGGCGGATTTTTTTGGGGCTGGGCTGTTTGCGTTAACCTTTCGTTAATAAATGTGATTTAACACAACTGTTTCTGTTGTGAGAACAGTCCGTTTCGCAACAATTTACCGTGTCGGGATTTTGACCTGAGTTTGCACCGCAACCATGAGGCCAAAAATGATCAATCCTGCGCAAATTCACGCGGCGTTGCGCCCGAAGGGGACCCCTATTTTACAGTTTCGCGGGATGCGGCTCTGGTTTGCCGGCTTTGCACTGGTGATCAGCAGCTACAGCTTTATGACCAATGTCGTCGGGCGTGACTTCTGGCTTGTGCCCGACCATGAGGGCGCGGCGACGACCTTTGCGACATGGCTTTGCATTGTTTTGATCGGATCGGCCTTTTTCATCAAGCGCCTCGGCCTGCCGCTCAACTGGACCTACGGGCTGGTGTTGGGCGCCTTGACGGTGGCCACGGCGAGCCGCTTTGCGCCGCATAACTTTTTTCTGGAGAGTGCCGGGCTGCACGGGCAAATGGGCTGGAACACATTTGCGCTGGTCTGGTGTCTGGGGCTGGCGGGGCTTTTGCGGCGCCGCAGCCTGAAGTTTGCGGCGCTCTCTATGTTTGCCGCGCTGGCGATCGGGCTGAATGTTCTGATCGGCTATAGTTTCGGGCTGCGGCTTCCTATGGGCGATATGGCCTTCGGGACAACGCTCAGCCTGCTCTGCCTCGGGTTGGCGACGGCCACGCTTTTTACCGCGTTCAAGCCGACGCGGATCCTGTTTCGCCGCTCCAGCATCGGGGGGATCACGCGGGCCTTGCTTCTGACCAGCCTTCTGGCGCCGCTGGCGTCGGGGCTGTTGCTGCATCATCTTGTGGACAGCGCGGAACAGGGCGTGCCTTATGAGGCCTGTGTGATTTCGCTGATTGTCTGGATCGGTGTTTTCAATTCCGTGCGCGCCGGCAACAGGCTTCAGAGCGCCGACATCGCGCGGCGGCGCGCGGAAACGCGGCTTGCCAAGCTGGCCACGGTCGACAGTCTTACAAACTGTCTGAACCGCACCGGCATTGCGCTGGCCCTCGGGCTTGAGGCGCAAAACGGCGGCGCAGACGAGAGCGCGGGCCGCGCGCTGGCGCTGATTGATCTGGATCACTTCAAGCGGATAAATGACACCTATGGCCATCAAGTGGGCGACCGGGTGTTGCAAGAGGTGCGGCCTGTTTTGGCCCCCCTGTTGACGGAGGGCGAGAGCCTTGGCCGCTGGGGCGGGGAGGAGTTTGTTTTGTGTTTGCACGCCGCCGAGATCAGCGTTTTGAGCGACCGGATCAATGAAATGCGCAAGGCGCTTCAGGAGATCCCTGCGCGGATTGCCGCGATGGGCCTGACGGCGCCCAAATCTGTGAGCGCCTCGATCGGGGTTAATATCTGTGCGGCGGGAGATGACTTTGATAGCGCGCTTGGCAAGGCGGATGAGGCGCTTTTTGCGGCCAAGCGCGCCGGGCGCAACCGCGCGGTGCTTTACCGCGAGGTCAACGCTATGGCGAGCTTGCCCTCAGCGCCTTTGAACTGAGGGCGGACCGCCCGCCTCAGAACTGCCAGAGGCTTGGCACAAAGCGATAGGCCTCGCCATCACGCATCACATGGCCCACTCCGGGGAAGGGGAAGTGATAGCCGAGCAGCGCCACGCGGTCTTCTGCGGCCATATCCAGCAGGGCAAGGCGGGTTTTGACGGTCTGCGCGCCATCGGCGTCAAAGCCGTTGAACCATGTCGGCTGGGCAAAGTTTGTCCAGGCGTGGCTCATGGCGTCGCCGAGCGCGATAAGCGCCTGACCGCCGCTTTCAAGGCGCACCGACATATGGCCCGCGGTATGGCCCGGCGTGTTGATCAGCGTGACACCGGGGACAACCTCGTGACCCTCGGCGGCCAAAGTCCAGTCGACGCCCTCTGTGGCAAAGCTGTTGACCGCGCCGGCGACGAACTGGAGCATTTCGGGGCTGACCTGATCGGCGAGGCCGTCTTGCGACCAATAGGCGTATTCGGCCTCGCCGATGATATATTCGGCCTCCGGAAAGAGTGGCTCGTCAAAGTCGTCGCGGATGCCCCAGATGTGATCGGGGTGGGCGTGGGTGATCACGACATGGGTGATGTCGCTTGGTGTGAGACCTGCGGCTTCCAGATTGCTCACGAGGCGGCCTGTTGTCTCAAACCAGCGGTTGCCAGAGCCGACATCGACGAGGACTTTGGCCCCGGCTGTTTCGATCAGCAGGTGATTGGTATGGCTGTAGCCCTCTTCGGGCGACAGGTAATGCGCGGCAAGGAAGGCTTGCACCTCTTGCCGCGGGGCATTGACGCCGAGGCCCGTTGTGGGGACCGAAAAGAAGCCGTCAGAGAGCACCGAGAGCTGCATATCGCCCATCGAGAAGCGGAACACCCCGCCATTGCCTGCCGCCGGCGCGCCCAGCGGGGCGACAGAGGCCTTTGCCAGAGCGGCGGGCAGCGCGAAGGCCGGCATGGCGGCGGCGATTTTGAGAATGTCACGGCGGGTTGGTTTGATCAGGCTCATGGCGGCAGACTCCCCTATTGGTTTTGGGGGAGTCTAGAGCCGCGCGCGTCAAACGCAATGCTTTTTGTGAATATGTTAGACGCTTTCGGCGCGGCGGCGCGCCTTCGCCTGACAAGGCCAACGCCAGCCGCTGGGAGGGGTCATCTCGAAGCCATGCTTCCAGCATGACCGATGCGCGGCGGCCTGCGGGTTTGAGGCCGCGCACACACTGCACTCGGTGAGAAATGCGGCTTAAGACGCCTCGGCCAGCCGCGCCACATAGCGCGCCAGCGTGTCGATTTCGAGGTTGATTTTATCGCCCACGGCCGCCGCACCCCATGTTGTCGCGTCTTTGGTGTGAGGGATGAAATTGATCCCGAAGCTCTCGCCTGCGACCTCATTGACCGTCAGCGACGTGCCGTTGAGGGCCACCGAGCCTTTGGGCGCAATAAAGCGGGCCAGCTCTTTGGGGGCTTTTAGAGTGACGCGGGTGCTGTCGCCCTCCTCTGCCATGGCCGTGATCACGGCGACGCCATCGACATGGCCTGACACGATATGACCGCCCAGCTCGTCGCCGACCTTGAGGGCGCGCTCAAGATTGATGCGGCTCCCCTTGGCCCATGTGCCGATGTTGGTTTTGGCGACACTTTCGGCGGAAATCTCGACATCAAACCAGCCCTGCCCCAGCGCTATGGCTGTGAGGCAGACGCCGTTGCAGGCAATAGAGGCGCCGATATCGACTGTGGTTGTGTCGTAGGAGGTGGCGATGCGGGCGCGCAGATCGCCGCGTTGCTCAAGCTCGAGGATGGTTCCGATATCTGTGATGATGCCTGTGAACATGGGGCTGCCTTTCGCGGTATGGGTGTTTAGTAGCGCGGGCGCAGGCGGGCTGCAAGAAAGCGCTGGCCTTTGCGGGCGCATTCACCATATTTTCACCACAGTCCGTGTATAGGTAAGGGGTCACTGAGATACCGAAGAGTATGGGACATATGGGCAAAGTCACTGGCGAGAACCGCGTTTTCCTGTTTTTGCAGGGGCCGCATGGGCCGTTTTTCCACCTTTTGGGCAAAATGCTGACACGCGCTGGCGCGCGCGTCTGGCGTGTCGGGTTTAATGCGGGCGATCGAGCCTTCTGGTTTAGCGCCAAGAGTTATATCCCCTATCATGGCAGGCTGGCCCAGTGGGAGGCGCGCTTTGGCGAGATTGTCGCGCAAAAAGGCGTCACCGATATTGTGCTTTATGGCGACACACGGCCGATCCATGCGCAGGCTGTGGCCGTGGCCAAGACCATGGGGCTTGGGGTTCATGTCTTTGAAGAGGGCTATATGCGGCCCTATTGGGTCACTTATGAGCGCGGCGGGAGCAATGGCAACTCGCGGCTTATGAAACTGTCGCTGCGCGAGATGCAGGCGGGGCTGGCGCAGTCGGATATGGACACGCCCCTGCCCCCTGCCCGTTGGGGCGACACGCGCCAGCACGTGTTTTACGGGGCGCTTTACCATTGGTTTGTGATGTTCCGGAACGGGGCATACCGCAACTTTCAGCCCCATCGTGCGCTCAGTGTCACCAAAGAGTTCCAGCTCTATCTGAGGCGTCTGGTGCTGATGCCGTTTCAGGCGCTGGAGCGCGGCTTTGCCACCTGGCGTATTCGCCACGGCGGCTTTCCCTATCATCTGGCGCTGTTGCAGCTTGAGCATGACAGCAGCTTTCAGATGCACTCGCCCTTCAACACGATGAGCGAGTTTCTCGAAGTGGTGATGCGCGGCTTTGCCGAGGGCGCGCCCAAGCACCACCACCTTGTTTTCAAGGCCCATCCGCTTGAGGACGGGCGCACCCCCTTGCGCCGCGACATCAAACGGCTGGCCGGCGCGCTGGGGCTGAAAGGCCGGGTGCATTATGTGCGCGGCGGAAAGCTGGCGGCGCTGCTGGCCGATGTGCGCAGCGCGGTGACGGTGAATTCGACTGCGGCGCAGCAGGTTTTGTGGCGCGGCATTCCGCTGAAGGTGTTTGGCCGTGCGGTCTATGACAAGCCCGAGCTGGTCGCAACAGAGCCGCTGGCGGCCTTTTTCAGCGCCGCCAAGCGCCCCGACCACAAGGCCTATCAGGCGTATCGGCGCTACCTGCTGGAAACCAGCCAGGTTCCGGGCGGGTTTTACTCCTCGCGCGGGCGGCGCCAGCTGATGCGTATGGTGGTTGATATGATGCTGACGGCGGATGACCCCTATGAAGCCCTCAAGGCCGGAACCGCGGCACCGAGGCAACAGTTGCGCCTTGTGCAGTAGGGCCGCCCGTGTCTAACGCTTTATTTTTAAATCGATATGGGTTACGCTCACCTCAATAACGGCGCGCAAAGTGCTGAATCTGAGGCAGAATTATAATAGGTCGAGGAGACCGAGCAGTGAAACCCGTAACTCCTAGCTGGGCGCGTTTTGTCGCGCTGGTTGCTGCGCTTGCAGTGGTATCATCATGTGGCTTGCCCCGTTCAGGCCCCAACAAACGAGAAATTTTCGCAGGATCTGTGCAGAAAAGCGGCGACGCTTTTGTTGTGTCGGTGAATGACCGTGTGACGCGCGTGACCGGCATTGTGCCAGCGCTCGGCTTTTCGGATGCGTTCAAGAACGCCGGGTTGATCGGCTCGGACACGATCCGCCCCGGCGACACGCTTGGGCTGACCATTTGGGAAAACGTCGATGACCCCTTGCTTGGCTCGTCTGGCCCCACAGGCTCTGGCGCGGCTGTGCTGGAAGAGGTTCAGGTTGATGCCGCCGGCTTTATCTTTATTCCATATGCGGGGCGTATTCGCGCGGCGGGCAACACGCCCGAGGGCATTCGCAAAACCATCACCCGCAAGCTGGGCGAGCAAACCCCCGATCCGCAAGTTCAGGTGCGCCGCCTTGCCGGCGATGGCGCAAGCGTGAGCCTTGTGGGCGCGGTGGGGGGCCAAGGGGTTTTCCCGATCGAGCGGCCCACGCGCACTCTTTCGACAATGTTGGCGCAGGCCGGCGGGATCACCATTGTTCCCGAGATTGCCCAGATCACTGTGATCCGTGGCACAATGCGCTCGAAAGTCTGGTTTCAGGACCTCTACAAGCACCCGCAGCTTGATATTGCGCTGCGTGATGGCGACCGTATTCTTGTCGAAGAAGACACCCGCAGCTTTACCGCATTGGGCGCGACCGGCACACAGGCGCGCGTCGCCTTTGAAAGCCAGACCCTGAGCGCGATCGAGGCGATTGCGCAGGTGGGCGGGCTGTCGACCTCGGCGGCTGATCCGACGGGTGTTTTTGTGTTTCGCAACGAGCCTGCCGATATTGCCAATATGGTGATGGGCCGCGAGGATCTGATCGGGGCGCAACGGCTTGTCTATGTGCTCGACCTCACACAGCCCAACGGGATGTTTCTTGCGCGTGACTTTTCGGTCCGTGACGGCGACACGCTCTATGTCACCGAAGCGCCATTCACCCAGTGGGACAAGACGATTTCGGCTCTGACCGGCTCTTTGGCGACGGTGGATACGATCTCGACACTCGGCTCCGGCGGCTAAGGCCAAGTGGCTGATCCGGACGATAGACCCAAAGCCGCTGGCGCTGCAGAGCGCCGGCGGCTTTCTTATTATACGGCAGGATTTTTGCGCCAGCGCCGGGTGCGGCGGATATTGGAGCTGGCGGGCTATGATCTGAGGCTTGGCCGCGCAAAAGCCGGCGCGTTTGTCGCGGTTTGGGGGCGCTCGCCCTATGCCGCGCGGGGCGAGGCCGCCGCCGCGCGGGCCGGCGCCGGGCTTGTGCGGGTGGAGGACGCTTTTTTGCGCTCGCTTCAGGCGGGGCGCGCGGGCGAGCCGCCCTTGGGGCTGATGATTGATGACATCGGCGTTTATTTTGACGCAAGCGCGCCGTCGCGGCTTGAGCAGATCCTTGCCACAGATCCGCTGGATCACAGCGACGAGCTGCGGCGCGCTCATGGCGGGATTGCGCGGATCCGGGAGGCGCAGCTCAGCAAATATGCCGGCTATGACCTTGAGACCCCCTGCCCCGCAGCGGGATATGTGCTTGTGATTGATCAGACGCGCGGCGACGCCTCTGTGACCCATGGCGGCGCAGATGCGAACACGTTTAAGGAAATGCTCTATTATGCGCAGGCCGAGCACCCCGGCGCGCGGATCCTCATCAAGACCCACCCCGAGACAGTGGCCGGCCATCGGCAGGGGTATTTCAGCGCGGCGGACACCAGCCGCAGGATCAGCCTGTTTGAGGGGCGTGTCAGCCCTTGGGCGCTGCTGGAGGGGGCTGTGGCCGTTTATACTGTCACAAGCCAGATGGGGTTTGAGGCGATACTCGCCGGGCATCGGCCTCAGGTCTTTGGCCAGCCGTTTTATGCGGGCTGGGGGCTGAGTGAGGACCGCAACCCGCGCGGCCTGCCCCGTCGCGGGCGCGTGCTCACCCCGGCGCAGCTTTTTCTCGGGGCGATGATCAAGGCGCCGACATGGTATGATGTGCACAACGACCGTCTGGCGCGGTTTGAGGAGGCGCTTGACAGTTTTGAAGCCGAGGTGCGCGCCTGGCGCGAGGACCACGCAGGCTGGACGGCGGCGGGGATGCGGCTTTGGAAGCGCGCCCCGCTGCAGCAGTTTTTCGGGCGTCACAAGGGCATTGGCTTTGGCAAGACGGCCAAAGCCGGGCGGCGGGCCATGGTCTGGGCGGGCCAAGCGAACGAGGGCAAGGACGAGCGGCGGGTGCGGCTGGAGGACGGGTTTTTGCGCTCGCGCGGGCTGGGCGCGGCCTTGACCCCGCCTCTGAGCCTCGTTCTGGATGATCTGGGGATCTATTATGACCCGACGCGCGAGAGCCGGCTTGAGCGGCTGGTGCTGGCGCGGGCCAACCTCAGGCCCGACCAGAGCGCGCGGGTGCGTGCCCTGATCGAGGCGATCTGCAGCCTCGGGGTGACAAAATACAACCTCAAGGGGCAAATGCCTGTGCTGCCGGCGGGGCGGCGCATTCTGGTGCCCGGACAAGTCGAGGATGATGCCTCGATCCGGCTCGGGGCCGGCGACATTTGCACCAACCTCGGCCTTTTGGCGGCGGCGCGCAGGGCCAATCCGAAAGCAGTCATTGTGTTCAAGCCCCACCCCGATGTGGAAGCCGGGCTGCGGCCCGGCGCGGTTGCGCCGCGTGATCTGGTCGGGCTGGCGGATGTTTTGGCCGAAAACGCGGATGCGGCGGCACTTTTAGGGCAGGTTGAGGAGGTCTGGACCATGACATCCCTCTTGGGGTTTGAGGCGCTGTTGCGCGGCCTCACTGTTACCACAACCGGCGCGCCGTTTTATGCGGGCTGGGGACTGACCACAGATAAGGGCCGCGTGCCTGCGCGCCGCGGCCGCCACATCAGCCTTGAGAGCCTCGCCCATGCCGCCTTGATTGATTATCCGCGCTATTTTGACCCTGTGAGCCAGCGCCCCTGCAGCCCCGAGCTGGCGTTGGCGCGGCTGAGTGCGGGGGGCTTTGGGCGCGGCCCCGGCAACCGGGCGCTGGCCAAGCTTCAGGGTCTTTTTGCGAGTTATGCGTGGATCTGGCGCTGACCTCACCGCGACGTCAGCCCCCCCCGTTTGCGGCCCGTAGGCCACAGGGGAACCAAACTGCCACATTCCCCCTATAGCCTATCTAGGGGGTGCATTTGCCCTCTACCCAAATCATAGCGGCTGCCCTATAGTGGCAGTGGAAAAGTGGGGACCAACCCCACATCTTTGAGGCGGAACAAGAAAAGAAGGGGGACGGCCTATGCGCTGCCCGTTTTGCGGAAACATCGACACCCAAGTGAAAGACTCGCGCCCGGCCGAAGACCATGTGTCTATCAGACGGCGGCGCTTTTGCCCGGCCTGCGGCGGGCGGTTTACCACATATGAGCGCGTTCAATTGCGCGATCTTGTCGTGATCAAGACCAACGGCAAGCGCGAAGACTTTGACCGCGACAAGCTCGAACGCTCTATTCGTATGTCGATGCAGAAGCGCCCTGTCGAGCCTGAGCGGATTGACCAGATGATCTCGGGGATCGTGCGCCGGCTGGAGAGCATGGGCGAAACAGACATCCCCTCGCGGGTGATCGGGGAGATTGTGATGGAGACGCTCGCCCGGATCGACACCGTGGCTTATGTGCGTTTTGCCAGCGTTTACAAGAACTTCCAGGCGGCGGATGACTTTGACAAATTTGTCAGCGAGCTGCGGCCGGACGTCAAATCAGACGAGACGTGAGCCGCTCTGACGAGAGCTTTATGCGGGTCGCCCTTGGACTGGGGCGGCGCGCGATGGGCCAGACATGGCCCAACCCTGCCGTGGGCTGTGTGATTGTGAACGCGGGCCGGATTGTGGGCCGCGGGCATACACAAGCCGGCGGGCGGCCCCATGCAGAGACCGAGGCTTTGGCCCAAGCCGGCGCTTTGGCGCAGGGGGCCACAGCCTATGTCACGCTTGAGCCTTGTGCGCACCACGGCCAGACGCCGCCCTGCGCCAGCGCCCTGATCGAAGCGGGCATTGCGCGGGTGGTTGCGCCACTGGAAGACAGTGACAGCCGTGTTTTAGGGCGCGGCTTTGAGATGTTGCGTGCGGCGGGCGTTGAGCTTTCGCTTGGCGTCTGCGCCGAAGAGGCAGCGCGCGACCATGCCGGATTTCTGAAGCTCCAGACCGTCGGGCGGCCCTTTGTGACGCTCAAACTGGCGAGCAGTTTTGACGGGCGGATCGCCACTGCCACGGGCGAGAGCCAGTGGATCACCGGCGCGGCGGCGCGGGCCGATGTGCACCAATTGCGCAGCCTGCATGACGCTGTGATGGTGGGCGGCGGCACGGCGCGGGCCGATGACCCGATGCTGACTGTGAGAGGCTTTGGCGAGATGCGCCAGCCTGTGCGCGTGGTTGTCTCGCGCCGGCTTGATCTGCCGATGATGGGCAAGCTTGCGGTGAGTGCGAAGGATGTGCCGCTCTGGCTCTGCCATGGGGCGGATGCGGACAGCTATCTGACAGAGGCCTGGCAAGGGATCGGCGCGCGGCTGCTATCATGTGATCTGCGCGCGGGGCAGCTTGATATTGTCTCGGTGATGGACGCCCTCGGCGCGGCGGGGCTGACGCGTATTTTTTGCGAGGGCGGCGGCGCTTTGGCGGCCTCTTTGCTCAGCGAAGATCTTGTCGACGCGCTTGTCGGCTATACGGCCGGCCTTGCGATTGGCGCGGAAGGGCTGCCGAGCGTGGGCGCTATGGGGCTGGAGCGGCTCACACAGGCGCCACGCTTTGAGCTTGTGGAAACGCGGGCCGTGGGCGTGGATGTGATGCACCGCTGGGGGCGGAAGAACTAGCCGCGCCTTAGAAATCTATCCAGATGCTCTCGCTGTCGCATCTCAGGCGCGTGAGTTCGATCAGGCCACGGGTGACATAGACGCCTGCATCCAGATCAAGCCGCATGGGGCCGCTCTCGCCCGCGGCATAGGAACGAAATATCTGTCGGAACACCGTATAGCGGGTATCACCGTTGGTGAAAGTGACCTCTTGGGCGAGGTCTGCGCCCAGCCCGATCCAAGGCGTGAGGTCTGGCCGCCCTTCTGGCAGCGAGAGTTCGAGCTTGGGTGCTTTGCCAGCTGGTCCGAAGCGATAGCTGGTGCGCTCTTCCGAGATACAGACTTCCAGCGCTTTGGCGCCGGACTGCACCGTGCAGCTTAGAAAGCTGTGCTCCAGCGGGCCACAGGATTGGGCATTGGCGGCCCCTGCCCAAAGGAGCGCCGCCAAGATCACGCCCTTGTGGACGAGTTGCATCGCTGTGGCCCTGCCCTACTGATCCAGGAAGCTGCGCAGCTTGCGGCTGCGGCTGGGGTGCTTGAGCTTGCGCAGCGCTTTGGCCTCGATCTGGCGGATGCGTTCGCGCGTCACAGAGAACTGCTGGCCGACCTCTTCGAGCGTGTGGTCGGTGTTCATCCCGATCCCGAAGCGCATCCGCAGCACGCGCTCTTCGCGCGGTGTGAGGCTGGCGAGAACGCGGGTTGTTGTCTCTTTCAGGTTTTCCTGAATGGCCGAATCCAGCGGCAGAACGGCGTTCTTGTCTTCGATGAAGTCACCGAGCTGTGAATCTTCCTCATCGCCAATCGGCGTTTCAAGGCTGATCGGTTCCTTGGCGATTTTCATCACCTTGCGCACCTTCTCAAGCGGCATTTGCAGCTTTTCGGCCAATTCTTCGGGCGTCGGCTCGCGGCCGATTTCGTGCAGCATCTGGCGGCCTGTGCGCACCAGCTTGTTGATTGTTTCGATCATATGCACGGGGATACGGATCGTGCGGGCCTGATCGGCGATCGAGCGGGTGATCGCCTGACGGATCCACCATGTGGCATAGGTCGAGAATTTATAGCCGCGGCGGTATTCGAATTTGTCGACAGCCTTCATCAGGCCGATGTTGCCTTCCTGAATGAGATCAAGGAATTGCAGGCCGCGGTTGGTGTATTTTTTGGCAATCGAAATCACGAGGCGCAGGTTGGCTTCGACCATTTCTTTCTTGGCCTGACGGGCTTCTTTTTCGCCCTTCTGGACCTGCCCGACAATGCGGCGGAACTCGGAGATGTCGAGGCCGACATATTGGCCGACCTGAGCCATTTCGGCGCGCAGCTCTTCGACTTTATCGGCCGAGCGCTCGATAAACATCTGCCAGCCACGGCCCGCCTTTTCGGCCATGTCTTCCATCCATGTCGGATCAAGCTCGCGACCGCGGTATTCATCAACGAATTCTTTGCGGTTGATGCGGGCTTGGTCGGCCAGTTTGACCATATTGGAGTCGATCTGCATGATCCGGCGGTTGATACCGTAGAGCTGGTCAATCAAGGCTTCGATCCGGTTGTTGTGCAGGTGAAGTTCGTTCACCAGCAGCACGATTTCGGAGCGCAGCTTCTGATATTTCTTCTCGGCTTTGTCCGAGAAGCTGTTGTCCTCGTTGAGTGTGGCCGAAATCCGGCTGTCCTGCATTTCGGACAGTTTGGTATAGGCGTCGGCGATCTGGTCGAGCGTTTCGAGCACACGGGGCTTGAGCGCGGCTTCCATCGCAGCGAGCGACATATTGGCCTGTTCGTCGTCGTCCTCGTCCTCGTCATCTTCCTTGATGAGCGGGTTGCCGTCGGCGTCAAGCTCGGGGTTGCCATCTTCACGGCTCGGGGCCGATGTGACATTGGCAGCGGCAACAGGCGTCGCCGTGACCTCATCCTCATCGCCAAGCTGGTTGCCGAAGGTGGTTTCAAGGTCGATCACGTCGCGCAACAAAATGTCTTCGGAGAGAAGTTCGTCGCGCCAGATCGTGATCGCCTGAAAGGTCAGCGGGCTTTCGCACAGCCCGAGGATCATGGTGTTGCGGCCCGCTTCGATGCGCTTGGCAATGGCGATTTCGCCTTCGCGCGAGAGCAGCTCAACAGAGCCCATTTCGCGCAGATACATCCGCACCGGATCATCTGTGCGGTCGAGCTTTTCGGAGGTGCCAGAGCCAAGCGTGAGTTCGCCTTTCTGGCCCAGCGTCACCAGATCGCCTTGTTTTTGCTCTTCTTCTTCGGCTTCTTCATCTTCGATGATGTTGATGCCCATTTCCGAGAGCATCGACATCACGTCTTCGATCTGTTCGGAGCTGACCTGTTCGGGCGGCAAGACCTGATTGAGCTGATCGTAGGTGATATAGCCCTTCTCACGCGCCTCGGCGATCATCTTTTTGACCGCCGCTTGGCTCATATCAAGGGAGCCGTCGCTGTCGTCTGCGTCGGGCTTGCGCTCATCGGTGTCTTTTGCAGCCATGGTTTGCTCCTTCGGAACTGGATCGCGGGTGATTCGTTTGAACCGAATCATCGGCTTTACGAAGTGATTCGCAACCCGTTTACCCTGTTTTGGTTAGCGCTTCCTCA
>JAHBAM020000044.1 GCA_018500125.2 Roseobacter sp. | reverse complement strand
GCGAAAATCCGACCCGGGCGAGCGGGGCTCTGCCCCCCTCGCGCTCCCCCCAGGCGCTTTGTGACGCAAAGGCGATGGCCGATAGGGCGGGTTTGTTGCGCGGTTGAGCTTGGATATTTGTGGAAAGAGGAAGGGCGGGGGGATTATTTGGGTTTGTCGCGGCTGCGCCCGAGGAGGCGGCCGATGGTGAAGGAGGTGCGGGGGGCGTAGATATAGGGGGTGCGCTCTGTCGGGCTGGAGCGGGAGCGCATACGGGCGAGGCCGAAGATGGCGAGGCCGGCGTGGCCGATTGCGATCATGACAAACAAGGCGGGGGGGCCGAAGGCGTCCATCAGATAGGAGGCCGCTAGGGGGGCGGCTATGGCGCCTGTGGCGAACCAGAACATCAGGGCGGCAGAAAGCTCGACGCGTTCTTCGGAGGTTGCGAAGTCATGGGCGTGGGCGGCGGCGACCGAGTAGATCGGGAAGGTTGTGAGGCCGAAGATGGCGGCATTGAGCAGGATGCCGGTTGTGGTGAGGTTTTGCAGCAGGGCGGTTGAGGCGCAGCTGAGGATGGCGGCGAGGGAGAGCCAGATCAGCACCCAGCGGCGGTCGAATTTGTCGGCCAGCCAGCCGATCGGGTATTGCGCCAGCGCGCCGCCGAGCACGAAGGCGGCGAGGAAGGTGGCGATCTGGGTGACGGCGAGACCGACCTCTTGTCCGTAGACCGGGCCGACCATGCGAAACGAGGCCGAGGTCAGCCCTGCGACGAGGACGCCGACCGCAGCGAGGGGCGAGCGGCTCACCGCCAGCATCGGGTGCAGGCGCGGCGCGCTCGGGGTTTCGGGCTGGGTTGCTGTGGTCAGGGTGAGCGGCAGGAGTGCGGCGCAGCAGAGCATTGCGAGGATCGAATAGGAGACGTAATGCGCCGGGGTGAGAAAGCCGATCAGAAGCTGGCTGACCAGCGAGCCGCTCATATCAACGAGCCGGTAGACCCCCATCGCGCGGCCCCTTGTCTCATTGGTGACTTTGGCTTGCAGCCAGGCCTCTATCACCGTGTAGCAGCCTGCCACGCAGAGGCCAGACGCCACGCGCATCAGCGCCCAGGCCCAGGGGCTTATGAGAATATAATGCGCCAGAAGCGCGATGGCTCCGAGGGCGGTAAAGGCCGCAAAGGCGCGGCTGTGGCCGACCGAGCCCATAAGGCGCGGCGCCCACCAGCAGCCGATAAAGAAGCCGACAAAATGCGCCGAGCCGAGGAGGCCGATCTCGGCCCGCGAGAAGCCGAGCGCAAGTCCGGAGAGCGCATCAAGAGGGCCAACGCCGCCAGTGGAGAGCTGCAAGAGCGCCACTGACAAAAACAGGGCGGCGAAGGAGACGAGGAGTCGCATATTGCCCCCACCATCGCAGGGGCGGGCCGCTGTGCAAGCAGGTTTTCGACTTTGGCGTGTCGTATTTGCCCGCTTGGGTCAATCGTCCGGGCGCGACAGCTCAAAGACGCTGCGCACCTGCGTGTATTCGCGATAGCCCATGCGGGCCAGCGGGGTAAAGCGGGTCGCGTCAAACTTGCCATCGACCATGCAATCATCGCGCAGGTGGATGCCTGTGACCTCGCCGATCACCACATAATTGGCCGCGCCACGGCTTTTGTGAATCTCAACAAGCTTGCATTCCATCGCGGCGGGCGCGCCCTCAAGGCGGGCGCAGTCAATCGTTTCACAGGCCGCACGGGTCAGCCCGGCGTGATCAAACTCCGAGACCCCGGCGGGCAGGGTTTGCGAACTGGCGTTCATGGCCTCGGTTGCGGCCTCCTCGACAAGGTTGACACAGAACACGCCGGTTTCGCGGATATTGGCGAGCGTGTCTTTGGTGCCTTCGCGGTCTTCTTTCACGCCGGTGGAGGCAAACATGATCTGCGGCGGCTCATAGGCGGCGCCCGAAAAGAACGAATAGGGCGCAAGATTGTCTACGCCGGCCGCGCCGCGGGTCGAGATCCAGGCGATCGGACGGGGGACAATCAGGGCGTTAAACGGATTGTGCGGCAGGCCGTGGCCATCTTCGGGGCGGAAAAACATTGCGCGTGCTCCTTTGCAGTATTTGCCCCGTGCATAGCGCCGTGCTAGGGGCGTTTCCAGCGCAAAGGAGATTGCACCGCGTGATCAAGCTAAGCCCGGAAACGCCCGAGGAGGGCTGGGAAGTGGAAACACTCTACGACCTGTGCTTTGCGCCGGGGCGTGAGGGCTTGTCGTCTTATCGCTTGCGCGACGGGGTGGCCCCTGTGGCGGGGCTGAGCCTTGTGGCGCGGGACGAATTTGGCGAGCTGGCCGGCGCGATCCGTTACTGGCCTGTGCAGATCAGGGCCGGAGCGGGAACCGGAACTGGGGGTCAGGCCAGGGATCAGGCCGGGGATCAGGACGGGGATCAGGCCGGGGATCAGGACGGAGGTGCAGCCGGGGGCCGTCGTCGGGCTTTGCTGCTGGGGCCAGTGGCCGTGCACCCGACCCGTCAGGGTGAGGGCGTCGGCGGCTTGCTGATCCGTCAGAGCCTTTCCAAAGCCGCCGAGAGCGGCTGGGCGCGGGTGATGCTGGTGGGGGATGCGCCCTATTACGCGCGCTTTGGCTTTACGCCGCTTGCGGGGGTGGAAATGCCGCCGCCCACCAATCCGGCGCGCGTCCTTGGCTATGAGCTTGAAGCCGGCGCGTGGCAGGGCATTGGCGGCAAAGTGCACAAAGACGCTTGAAAAAGCCGCGCCGCCGCCCGATCTCTTATCCATGAGCAACGGAGTCGAAATTCTGGGCGCGCCGCTGCCCGAGGCCGAGGTCGAGGCCGAGCTGGGCGCTTTGGCGCGTCGCTATGGCCGCGCCGGCGGGCGGGTGATTGCGCTCCTCAACCAGCTTGGCGGGCAGGCCGACGGGCTGCTTGCGCGGCTTCCCGAGCCGGTGCGCCGAGGGCTTGAGGCCCAGACAGCGCGGGCGCTTGAGGTGGCGCTGGCGGCGGCCAGCCGCTCGCACGAGAGCGTGGCCGCAGAGCCGGCCTGGATGACGCGCACGCTCACAACGGCCATGGGCGCGGCGGGCGGCTTTGGCGGGCTGCCCTCGGCGCTGGCCGAGCTGCCTGTGACAACAACGGTGCTGTTGCGCGCCATTCAGACCATTGCCAAGGACCATGGCTTTGACACGCGCGAGGCGGCGGTCAAATACGACTGCCTCACGGTCTTTGCCGTGGCCGGGCCACTTGAGAAAGATGACGGGGCCGATCTTGCGTTTCTCTCCACACGCCTGTTGCTCAATGGCGCGGCGGTGAGCGGGCTGATTGCGCGGATTGCGCCGCGGCTCTCTGTGGTGCTCGGGCAAAAGCTGGCGGCGCAGACGGTGCCCGTCTTAGGGGCGGCGGCGGGGGCTGCGACCAATTACGCCTACACAAGCTACTATCAAGAGATGGCCCATGTGCATTTCGGCCTGCGCCGTCTGGCGATCAAGGCCGATCTGAGCGAAGAAGACCTCCTCGCGCGCTTTCGCAAAAGGCTCAAGCGGGTCTGAGCCTTGCCGCCTGTCTGTCTGCCTACCTGCCTGCCGGCCTTACCGCCTGCCTGTCTTTTTCTTTCTAAAAATATCCTCGCCGAAGGCATAGATCTGGCCGCCCGAAGGGCGGCCCCCCCCGCGACGCCGAAGGCGTCGCAAATCCTTAATCGACGCCAAAGGCGTCGCAATCCCTCAATCGACGCCAAAGGCGCCGCAAATCCTCAATTCAAATTGCGCAGATACTCGACAACGGCGGGGCGCGCGGATTGCTGGCCCTCTTGGGCGGCGCGCTCGATCAGCGCTTTGAGTGCGCCCAGATCGACACGGCGCAGCAGGCTCTTGACCGGGCCGATCGAGGCCGGCCGCATGGAGAGGCTGCGCAGCCCGATGGCGGCGAGGCAGACGGCCTCGACGGGGCGGCCTGCGTCTTCGCCGCAAAAGCTGAGGGCAGTGCCCGAGGCGTTGCAGCGGGTCACGATGCCTTCGAGGAAGGTGAGAAAGCTGACATTGAGCGTGTCATAGCGGCGGCGGACGCGTTCGTTCTCGCGGTCGGCGGCAAAAAAGAACTGCTTGAGATCATTGCCCCCGATCGAGAGAAAATCGACCTCGTCAAAGAATTTGTCGGGCGCAAAGGCGAGTGAGGGGGTTTCGAGCATGGCGCCGATTTCAAGCTCTGCGGGCAGGGTGTGGCCCAGAGCGCGTTCGCGTGCCAGAGCTTTGTCCATTTCGACTCGTGCGGCGCGGTATTCTTCAAACTGCGCCACAAAGGGGAACATGACGGTGAGCGGCCTGCCCTTGGCGGCGCGCAGCAGGGCTTGCAGCTGCATCCGCATGATGCCCGGTTTGTCGAGGCCAACCCGGATCGCCCGCCAGCCGAGGGCGGGGTTTGGCTCGTCATTGGGCTTCATATAGGGCAGGACTTTGTCAGAGCCGATATCAAGCGTGCGAAAGACCACCCGTTTGCCTTGGGCGGCGTCGAGCACGCGGCTGTAGAGCGCCGAAAGCTCGGAGCGCCGCGGCATCTGGTTGCGCACAAGAAACTGAAGCTCGGTGCGGAACAGGCCGACGCCCTGCGCACCGGAGCTGTCAAGCGAGGGCAGATCGGCCATCAGGCCGGCGTTCATGGTGAGGGTGACGGTGTGCCCATCAAGGCTTGTGGCGGGTTTTTCGCGGATCGAGGCGTAGCGCTCCTGGGCCTGGGCCTGCATCGCGATCTTGTCGCGAAAGGCCGCCACCACAGTGTCATCGGGGCGCAGGTGGGCGACGCCCTGATCGCCGTCGACCATAATATGATCCCCGTTCAGCGCCTCGGTGGTGATGCGCGCGGCGTGGATGATCAGCGGGATCGCCAGCGCACGCGCGACAATCGCTGCGTGGCTGCCGACGGAGCCTTCTTCGAGCACGATGGCCTTGAGCGAGCGGCCATAATCCAGAAGCTCGGCCGGCCCGATGTTGCGCGCGATCAGCACGGGATCGGGGGGCATTTCGGCGCCGGTTTCAAGGCCCTGGCCGGTCAGGATGCGCAGCAGGCGATTGGAGAGATCGTCAAGATCATGCAGGCGCTCGCGCAGATAGGCGTCTGTGACCTGCTGCATCCGGGCGCGGGCGGTGGATTGTTCTTTCTCGACGGCGGCTTCGGCGGAGAGGCCGCGGCCGATGTCCTGTTCCATGCGGCTCATCCAGCCTTTGGAATTGGCGAACATCCGGTAGGCCTCGAGCACATCAAGCTGCTCCTTGCCGCCGCCGCGCGCGCCGGCGAGCATTTTGTCAACGCCGACACGCAGCTCCTCGACCGCCTCGTTGAGGCGCTCGAATTCGCGGTGCGGGTCTTCGGCGGTCGGATTGGTCACAACCACGCGCGGCTCGTGCAGCCAGACATGGCCTTCGGCGGCGCCTTCCTGACCGGTGGCCCCGCGCACCAGCACCGGCTGGGTGTGGCGCGCCGAGAGCGCCGCGCCCTCGCCGATAAAGGCGCCCAGCTCGGCCATTTCGGCCAGCACCATGGCGACAACTTCCAGCGCATCGACCTCTTCACCGGCAAATTCGCGGGCGTCTTTGGTCTGGACCACAAGCACGCCGAGCTTTTCGCCAAGGCGCTGGATCGGCACCCCGAGAAAGCTCGAATAAATCTCTTCGCCGGTCTCGGGCATAAAGCGGAAGCCGCGCTCGGAGGGCGCATCGGGCGTGTTGATCCGCTGGCCTTTGCGGGCCACAAGCCCGACAAGGCCCTCGCCCATTTTCATACGGGTCTGGTGCACGGCTTCGGGTTTCAGCCCCTCTGTGGCGCAGAGTTCGAGCGTGTCCTCATCGCGAAACAGATAGACCGAGCAGACCTCGCAGTGCATTTCTTCGGCGATCAGCTTGGTGATCGTATCCAGACGCGCCTGACCTGCGCTGTCTTCGGCCATGACCCCGCGCAAACGGCCCAGCATTTGCCGGCTGTCTGTTTTGATCGGGTCTTGTGGTTCACTCATATCACAACGGGCCTTGTTTTATCTGGCCCAAGGCAGAATCTCAGGCCGCTTTCTCAAGCTCAAACGCATCATGCAGCGCTTGAACCGCGAGTTCCATGTATTTCCTGTCAATCAACACGGAAATCTTAATTTCCGATGTCGCAATGACTTTTATATTGATGCCTTCATCGGAGAGGGTTTTGAACATGGTTGCGGCGACGCCCGACTGGCTGCGCATCCCGATTCCGACAGCCGAAACCTTGGCGACATCTGTGTCGGCCAGGAGGTTGTGATAGTTGATCGCGCCGCTGGATTTGGCGTCTTCCATGGCCTTTTCAGCGCGTGCCACCTGTTCGGTGGGGCAGGAGAAGGTCATGTCGGTGCGCCCGTCTTCGGCAATGTTCTGAATGATCATATCGACATTGATACCGGCCTCGGAGAGCGGACCGAAAATGGCCGCAGCAATGCCGGGGCGGTCGGCCACGGAGATCAATGTCATTTTGGCTTCATCGCGGGAATAGGCGATGCCTGATACGGGACGGTTTTCCATAACTTCCTCCTCATCGCAAACGAGCGTGCCCGCTTCGTCGGATTGTTCTTCAAATGAACTCAGCACCCTGAGCTTGACCTTGTAGCGCATGGCCAGCTCGACAGAGCGGGTTTGCAGCACTTTTGCGCCCAGAGACGCCAGCTCGAGCATTTCTTCAAAGGCAATCTTGTCGAGCTTGCGCGCCTTGGAGGAGATGCGGGGATCTGTTGTGTAGACGCCATCAACATCGGTGTAGATATCGCAGCGCTCGGCGCCGAAGGCGGCGGCGAAGGCGACAGCCGTTGTGTCCGAGCCGCCGCGACCGAGGGTTGTGATCCGGCCCTCGGGGCTGACGCCCTGAAAGCCCGCAACAACAGCAACGCGCATCCCTTCGGCAAATTTGGCCTCGATATTGGCGGGGGGGATATCCTCGATCCGGGCCGAGGCATGGGCCGATGTGGTCTGCACGGGCACTTGCCAGCCCTGCCAGGAGCGGGCGGGAATGTCCATTTCCTGCAATGTCAGGGCCATGAGGCCGGCTGTGACGTTTTCGCCCGAGGACACCACGGCATCATATTCGCGCGCGTCATAGAGCGGGGAGGTCTCGTTGACCCAGCCGACAAGCTCGTTGGTCTTGCCCGACATGGCCGAGACAATCACGATCACATCATAGCCTTTGGCCACTTCAACGCCGACGCGCTTGGCGGCGCGGCGGATGCGGTCGAGGTTGGCGACAGATGTGCCGCCGAATTTCATCACCAGAACGGGCATAAGGGGCCTCACAGTTGCGTTCGGCGCGGTTTAATCGCTTGGGCGCGCGCGCGCAAGGGCGCGATCGTCGCAGCGGTGGGGCGAAAATTGGAATTTTCGCGGCAAATTTCGGGGGCGAAATTTGGGACGGTTCAATAGGGGTGGTCGCGGCCATCCCATGTGCGAAAGCAGCCTGTTGTTTTCAGGCTGAGGGCGTCAAACTCGCGGATCAGGCCTTCGGCAGACTGGGCCACGTCGATATCACCGCTTTCGCCGCCCATATCGGTGCGCACCCATCCCGGATGATAGGCGCCGACGGCCACGCCTTCGGGGGCGAGATCGGCGGCGAGATTGCGCGCGAGATTGAGCACGGCGGCTTTGGAGCTTCGGTAGATATAGCTGCCGCCGGGGGCGAGGGTGTCGCTGCCCATCTGGGAGGAGATGATCGCAATTTTGGGCGCGTTTGAGCGCATCAGGTGGGGCAGAAAGGCCTGCACCGTGAGAAAGACGCCGGTGACATTGGTGGCGAAGGCCTCGGCCCACATCTCGCTTGGGTAGCCGTCTTCCAGCGCTTGGCCCTTGTCGGGGTAGACGCCTGCGTTGCAGATCAGCAGATCGAGGGTGTCTTCGGCCATGGCGCTGGCCAGCGCGTTGACGCTGGCGGGGCGGGTCACATCCAGCGCAACGAAGCCGTCGCCGCTGCGGGCGGTGGCTGTGACGGTGTCGCCTGTGACGGTGTAAAGCTCGGCGAGGCGCGCACCAATGCCGCGATTGGCCCCTGTGATCAGAATATGGCTCAATTTGTTCTCCTATGCGGCTTGAAGGGCAGGGGCAGGACGGGCACGCCGTCTTCGATCAGTTTTTTGGCGTCTTCCACCTTGGCCTCGCCATAGATGGCGCGCTCGGGGGCGTCGCCCAAGTGCATTTTGCGCGCCTCGGCGGCGAATTTGGGGCCGACATATTCGGAATTGGCCTCAACCCTTTTGCGCATCTCGGCGAGCGCCTGTTCGGCGGGGTGGGCGGGCCGTGTGAGCGCGCCTTGTCCGCCTTTTGTCCTGCCGGCGCTTTCTGTGCTCTCTGCGCTCTCTGTGCTGGCTTTGCCTGTTCTGACGCGCGGGGCCATCAGGGATTTTTCGACCTCGCCGGCGCCGCAGACGGCGCATTCCAGCTTGCGGCTTTTTTGCAAGGCGTCAAAGGCTTCAGAGGACTGAAACCAGCTGTCAAAGCTGTGGCCGTTGGCGCATTTGAGCGAGAATCGGATCATCGCGGTCCTTTAAGGTCTTTCGGGTTTAGATAAGCACGCGGGCGTCGGCTGCAACCTTAGGGCTTGAGCAGGCGCGGATCAAATGTCTTGAGAATTTTCTTCAGCTCGGGTTCGGCGACCTTGCCGGCGGCTTTTTTGAGGCGGAACCATTTGCGCCGCCGCTCGCCCTTTTCGGGGAAGTCTGTCTCGAGCGCGCTGACCTGCACCGGGTAAACAAGGGCAATACAGGGCATTGTCTGGTTGTTGCCGATGCTTTTTTGGTAGGAAAACAGGCCAAGGCAGCGGTCATAGGCCTTGCCTCTGACGCCGGCTTCTTCCCAGGCTTCTTGCAGGGCGGCATCGGCGGGCGTTTTGGCGTGCATCGGCCAGCCCTTGGGGAGAATCCAGCGCTGGGAGCCGCGCGAGGTGATCAGGAGAATCTCCGGCTCGTCCTTGCGGATCCGAAAGCAGAGCGCGGCAAACTGGCTGCGTACATCGGTTTTATGCGCGGCTTTCACGGCAATGGGGAGCTGTTTGGGGCCTTGAACGCTGATGGGCCTGTCTCTCTCTGTCACGTCGCTGCTTTCGTTTTGAGGAAACTGTGAATCAATTTGCGAACGAAGGCCAGTGTTTCGTTGGGGGCGTCAGGTTTTGCCCGCGCCCCCCGAGGTGTCGGTTAGCGGCGGTAGATCACCGGAAACCAGTCCTCGCGCAGGCGCTCGCCTTGGCTCATGCCGTGGTCGGGGAAGGGCGGTGAGGTGGGGCCGGGGCGCTCAACGT
>JAHBAM020000245.1 GCA_018500125.2 Roseobacter sp. | reverse complement strand
TCGTGTTCATGGCCACCGGCGAGGAAGACACCCCGCGCGGCAAGAAAAAACTGATCACTGCGTTTTTTGTCGACAAAGGCACGCCCGGCTTCACCGTGCGCGAGGGCTACCGAAACGTGTCCCACCGCGGATACACCAATGCGGTGCTCGAATTTGACAACTGCCGCCTGCCGCGCTCGGCCGTTCTGGGCGACGTCCACAAAGGCTTTCAAGTCGCCAATGACTGGCTCGGCGCCACAAGGCTGCAAGTGGCAGCGACCTCTCTGGGCCGCGCCGAACGCGCCTTTGAACACGCCCTCGCCTATTCCGCCGAGCGCAAGCAATTCGGCCAGCAGATTTCCAAGTTTCAGGGCGTCTCCTTCAAGCTCGCCGACATGGCCCTCGAGATCAAGGCCGCCAATCTGCTCACCTGGGACGCCGGCTGGAAATTTGATCAAGGCTCGGTGACGGAAGCCGATATGTCGATGGCCAAGCTCAAGGCGACCGAAGTTCTGGCTCTGGTTGCCGATGAGGCGATCCAGATCCATGGCGGCATGGGGCTGATGGACGAGCTTCCGCTCGAACGGATCTGGCGCGACGCGCGGGTCGAACGGATCTGGGAGGGCACATCCGAAATCCAGCGTCACATCATCAGCCGCGATCTGCTGCGCCCGCTTGGGGGCTAGGGATCGGTGTTCAGGACTTGCGCTTTGGCTGCGCCAAAGCGCGGTGGTGCGAGAGGGGCTAGCCCCTCTCGCGCTCTCCCCAGGATATTTTTGGAAAGAAAAAGACAATGCCTCGTGATCTTTTGAGACTGTTGACCCCGCGCACCATTGCTGTGATCGGCGGGGGGGCTTGGTGCGCTTCTATCATCAAGGCGGCCGAGAGGATCGGGTATGACGGGGAGATTTTTCCGGTTCATCCCGAGGGCAAGGTGATTGCCGGGCGCCAAGCCGTGCGCGCTCTGTCCGATTGGGAGGGGCCGATTGATGCGGCTTTCATCGGGGTCAACCGCAAGGCGACGGTTGATGTTGTGCGCGCGTTACGCGCTTTGAAGGCGGGCGGCGCGGTGTGCTTTGCCAGCGGGTTTTCCGAGGCCGGAGCCGAGCTGTCTGACGGGGTGGATTTGCAGGCCGAGCTTGTCGAGGCGGCGGGCGAGATGCCGATCCTCGGGCCAAACTGTTACGGCTTTATCAACGCGCTCGAGGGCGCGGCGATCTGGCCCGACCAGCACGGATGTGGCACGGTGGAGCGCGGGGTGGCCATCCTTGCGCAAAGCTCCAACATCGCCATCAACCTCACCATGCAAAAGCGCGCTTTGCCGATCGCCTATGTGGTCGCTTGCGGCAACATGGCCCAGACCTCGCAGGCCGAAATCGCGATGGCGCTGCTGGAGGATCCGCGTGTGAGCGCCATCGGGCTGCATATCGAGGGCTTTGGCGATACGGCAGAGTGGCACGCGCTGGCGCTCAAGGCTGCGGCAAAGGGCATCCCGCTTGTTGCGCTGAAGGTCGGCCAGTCAGAGCACGCACAGGCGGCGACAGTCTCCCATACCGCTTCGCTTGCCGGCAGCCATGCCGGGGCCAACGCTCTTCTGGCGCGCCTCGGGATCCCGCGGGTTCCCGACATTCCCAGCTTTCTGGAAACCCTCAAGCTCCTGCACACAATCGGGCGACTGGATCAGGCCAGTCTTGCCACGGTCTCCTGTTCGGGCGGGGAGGCGAGCCTTGCGGCCGATACAGCGCATGGCCGCGCGCTTCGTTTTCCGCCGCTCTCCGCAACACAGCGGGCCGCGCTGTTCGAGGCGCTCGGCCCGAAAGTGGCACTCGCCAATCCGCTCGACTACCATACCTATATCTGGCGCGACACGGCGCGCATGAGCGACACATTCGCCGCCCTCTCAGGCCCCGACACCGGCATCACTCTGGCGATTGTCGACTACCCCCATACCGACGCCACCGATTGGGCCTGCGCCACCGATGCGATTCTCGCGGCCGCCAAGCGCACGGGGCGCCCCTATGGCGTTGTCGCAACCTTGCCAGAGCTTCTGCCGCTTGATGTGGCCGAGCGCTTCATGGCGGCGGGCGTTGTGCCCTTTATGGGGCTTACCGAGGCCATTACAGCCGTTGAGGCCGCCGCTCGGCCCTCTGCTGTCGCCCCGGAGCCGCCACTGGCGGGCGGCGCGCCGGCTCTGGCCCAGACTCCGGGCCAAACTCCGGGCCAAACCTTGAGCGAACACGACTCCAAGGCCGAGCTTGCGCGCTTTGGTCTGGCCGTGCCGGCCTCGCTGCGTCTCACCTCGATAAAACATCTGGAGGCCCGGCTTGCGCAGCTCGCTGTCCCGCTTGTGCTCAAGGCCGAGGGTATGGCCCACAAATCGGACGCAGGCGGCGTGGCACTGGGGCTGACCACCGCTGAGGCCGTGCGCGCGGCCGCCGCCGAAATGGGCGGCACAAGCTGGCTGCTGGAAGAGATGACCACTGGCGCCGTCGCCGAGCTTCTGATCGGCGTGACCCGTGACGAGGCGCATGGCCTGCTGCTCACGATCGGGGCCGGCGGTGTGCTCACCGAACTGTTGCAAGATACGGTTTCCATGCTCCTGCCCGTCACGCGCGACGACATCAAACAGGCGCTCACGCAGCTCAAATGCGCGCCTTTGCTCACCGGCTACCGCGGCAAACCGGCCGCCAATATCGACGCCATCCTCGAGGCGGTTCTGGCCGTGCAGGACTATGTCGTTGCACAGCCCCACCTAATTCGCGAAGTTGAAATAAACCCGCTCCTCTGCACAGCCAGCCGCGCTGTGGCCGTGGACGCATTGATCAGAAAGGCCACATCATGAGCCCCATTAAGACACGCCGCGACGGCGGCATCCTTGAAGTCACGCTTGACCGCCCCAAAGCCAACGCGATCGACCTCGCCACCTCGCGCATCATGGGCGAAACCTTCGCCGCCTTTCGCGACGACCCCGAGCTGCGGGTCTGTATTATCACCGGCGCAGGCGAAAAGTTTTTCTGCCCCGGATGGGACCTCAAAGGCGCCGCCGATGGCGACGCTGTTGACGGCGACTACGGCGTAGGCGGCTTTGGCGGGCTGCAAGAGCTGCGCGACCTCAACAAGCCGGTCATCGCCGCAGTCAATGGCATCTGCTGTGGCGGCGGGCTTGAGTGGGCGCTCTCGGCCGATATCATCCTCGCCGCCGAACACGCGACATTTGCACTCCCCGAGATCAGGTCCGGAACAGTGGCCGACGCGGCCAGCGTAAAGCTCCCCAAGCGTATACCCTATCACATCGCCATGGAGCTTTTGCTCACGGGCCGCTGGTTTGACGCCCAAGAGGCGCGCGGCTGGGGCATCGTAAACCATATTCACCCGGCCGATGCGCTGCTCGATCAGGCTTGGGAGATGGCCCGGCTGCTGGCCTCTGGCCCGCCCCTTGTCTATGCCGCGATCAAAGAGATCGTGCGCGACGCCGAAGACAGCAAATTTCAAGACGCCATGAACCGCATCACGCAGCGCCAGCTTGCCAGCGTCGATATTCTCTATGGCTCGGAAGATGGCCTTGAGGGCGCGCGCGCCTTTGCCGAAAAGCGTGATCCTGTCTGGAAGGGGCGCTAAACGGGCCGGTTTTGCGGGCAGATCAGGCCAAAACAGCGGTGAAAAAATAGGCAGAAGCCCACCTACTTCGCACCTGCAGCATGAGTTTTGTTGCAAAAATTCAGGAATCATGAATAGTTTAACTCTAGTCTGGTCAAAGCGGTGGCCGGGCCTTCCGGCGATCGGGCGTGGTGTGTTTGCTCTTTTTGTTTTCGCTGGTCTTTGTTTTGTAAGTTCGCGTTTAAAAGGTTTTGAGTTTAATGGTGCCCCTGAGCTTTGCGACACGCCTCACACGGAAAAGAAAACGCCTTATTTTTCTGGCGATAGATGCGCTGACTGTCCCCTTCGCGCTCGGCTTGGCCTTTCTTATTCTCGGCCCCTCCTCCTTTGACTCCGCCAACCTGACGGCGCTCGCCCTGCTGACGGGGCTTCTGATGGGCGGCGCGGCGCTCACAAGTCATCACCTCGGCCTCACCCGAATCAAACTGAACTCCTATGAAATGCAAGGCATCGCCCGCACCGGAAAATTTGCCGCAATACTGGGCGTCGGCGCCTATCTGCTCAACAGTGTCATCGGCGCCCTGAGCGGGCTGTCGGTTTTTGTGCTCTTCACGATGGTCTTGCTCCTCTGCACGGTCACATTGCGCATGATCATGCGCCAAATGCTTATTCACGCCTATCAAAAAGACAGCACACGCACGCGCATTCTCGTCTACGG
>JAHBAM020000104.1 GCA_018500125.2 Roseobacter sp. | reverse complement strand
TCTGGGATCACACCATGGCCGTCAACCTGCGCGGTCCGATGCTGTGCTGCAAGCATGCCATTCCGCACATGCTCGCGCGGGGGAGCGGTTCGATCCTGATGACCTCGTCCGGGCGCGGCATCCAGGGCGATCTGGACCATGTCGCCAAAGCTTTGTTCGCGCGCGCTGCTTGGCAGGGCCTCACCGGTTTGCAGATGATCCGAGACCGTTAGAACGGCGAGCGCGCGGGCCTGAAAGCGGGCCGCCACGGTGTAAAGCTCTGCGGCTTCCATCTCGACCCCCAAGATGCCATGGCGTGTCATTTGCTCGGTCAGATCGGGGCGTTCGTCATAGAACACATCTGATGAATAGATGCCGCCCACATGGGGCGTCTGGCCCATGGCCTCTGCGGCTGTGACGGCGGCGCGCAGCAGGGACCAATCGGCTGTGGGGGCGAAATTGACCTCGCGAAACAGGCCCATGGACGGCGTGTTGAGCGAGGTGGCGCTCATGGCGATGATGACATCGCGGATTTTGACATGGGGTTGCATCCCGCCGCAGGAGCCGATGCGAATGAGGGTTTTGGCGCCAAAGTCGCGGATCAGCTCGTTGGCATAGATCGACAGGCTCGGCATTCCCATGCCGGAGCCGTGGATGGTCACGGGCTGGCCTTTGTAGGTTCCGGTATAGCCGAGCATTCCGCGCACCTCATTGACGAGGCGGGGGCACTCAAGGAAGGTTTCGGCGGCCCATTTGGCGCGCAGGGGATCGCCCGGCATGAGGACTGTTTCGGCGATGTCGCCGGGGTTTGCGCCAATGTGAACTGTCATGTGATCTCTCCCGCTGTTGGGCGGGAGAGTGCAAAACCGCGCGCCAAAGGTAAAGCGCTATTCGGCGGCTTCGGCCTTTGGATCGGCGAGGGTGATGACATCCATCATGATGGTGTTGAGCTCAAAGTCTTTGGGCGTATAGACCCGCGCCACGCCCAAGGCGCGCAGGCGCGCGGCGTCGTCTTCGGGGATGATGCCGCCGACAATGACGGGGATATGGGCTAGCCCCGCGGCCTGCATCCGCTCCATCAGCTCCTCCACCAGCGGAATATGGCTGCCCGAGAGAATCGACAGGCCGACCACATGGGCGTTTTGCTCCTGAGCGGCGCGCACCAGCTCTTCTGGGGTGAGGCGGATGCCATCATAGGTGATGGCCATGCCGCAGTCGCGGGCGCGGTAGGCGATCTGCTCGGCGCCGTTGGAATGGCCGTCAAGGCCGGGCTTGCCAATCAGGAAGGAGAGGCGGCGGCCGAGCTTGTCTGAGACATGATCCACCGCGGCGCGCAAATCATCCAGCCCCTCGGTCTTGTTGGAGGGCGCAGGCGACACACCCGTCGGCCCGCGGTATTCGCCATGCACGGCGCGCATCTGGGCGGCCCATTCGCCTGTGGTGGCGCCGGCTTTGGCGGCGGCGATCGAGGCGGGCATGATGTTGTCGCCCCGTGCCGCAGCCTCGCGCAGGGCGGTGAGGGCGGCTTGCACGGCCGCGTCGTTGCGCGCGGCGCGCCAGTCCTCAAGGCGGGCGATCTGCTCGGCCTCTGTGGCCGGATCAACGGTCATGATGCCACCATCGGCGCTCATCAGCGGGCTTGGCTCGGTCTGGGTGTATTTGTTCACGCCCACCACCACGGTCTCGCCGGCTTCGATGCGCCCGAGGCGCTCGGCGTTGGAGGTGACAAGCTGGGATTTCATATAGGCGATCGCCTTGATCGCGCCGCCCATGCCATCCAGCCCGGCAAGCTCGTGACGGGTGCCGGCTTTGAGCGCCTCGACCTTGGCCTCGACCGCAGGGTTGCCGTCAAACAGATCGTCATATTCCAAGAGATCGGTCTCAAAGGCCATGATCTGCTGCATCCGCATCGACCATTGCTGATCCCAGGGGCGGGGCAGGCCGAGCGCCTCGTTCCAGGCCGGAAGCTGCACAGCGCGGGCGCGGGCCTTTTTGGAGAGCGTCACAGCGAGCATCTCAATCAGGATGCGGTAGACGTTGTTTTCGGGCTGTTGCTCGGTGAGGCCGAGCGAGTTCACCTGCACCCCATAGCGGAAGCGGCGGAACTTGGGGTCGCTGACGCCGTAGCGCTCCTGCAGGATTTCATCCCAGAGGTCGACAAAGGCGCGCATCTTGCACATCTCGGTAACAAAGCGGATGCCTGCGTTGACAAAAAACGAAATCCGTCCGCAAAGCGCCGGAAAATCCTCGGCGGGCACGCGCGGGCGCAGCTCGTCAAGCACGGCAATGGCTGTGGCCAGCGCAAAGGCAAGCTCCTGCTCGGGCGTCGCGCCGGCCTCTTGCAAGTGATAGGAGCAGACATTCATCGGGTTCCACTTGGGCACGTGGCTATAGCAATATTCGGCCACATCCCCGATCATCTTGAGGCTCGGCGCGGGCGGGCAAACGTAAGTGCCGCGGCTGAGGTATTCCTTGATCAGATCGTTCTGCACCGTGCCTTGCAGCGCGCTCACATCGGCGCCTTGCTCCTCGGCCACAGCAATATAAAGCGACAAAAGCCAGGGCGCTGTCGCGTTGATCGTCATCGAGGTGTTCATCTGCTCGAGCGGAATATCTTTGAACAAGGCGCGCATATCGCCCAGATGGCAGACCGGAACGCCGACTTTGCCGACTTCGCCGCGCGAGAGCACATGGTCGCTGTCATAGCCCGTCTGGGTCGGCAAATCGAAGGCAACAGACAGGCCGGTCTGGCCCTTGGCCAGATTGGAGCGATAGAGCGCATTGGAGGCGGAAGCTGTCGAATGGCCCGCATAGGTGCGGATGAGCCAGGGGCGGTCTTTGCTGGCATTGGGTTGCGGGTGCGACATGGGGGGCCTCATGAATCGGTGGTGAGCAATTATCTTACGTTGAGTGATTGATAATCGGAATTTTATGGCGCGTCAATTCGCTGCGTTGCGGCATTCTCCGGGCGGCAGATCCAATCTTCTTGCATCACTCTGCGGTTGTGGCAAAACTGGATCATGTTTCAGCCCGTCGCCCTTCCGCTTTGGCTATTGGTGGTTATTCTGCTTTTCGCGGCGGTGACCTTTGCCTCGCATTTTCTGTTTCCCTCGGTGCGCTGGTTCTTTCGCCGCCGCATGGAACGGGCGGTGGCGCAGCTCAACACCCGCCTGACGCGGCCGATCGAGCCGTTCAAGTTGGCGCGGCGGCACGATATGATCCAACGGCTGATCTATGATGGCGCGGTCTGGGCCGCGATATCGGATCACGCCCGCGCCGAAGGGGTGCCCGAAAACGTGGCCTTCGAGCGCGCCCGCCGCTATGCCCGCGAGATTGTCCCCTCCTTCAGCGCCACGCTCTACTATGGCTTTGCAATCCGCTTGGCGCGCTTTATCTCGCGCCGGCTCTACCGCGTGCGCCTTGGCCACCACGCCGGCGAAACCCTCGCCCAGATCGACCGCGATGCCACGGTGGTCTTTGTGATGAACCACCGCAGCAATATGGATTATGTGCTCGTCACATATCTGGCCGCCGAACAGAGCGCGCTGTCTTATGCGGTGGGAGAATGGGCGCGGGTCTGGCCGCTGTCGCGCCTGATCAGGGCGATGGGCGCCTATTTTATCCGGCGCCGCTCGCGGGGCGACCTCTACCGCCGTGTGCTGGCGCGCTATGTGGCGCTGGCCACAGAGGGGGGCGTGACACAGGCGGTTTTCCCCGAAGGCGGGCTGTCGCTTGACGGGGCGCTGGGCAAGCCCAAGCTCGGCATTCTGCGTTATATAATGGATGGCTATGACGCGACGGGGCGGGATGTTGTCTTTATTCCGGTCGCGATCAATTATGACCGGGTCTTTGAAGACAAGATCCTCGTGGCCGCCGCGCAGCGCGGCGACAGGCGTTTTGGGGCGCGCATTTCGGTTGTGCTGAAATACATCTGGCGCATCACGTGGCGCTGGGCCACCGGGCGCTATCACCGCTTTGGCTATGCCGCCGTGAGCTTTGGAGCGCCGCTGTCGCTGCGCGCGGCCTGTGCCACGGCCCCGCCCGACATCGACGCTCTGGCCCAAGACCTGATGCAGCGGATCGGCGCGGTTGTGCCGGTCTTGCCCGTGCCGCTGGCGGCGCAGGTCTTTCTGACCGCCCAAGCGCCCCTCAGCCGCGCGGCCTATGGCGCGGCTTTCGCAGAGCTTGTCGCGGCCATGCCCGAGGCGCATATTCACGCCCCGCGCGAAGATATGAGTTATGCGGTGGACTACGGGCTGCGCAATCTTGTGGCGCGCGGCTTTGTCCGTGAGACCGCAGGGCGCTACCAGATTACAGACGAGGGGCGGCCTCTGGTGCAGTATTATGCCAATTCGATTGCACATTTGCTGCGATAGCGAAGTATTTTCTGCGTCCGCTCGGTTATAAAATTACAAAAAATAGCCAAATGACGTTGCAAAGTTGCGTGAAGCTCGTTACCTCTTGGGTCGTAAACGCGATTCTGCAGTGCAGCAGAGCCACGCCTCAGGCAATGGAGTAAACAGATGGCCTTGGACACCGAAACAGGCGCAACGCCTTATGAAGCGCCCGAAAAAGACCTTTATGAAGTGGGCGAAATGCCGCCTCTCGGCCATGTGCCAAAGCAGATGTATGCTTGGGCCATCCGCCGCGAGCGTCACGGCGAGCCGGACAAGAGCTTTCAGGTCGAGGTCGTTGACACACCCGTGCTCGACAGTCACGAAGTCCTCGTTTTGGTGATGGCCGCAGGCGTCAACTACAATGGTGTTTGGGCGGGCCTCGGTGTTCCGATCAGCCCGTTTGACAGCCACGGCCAGCCCTATCACATCGCCGGCTCTGATGCCTCGGGGATCGTTTGGGCGGTTGGCTCGGCTGTGAAAAACTGGAAAGTCGGTGACGAAGTTGTCATTCACTGCAACCAGGATGACGGCGACGACGAAGAGTGCAACGGCGGCGACCCGATGTATTCTCCGAGCCAGCGCATCTGGGGCTATGAAACGCCCGACGGCTCTTTTGCCCAGTTCACCAATGTGCAGGCCCAGCAGCTTTTGCCACGGCCCAAGCATCTCACATGGGAAGAGAGCGCCTGCTACACGCTCACCTTGGCCACAGCTTACCGGATGCTCTTTGGCCACCACCCCCACGAGCTGAAGCCCGGCCAGAACGTGCTGGTCTGGGGCGCGTCAGGCGGTCTTGGCTCCTATGCGATCCAGCTCATCAACGCCGCCGGCGGCAATGCGATCGGCGTCATCTCTGACGAGGACAAGCGCGAGTTTGTGATGGGTCTTGGTGCCAAAGGCGTGATCAACCGCAAGGATTTCTCCTGCTGGGGTCAGCTTCCGACAGTCAACACGCCCGAATATGCCGAATGGTTCAAAGAAGTGCGCAAGTTCGGCAAGGCGATCTGGGACATCACGGGCAAGGGCAACAATGTTGACATCGTCTTTGAACACCCCGGCGAGGCGACCTTCCCGGTCTCGACATTTGTTTGCAAAAAGGGCGGTATGGTCGTGATCTGCGCGGGCACCTCGGGCTTCAACTGCACCTTTGATGTGCGCTATCTCTGGATGCACCAGAAGCGCGTTCAAGGCAGCCACTTTGCCCATCTCAAGCAGGCCGCATCGGCCAACCGCCTGATGATCGAGCGTCGCCTTGATCCTTGTATGTCAGAAGTGTTCCCTTGGGAGGACATCCCCGCGGCCCACATCAAAATGATGCGCAACGAGCATAAGCCGGGCAATATGTCTGTGCTCGTGCAAGCGCCCAAAACGGGCTTGCGCACCTTGGATGATGTGATCGCGGCAGGCCGCTAACGCGCCGCCCTCTTAACACCTGTTAACAGCCCCGCATTTGGCCTCCCAGATGCGGGGCTTGTCTTTTCAAGGGCTTAAATTTGGCGGCCTCCCTGTTTTTGGGGAAGGAATACTCGCGAATAGGTTTAAATTCACCGCCGTGGTAGGGTTCTGTTAATGGTTCGTTAACCCTTCAAAGGCGAGTATTGCGATGAAGAATGACTGGATACTAGACGTTCTGAGTGACCTGCGCAGCTTTGCCACGGCCAATGGCCTGCCCAAGCTCGCCGAGCAGTTGGATGACACGGTGCTTCTGGCAGCGTGCGAGCTGGTGTCGGTGCCTCATGGGGGAGACGCGCGTGGCGCGAACGCAAGACAGCATGAGCTTTGTCGCGATGTTGGAGGCTCTGGAACAGGCCTCTGATCTGCCCCAGTTGCAGGCGCTCTCCGAACGGTTGCGCGACTACTTTCAGGTCGATCATCTTGTCTACCATTGGGTCAGCGGCACAGGCACGCAATACGGCTGCGGAACCTATAGCCCGGTCTGGGTGCAGCTCTATATCGAACGTGATTATCTCAGGACCGACCCTGTTGTGGCGGGCTGCTTCCAGCGCTTTCATCCGGTCGATTGGAAGATGCTTGACTGGTCTGGCAAGGCCGCCAAGGCCTTTCAGGCCGAAGCCCTTGCGCATGGTGTGGGCAATCAGGGGTTTTCTGTGCCGATCCGCGGCCCGAGCGGGCAGTTTGCGCTGTTTACAGTGAGCCATCATTGCGATGATGCCACTTGGGCCAGCAAGATCGAGGCGGCGCGGCGCGAGCTGATCCTTGTCGGCCATTATTTCAACCAGAAGGCGCTCGAGTTCGAGCCAGATCGTGCGCCCGAAGCCGCCCGCGCCCTCTCGCCCCGCGAGGTCGACGCGATGACCTTTCTCGCCATGGGCTATTCGCGCGCGCAGGTCGCCAATACGCTCTCGATTTCGGAGCATACCTTGCGGGTCTATATCGAATCCGCCCGCTTCAAGCTGGGCGCGGCCAATACCACCCACGCGGTCGCACGCGCGCTGCAACACGGTCTGATTATTGTCTGATCCGCGCCCGCTCCCTGCCCGAGAAGCGCGCGCTGCCCTTAAGGTCTGTTAACCCATGCGCCCTACACCCCTCGCAGCATTTACGAAGGGTTAAGCATGATCAGATTCCTCTACGCCGACAGCCTGAGCACGCAGAGCCGCTTGGCGGGCGCCATGTTTCAGGACCGCGCCAAGCAGTTCTCCGAGCGCCTCGGCTGGGAGGTCAGCGTGAGCGCAGACGGCGAGGAGCGCGACCCCTATGACGCGCTCAACCCGCTCTATGTGATCTGGCAGCGCCCCGACGGGCTTCATGGCGGCTCGATGCGCTTTTTGCCGACCACGGGCCGCTGCATGACCCACGAGCATTTCCAACATCTGTCAGACGGCGCCCCGGTGCAAAGCCCCTTTGTCTGGGAGTGCACCCGCTTTTGTCTGAGCGCCAGCGCCAGCCCGCGCACCGCCGCGCGGCTCATGCTGGCAGGGGCCACGCTCATGGAGGGGCAGGGCCTGACGCATTTTCTCGGGGTGTTTGATGCGCCGATGGAGCGGATTTATCGCCAGATCGGGGCCAGCCCCGAGGTGCTCGGCAGCGCAGGACAGGGCCGCAGCAAAACCAGCCTCGGCCTCTGGAGCTATAGCCCGCGCGCCAAGGCGCGGCTGCTCAAAAAGGCCCAGCTCAGCGAAGCCCTGATGCACCATTGGTATCGCCGCGCCTTCGGGGCCAAAGCCGCCCCGAAATCAAACGCCGCTTAGGCTTTTTGCCCATTCAAAGCGCGCGCGAAAGGCTCTAGGGTCGCGCGCATGAACACAGAGATCACACAGCTGTCCGAAGATCAGGCCGAAGTCTTTGATCGCGTCGCAGAGGTTCTGCGCCCTGCCGGTATCGATATCGAAAACGCCCTGCTGCAGCCGCCCCAAGGCGGCGCCAACAAAACGCTGGCCATCACCGGCAAGGCCGGCTCGGGCAAGACCCTGCTGCTCGCCTCGCTCTATCGGGCGATGGAGGAGGCGGGGCTGGATGTGGTCTCTGCCGATTATGAAGGCAAAAAGCGCAAAGACCGCCGCACGCTGGCCATTCTCGCGCCCACCAACAAGGCAGCAAGCGTCTTGCGGATGCGCGGTGTGCCCGCCACGACAATTCACCGTATCCTCTACTCGCCGGTCTATGACCCCGAGTATGAGCGCATTGCCGAATGGCTCACAGGGCAGGGCGAAAAGCCCGAGATCGAAGGGCTGACCGAAGTCGCGCTTGAGCGCGCCTATGCGTTTTATCAGGCCAATAAGTCGATTCCGGCGGCCCTCGCCGCCGCGGGGCTGCGCGGCTCTGACTTTATCACCGGCTGGAAGCGGCGCGACGAGCCGCTCGATGTCGGGATGATCGACGAAGCCTCGATGCTGGATGACAAGCAGTTTGAAGACCTCAAGGAGATTTTCCCGAGCCTCATTCTCTTTGGCGATCCGGCCCAGCTTGCGCCGGTCAACCAGTCCGGCACGATGGTCTTTGAAAAGCTGCCCGCGCCCGCTGTGCTCAACCTGAGCCGCATTCACCGTCAGGACGCGAACAACCCGATCCTTGATCTGGCCCATGCTCTGGCTGATCCCGAGCTTGGCTTTGAGGCTTTTGAGCGGATGATCGAGGAGGCCGCCGCGCGCGACGAACGGGTGGTCTGGAGCCCGCGCGTGGAGGTGGATTTGATGGCGCGCAGCCCGGTTCTTGTCTGGCGCAATGCGACGCGCATTCGCCTGATCAATGCCTTCCGTCGGGTCTATGACGCCCCGGTTGATGCGCTTCTGGAGGGCGAACCGCTGATTTGTGACGGGTTGGAGCTGCCGCTCAAACACCGCAAGAAGCGGCTCGATCTGGAGGCGCGTGGCCTCATCAAGGGCGCGCAGGTGATCTATCTCGGGCCGGGCCGCAAGCCCGGTTTCTCGCGCCTTCATGTGGTTGGCGCAGAAGACCCGCAAGTCTCGGCCGCCTCGATCGTCAAGATCGAGATGCCCGATGAGGAGGAGCCGTTTATCCCCTTTGCCGCCCGCATGGGGGCGGCGTTTTTGCATGGCGCGGCGGTGACGATCCACAAGGCCCAAGGCTCCCAATGGCGCGATGTGCAGGTCTTTGCGCCCGATCTTTATGCCGCCGCGCGCATGGGGCGCTCCGAGGCGGGGCAACCGCTCTGGAAGCGGCCCGCCCATGTGGCGATCACCCCCGCGGAGGAGCGGCTGCCTTGGGGTGTGCGCAACCGGCCCCCCCTGCCGGGGGCCCCGCCGACCCCGGCGG
>JAHBAM020000201.1 GCA_018500125.2 Roseobacter sp. | reverse complement strand
TGTGACACATCGTCTTGCAGCTCGCTGAGCGGCACTAGGCCCTCCGGCTCGGCCACCGCGCTCTCAAACCCCGCCAGATCACTCAGGTCAGGCAAATCATCCACCGTGATCGGCTGCATCCCGACGCCCCCTTCTGCGCCGCCATAGGGCTGATCGAGGCCATCTTCCTTCAGCCAAACATCCTCTTCCCCCATCGGCTCAAACGGGCCTTTGACAACAGTGCGCGCGCCAAATTGCAGCTTGAGCGCGCGCATTCCGTCTTGTTTTCCAAGCTTGCAAGGCCCCAAGCTGGCGCCGCCCGCGCCCACATCAAGCTCGACCCGCGCCAAAGCGCCGGCTCCAAAATTCAAATGATCTCCGACACTTAAAGCCGAAAGCTCACCTAAAGTCATGCGCCGGCGATGGATCACAGCCCGCACCACCGCGCGCGCCTCCATCAAGGCCCCGTCCCTCAGCCTGCGCCCCTCGGCCTCGTCATAGGCCTCAGTCGTGCCCCCCCGCGGGGCAACAGGCTCGGGCCGCACAAGCGGCAAACACAAGACAAACCCGCCGCGCTTGACCCCGCTTTCAAGCTCAAGCTCGGCCCGCAAAACCCGATAATCCGCCGCCTCCAGCATCAGGCCCAGATGCCGCTTGCTCTCGATTCGTGCGCCAAAACGGAAGCCCTCGGTCAGCCCAGCCGAGGCCGCCAAAGCCCCTGAAGCCCCTGAAGCCCCTGCCAGATCTTCGCTCATGGCGTTCAAAACCTGCGTGATATAAGGCGCAATCAGGGCCGCATCGGTGGCCGTCGCCGCGCGGTCAGAGCTGGCGCGCTCGCTCACACGGCCAATCGTCTGCTTTTCCACAAATCCGTTCACCAAGGGCAAATCAAGCCCCACAACCCCCAAAGCCCCATGCGGCCCATCCAGCACAATATAAAGCATATCTGCGTCGAGGCTGCGCAACAGAGCCTCCTGCCCGAACTGCTCGTCTTGCACATCGCTCACGCTGAGCGCCAGCTCAAACAGGGTTTCCGCAGAGCGCAACAAAGCAATGCGCATGGCGCGCGCAGGCGTCATCACCCGCGCCCGCTGCTCCTCGCGCCCTGCCTGCGCTTTGCGGCGCAATACGTCATTTTCCCTGGTTTCGCCCATAGCCTCCGCCGCCGTTCTTTGCGGTGTATAAGCTCTTGGTCTAGCTGCAATCCGTTACCATCTTCTTAGCAAAGCCGCAGTTTCTCGCCGGCTCAACTGATGCCGCTCAAAGGCAAAGAGACACGAAACGCGGTGCCGCCCTGACCGGGCAAATAGCTGATCGTGCCGCCAAGACGCTCCATAACCTCACGACAAATCGCCAGCCCAAGGCCCGCCCCGCTCTCGCGGTCGTCTCCAAGGCGCGAGAATTTCTCGAAAATAACCCGCTGGTCGTCGCGCGATATGCCGCGCCCGTTGTCCACAAAATCGATGTTCAAGCGCCCCTCTTTGGCGCGCGCAATAATCTTGAGGGTCGGGGCCGGCGCTTCACAATATTTCTGCGCATTGGCGATCAGATTGATGAAAACCTGACTCAGACGGTCCGTGTCGGTCCGCAACAGGATATGCTCCCGCTCGCGCCGCCGCACAATCGCAAGCTTGCCCGCAAGCCCCACAGCCGAAATCGCCCGGTCCAGCACATCCACAAGCGGCGCCTCCTCGATATTCATCGAGACCTGCCCGTTCTCCAAAACACTCAGATCCAGCAGATCGTCCAGAAGCCGCGTCAGCCTGACCGATTCACTGTTGATGATCGAGCTGTATTTGCCCTGCTCGGCGCGGCTCAGCTCCTCTCCATCCCGCAAAATCTCCGAAAACGCCCGGATCGACGTCATCGGCGTGCGCAGCTCATGGCTGATCTGGCTGAGAAACGCATCTTTCTGATGGGACAACTCGGTCAGCTTCTCATTGGCCTCGCGAAGCTGGCGCGCGGTGCGGGTCAGCTCTTCGGATTTGGCCTCAAGCTGGCTGGAATACTCCATAATCTGCGCCGCCTCATCGGCCACAGCAATCAGATCATCCACCGAAACGGCCGCGCCGCCCACAATCTGCCCGACCATCGCGTGCGCCGTGGCCGCCCCGACCGAGCCGGACAACTCGCGCTCAAGCTGGTTCAGAAACTCGGGCGTCGGCTCGGGCAAATAGCCCTCAAGCCCCTGTGCGCGCGCCACGCTGCGAAACAGGCCCTGTGCCTGCGTGGCCCCGATGATCCGCTGCGCCATCAACAAAAGGTCCTCGCTTTGCGCCATTCCCCCCCGCCAGCGCTGCCCGCGGGTCGAATGGCGAAACACATCCACAATCTGCGCGCCCTGCAAGCGCTCCAGAGGGGCAGGAAAACTCACCAAAGAGGCCACTATAAAGGCCAGCGTGTTCAGGCTGAGGCTCCAAAAGACAGCGTGCACAAGCGGGTCCAAGCCCTCAAAGCCGAACAATGCCTCGGGCCTGAGCGCTCCGATCCCCCAAGGCCCGCGTGACAAAACAGACGCCGAAAGCGCCGCGTCAGGGCCAAAGCTTGGCAAAAACATGGTCCAGAGCCAGATGACAAAGCCCACAAGCAAGCCCGAAATGGCGCCGTTGCGGGTTGCGCCGCGCCAGAACAGCCCGCCCAGAAGCGCCGGCAAAAACTGTGCAACCCCCGCAAAAGAAACCAGCCCGATCGCCGCAAGCGCTGCGCCGCCGCCCGAAATCCGGTAATAGACATAGCCCAGAAAAACCACCCCGATGATCGAGAAGCGCCGCGACAACAGCACCACATTGCGCAGATCCCCCGACATCAAGGCCCCGCCCCCCATGAGCCTGAGCCAGATCGGCATCACAATATGGTTGGAGACCATGGTCGAAAGCGCAATCGCCGCCACAATCACCATAGAGGTCGCCGAGGAAAACCCGCCCAGAAAAGACATAACCGCCAGCCCCGTGGCCCCGGAGGTCAGCGGAATAGACAAAACATAGAGGTCAGGGTTGGTGCTTTCAGGCAGAATACTGCGCCCGACAACAGCAATCGGAACAATGAACAGGCTGATCAGCAATAGATAGCTCGGAAAGGCCCAAGCCGCGAAGCGCAAATGGCGCTCGTCGTCGTTTTCCACAACCAGAACCTGAAACATCCGTGGCAGCGTCAGAAAGGCCGCCGCCGAAAGCGCCGTCAGCGCCACCCAGCGAGAGGGCGCAATCTCCCATGTCGCGATCTCGCTGGCCTCGATCTGGGCAATCACTTTGGCCGCCCCGCCGCCAAGCCCCCAAACCACAAAGACACCGACAGCCAAAAGCGCCACAAGCTTGACCACCGCCTCCAGCGCAATCGCCATAACAACGCCGTGATGGCGCTCGTTGACGTCCAGATTGCGGGTGCCAAAAAGCACCGTAAAAAGCGCCAGCCCGGTCGCCACCCAAAAGGCCGTGGCCTCGCTGTTGCCCAAGGGCGGGCGCGCCTGTTCCGGTCCGGCCGCCGCAAAGGCCGAGAAGGACAGCGTCACCGATTGCAACTGAAGCGCGATATAGGGCGTTGTCCCCGCCACAGCCATTAATGTGATCATCACAGCCAGCGTGTTGGACTTGCCAAAGCGGTTGGAAATCAGGTCGGCAATAGAGGTGATCCGCTGCGCCCGACCGACCCGCACGAGCTTGCGCAACACCCACCACCAGCCGATCATAACAAGCGTCGGACCGATATAAATCGTCAGATACTCAAGCCCCGAGCGCGCCGCAAAGCCGACCGCGCCATAAAATGTCCAGGCCGTGCAGTAGATCGACAGCGACAGCGTGTAGACAACAGGCGATTGAAGCCAGCGCCCCTGCCCCCGCTTGGCCGCCCGTTCGGCCATAAACGCAACCAGAAACAAAAGCGCCGCATAGCCCGCACAGACCAGTGCCAGAATATTGACAGAGGTGCTCACAGCGCCCGGCCCGTCTCAGAGCCTGTCACAGTGCCTGCCCCAGAGCTTGCCCCAGTGCCGACCGCAGGCGGCGTCGCGGGGTCTTGGGCGTTGTCTTGCAAAGCCTCCGTTGCACCCGACTCAGAGCGCAACCGGCGGCTCAACAGCCCGCCCCCCATAATCATCACCGCCCAGACCGAAAAAAGATAGCCCATCGCGCCCACATTGCTCTTGCCCGCCCCGGTCCAGATAATCGGCAGCGAAAAGCAGATAATGCCCAATATCGGCCAAAGCCTGATGGCATCAATGGCGCGCCGCTCGCGATAGGTGTCTTTGGGCAGAAAAAGCTGCCCTTCGCTCGGCTCTCTCACGGCCCCGCCAGCTCTCGCACCGCCGCCAGAACGTCTGCGTTCGAAAACGGCTTGGTCATAAAGCGGCTCGCGCCCAGCTCCATCGCGCGCTCGCGGTCCTTGGTCTGCCCCCGCGCGGTCAGCATCATGACAGGCGTTGTGCCAAGCGTCGCATGGCTGCGGATGTCGCGCAAAATATCAAAGCCGCTGCGTCCGGGCAGCATCACATCAAGCACAATCAAATCAGGCGCTTTGCTCTCAAGCGCGGCGAGCGCCGTATCGCCGTTCGAATGCGTGTGCACCCCCCATCCATCCCGAGACAGAATAAAACTGATCGCCTCGATGATGTTCGGTTCATCTTCTACCAGAACCACGGTTTTCCCCATGTTTTCGTCCCTCCCCTGACGCCCCCCGCGCGGGTTATCGCAGGGGTAACGCCTTTATCACCACAAAACGCGTAGCTGTCAAAACCAGAACGCAAACCCGCGCGTCAAAACCCTTACAACCCGACCGAAACAATCGATGGCTCGCGCCGCGCAGCACAGCTCTCGCGCGGACAAATCCGACAGCTCGCGCCGATCAAACGCCCCGTCGCCGCGCCCCCCGTCACGGGCTGCCCCTCGGGAATGGCCGGCGCAATCAACATGGTCGCCTCCAAAAGCGGATCAGCGCCGTAATCCGTGCTCAAAACGGCTTGCGCCACGGCGTAGGTCTCAAAAAGCGTCTCGCTCATGCCGCCGCGCCCGGGCATCATTACGCGCTGCGCCAAAGGCATCATCGGACGGCTCAACGCCTGAAACAGCGGCCAGAGCGGACATAGGGCGCCAAACCGCGGGATCGAAAAGCCATCGGTCGGCTTGCGATAAAGCATCGTCCCCGACGCATCACAGACAACCAGGCCAAAGCCATGCTCCGGCAGGGTCGCCAGCCGGCGCATCACGCCAGCCAGATCCTGCCCCAGAAGCGTGGCGAGCCGCAAAGGGTCTGGCCCCTGCTGCTCTATGGCCGCGCGGATTGTCTCCAGCGGCATTTGCGCCGCATCCTCGCGGTAGCATTCGAGATATTTTCCGGCAATCGCCAGCGCACTGGATGATTTCAGATGGGCCGACCCGTTCAAATAGCTGGCCGCCGCCCCCGCGCGGCCCTCCTCGAGCGCCGCAAAATGCCAGCCATAGGCGCTCAGAAATCCGGCCACCTCTTCCTGGGGCGAGCCGACTTCGCTCTGCGTGTCGCTGGCCCCGTCCAGAAACCCGACCAAAGCCTGCGCCCGGTCGGCAAGCCGCGCCGCATCTTCGTTGATGTTGCGATGAAACCGGTCGCGCCACTCAGGCTCGATCTCGCGGGTGTCTGACAGAATAGAGGCCGTGGAGCGGATCGCCGTCACCGTCGAAAGCACCTCATGCAGCGTCGCCGCCAGATGCGGATCATGGGTCAACCGGTCGGTCAAGGTCTCGACATTGCGCTCAAGCTCGTCAATCCGCCGCCCGGCGCGGATCACCAGATTTGCCCAGCCGGGAAAGCGGTTGGCAAAATCGGCGCTCGAGCTGACACCGATCTCCTCGCCAAGCCGCGCCGCCACATTTCCGAGCCGCGCAATCACTTCCTGCTCCGCCCCTTCGGCCAGCAGCGAGGTATCCACCTCAAGGCGCAAGGCCAAAGCCTGAAGGAGTTTCCCGCCGATTCTACGGCGGTTGTGCTCGATCAGGTTAAGATAGGAGGGCGAAATTCCCACCTCGGCGGCCAAATCGGCCTGCCGCAAGCCCTGTGCAATCCGCCGCTCTCTGATCCGGCTGCCTGCAAGTGTGCGCGTCGCCATGGCAATTCTCTCATGGTTTCAATGTGTTTCTGCATCGCAATATAAACAAATTTACAAAATCCGCAAAGGCTCTGTTCAGTAATTTACAAAACTTTTGTTATGCTCAAATGCCTTGTTGCGTAATTTTCGGTCGCTCAGGCATATTGTATTTGCACAAACGTGCCTGTGGGGAGGTGCAAGAGGAGGCTCTCCCCCAATTTTCGTAACGGGAGGAATCTATGTCCACATCCAACTTCACACGCCGTGGCGTGCTTAAGACGAGCGCCTATCTGGGCGCTGGTGTTGCCATGCCAACAATTTTCACGGCGTCATCTGCCGCGGCTTACATGAATGAGCCAAAAGGCAGCACGGTCACACTCGGCTTCAACGTGCCACAGTCCGGCCCCTACGCCGACGAAGGCGCAGACGAGCTGCGCGCCTATGAGCTTGCGGTCGAGCACCTCAACGGTGGCGGCGACGGCGGCCTGCTGAACACGTTCAGCTCCAAAGCCCTCAAAGGCAACGGCATCCTCGGCAAGAAAGTCGAATATGTCACAGGCGACACGCAGACAAAGTCTGACGCGGCCCGCGCCTCGGCCAAATCCATGATCGAAAAAGACGGCGCCGTGATGATCACGGGCGGCTCGTCTTCCGGTGTTGCTGTGGCGGTTCAAGCGCTTTGCCAAGAAGCAGGCGTTATCTTCATGGCCGGCCTGACGCACTCAAACGACACAACAGGTAAAGACAAGAAGGCCAATGGCTTCCGCCACTTCTTCAACTCCTATATGTCAGGCGCGGCCCTCGCGCCCGTGCTTCAGAAAATGTATGGCTCCGATCGTAAAGCCTATCACCTGACAGCCGACTACAACTGGGGCTACACCACAGAAGAAGCGGTGAAATCCTCAACAGAAGCCATGGGCTGGGAAACTGTAAACACGGTCAAGACACCGCTGACACAGACCGACTTCTCAAGCTACATCGCGCCTGTTCTTCAGTCCGGTGCCGACGTTCTGGTTCTGAACCACTACGGCGGGAACATGGTTAACTCGCTGACAAACGCGGTTCAGTTCGGTCTGCGTGACAAGCAAGTCAACGGCAAGAACTTCGAAATCGTTGTTCCACTCCTGTCTCTTATACACATCT
>JAHBAM020000106.1 GCA_018500125.2 Roseobacter sp. | reverse complement strand
AAATGTGTATAAGAGACAGGGGCAAGAAAATCCCCGCCGCCCCCGCCAAAAACAGGCCAAGCGCGCCCAGCGCCGTGCCACCCGTCCCAAAGAGCGCGCCAAGCGGCGGCGAGAGCTGCCCCACAGCCGCAAACCACCCCAGTGACAGCACAAACCAGCCGCAGACAAGCGCCGCCCCGATCGCCACAGGGGCCTGAACGGCGCGCGCATCCCGAGCGCGCAAGGCCCGCCGCAGACTTCTGATCTGCTTTGAGAAATCCGCCTGCATCGCCACAAGAGAGGGCACAATCAGCAAAACCAGCACCATCCCGAAGCCAAGCCCATAGACCAGCGTGATCACCGTCGGCTTGAGAAACTGCGCCTGCTGGCTCGTTTCATACAACAGCGGCGCAAGCCCCAGAACCGTCGTCAATGTCGTCAGAAGCACAGGCCGCAACCGGTCGACCGTGCCGTCAATGATCGAGGGGATCAGCCCGCGCTCTTGGGCATAATCGTCAATCGTGGTGATCAATACGATTGAGTCGTTGATGATAATCCCGGTCATCCCCAACAGGCCAACCACCGTGAACATACTCAAAGGCACATCCCAAGCCGCATGGCCATAAATCGTCCCGACAAGGCCGAAGGGAATGATCGCCATCACAACAGCAGGCCGCGTCCAGCTCGCAAAGACCCAAGCCAGAACAAGATAGATCCCGACGAGACAGAGAATAAACCCTGTCAAAGCATCGTTGAGAAAATCGCCCTCCTGCTCGGACAGCCCGGACAGCCGCCATTCAACCTGATACTGCGCCGCGATATCGGGCAGGATCCGCTCCTGAAGCGCCTGAACAATCTCCGCCGCCCGCGCCGCGTCATCTTCCGAAATATCCCCGGTCACAGAGACGGTGCGCAGCCCGTTTTCGCGCCGGATGGTGGAGAAGCCGGCCTGCTCGCGCACGCTCACAATATCGGACAAGGCCACATATTGGCCGTTTGGCGCCCGCATCTGCGCGCGGTAAATAAAGTCCGCGGTGACTTCGTCTTCCGGCAGCTCGACGCGAATGGTGGCCGAGCGCGCCCCGTCCGGATAGGTCGCCGCCTCAAGCCCGCTGAGACGGTGGCGCAGCTCGCGGCCCACCCCGTCAATGGTAAAGCCAAGCGCCTGCCCCTGCGCGCTCAGATCAAGCACAAATTCGCCCTTGTCATAAGCCAGATCGTCCTCCACCCCGCTCACTTCGGGGTATTGCGCGACCGCCTCTTTCAGGGCTTCGCTCGCGGCCTTGAGCGTGCTCGCCTCAGCGCCAAAGAACTGCACATCCAGCGCAGAGCCGCCGGGGCCGGAGCGCCAGCCGCGAAAGCTCACCGTTTCCAAAAGCGGATGGGTCGGCAGACGGTCCTGCAACTCGGCCAGAAAGGCAAAGCTCGAATAGGGCCGCAAATCCGCATCAATCAGCTCGATCGCCACCGCGCCCAGCTCGTCCGGCTCTTTGGTGTCGGCGCCCGCGAGCGGGGGCCATGTGTTGCCCCCGACTTGGGCCAGCACATAATCGATCGGATTGCGGCCATGTTTTGCCTCATACTCCGCGCCAAGCTCGGTCACAGTCTTCTGAAGGAGCCGCATCATCGCAAAGGTATCCTCGCGGCTCGCCCCCGGCACCATGGCAAAATTGCCCGAAATAGACGCCCGCTCTGGCGCATTGAAAAAGCGCCATTGCACATCCCCGCGCACAAACAACGCCACCTGACTTGCCAGAACAAGGATCACCCCGGCAAACACAGGGTAGCGCAGCCTCACCACCCAAGCCATCGCAGGGCGGAAATACCGCTCGCGGATATGCTCAAACCCTCGGTTCACAATCCGGCTGGGCAGATCATACCAATGGGTTTCAAAAGCGTGCTTGAGCGAATGTGCCATATGGTTGGGCAGGATCAGGAAGCATTCCACCAGACTGGCCAGCAGAACGACCACCACAGTGAAGGGAATATCCGAAATCAGATCGCCAAAGCGCCCTTCCACAAAGGTCAGCGCGAAAAAGGCAATCACCGTGGTCAGCGTTGCCGAAAAGACTGGCAGAGCCATGCGCTTGGCGGCATTTTCCGCCGCTTCCACAGGCCCCTCGCGCAGCTTTCTGAGCCGCGCATCTGCGTGCTCGCCCACCACAATCGCATCATCCACCACAATCCCCAGCGTGATGATCAGCGCAAAGAGCGAGATCATATTGATCGTCAGCCCCCAGGCAAACATCAGGGCAATCGCCGCCAACATCGAAACAGGAATGCCCGCCGCGACCCAAAAAGCCGTGCGCGCATTGAGAAACAAAAACAGCAAGACAACCACAAGCCCGAGGCCCATCAGGCCGTTGTCGAGCAAAATATCCAGACGCCCCGTGATCGCCTCGGCCCGTGTGCGAATAAGATCGATCGACACAGAGGGCGGCAGCGTCGCTTCAAGCGCTGCGGCAACCTTTTCAACAGAGGCCTGAATGCCGATCGCATCGCCGCTCGCCGAGCGGTCCACCCGCACCGAAATTGCCGGGTTGTCCTTGACATAATAGGTCTCGCCGCGCAGCGCCCCCTCCACCTCGATCTGCGCCACATCGCCAATCGTGAGCTTGGAGCCATCAGCCAGCGCCTTGATCACGATTTGGGCGATTTGCTCGGGGCTGCGCTTTTCGACGCCCGTGCGCACCCGCGCATTGGCCCCCGTCACATCACCCGCAGGGTCGGCATTGACCTCTTCGCCAATCGCCGCCGCGATCTGGGAGAAGGTAATATCATGCTCGATCAGATCGCGCGTGGCGACAATCACATTGGTCTTCTGGCCCGACACGCCCCTGATCGTGGTGCGTGTCACACCTTCCTGAAACAGCCGCGCGACAAATTCATCGGCAAAGCGCGCCAGCTGGTCCGCGCCCACAGGCCCGGTGATCACAACATCGGTCACACGGTCGCGCCAGACGCCCCGCTCGACTTTCGGGTCTTCCGCCTCCTCAGGCAGCAGCGTGACAAAATCGACAGCCGCCTGCACATCATCCGCCGCACGCGCCATATCCCAACCCGGCTCAAAGTCCAGATCGATCCGCGCGCGCCCTTCCCGCGAGGTCGAATAGGCCTCCGCCACGCCCTCCACGGTGAGCAAGGCAGGCTCCAGAACCTGCACAATCCCCGCATCCACATCTTCCGCGCCCGCGCCCTCCCACACAACGCTCACCGAGACATTGTCAACGATCACATCCGGAAAAAACTGCGCCCGCATCCGCGGCATGGCCACAAGCCCGGCCACAAGCAAACTCACCAAAAGAAGGTTGGCCACAGTCCTGTGGCGGGTGAAATAAGAGATAATGCCGCCGATCAGCCCCACATCGCGCATCGCTTATCCCCCCATGCGGCTTTCGATCCGCTCGACCATTTTCAAAGGCACCTGCGGCTTTTGAAGCTGCGTCAAGAGCCGCTCCTGCACATCCTTGGGCATCATTTTGTTGGCCGAAACCGCCGCCACAAGCTTGGCGCGCCGCTCCGCGCTCAGCTCGATCATCTCGGGTGCCGCCGGCGTGGCCGCCCCGGCGCCGGCCTCAACAGCCGTCACACTGATCCCCGCGCCCAAAAGCGGGGTGCGCTTTGAGACAATCAACTGCCCCGCAAGCGCAGGGGCGCGAATGATCACGCTGTCCCCCTGCCGCCGCAACAGCGTGACCTGCACAAGCTCAAGCCGCCCGTCATCCCCGATCACAAGCACAGAGCCATCCGTGCCCAGCGCCGTCGCCGGCACAAGCGACACCGCCTCAATCGGGGCCTCCTCGATTTCAACGCCGACAAAATCGCCGGGCTTGAAGCCGCGAGCCTTGGCGAGCTGCGCAAACAGCGCCCGCCCGGTCTCTCCGCCCAGATTGGCCGCACCCGCCCGGCTCAGCCGCGCCTGCGTGGCCAGATCGGTGCCGAAATCCTCCAAAATCACATCGAGCTTGGTCGCCTTAAGGCGCCCGTCCGCCTCCAGCAGCCGGCCATAATCCTGCGTGCTCACCCGAAACGCCACTTCCAGCGCATCCGGATCGACAAATTCCGCCAGCCGCTCGTTGGGGCTGACAAGACGCCCCTCAACCGCGTTCACACTGCTCAAAACCCCGTCAAACCGCGCGGTAATTTCGGTCTCGGCCAGCCGCCGCCCGGCCTCCGAAAGCTGGATCCCCGCCCGCGCCAGCCGCGTTGCCGAACTGTCAAGCCGCGCCTCGGCCTGTGCCAAAGCCTGCCGGCGTGTCAAAACCGCCGCCTTGGACGCACTCGCCGCAATCTCGGCCGCCTCCACAGCGGCATCGGTGCCCACGCCGCGCGCTTTCAAATCCTGCTGGCGCACCAGCGCACGCTCGCGCAAGCCCGCCTGCTCCTCGGCGTTGCGCAGCTCGTCGCCCGCCAGATCAAGCGCACGCGCCGCATCGCGCGCCTCGGCCTTTGCGTCCATCTCGTCGGCCTCGGCCCGCTCAAACGCCGCCCGCGCATCGGCATCGTCGATCTTGAGCATGACCTCACCCGCCGCAAAGCGCCCGCCCTCGACAAATTTTTCGCTCATTTTGACAATGGTGCCGCCCACAGCCGGGCGGATTTCAAGCGTGCGCAGGCTCCTCACCTCGCCATAAGCCGAAATCACAGGCGTCAGGGTCTGCACGGCAACCCGCTCGGCATTCACAGAAAAAATCCGCTCCCGCGCAGCCGGAACCCGCGCCTCCTGACTCATGCGGTCTTCAACCGCCCCGCGCACAAGAATGCCCCCATAGGCCAATATCCCGAGCGTCACGGCAAAGATAAATAGCCCCGTCAATCCACGCTGTAAAAACCGCATCTATGTTCCCTCTGGCACGTCAAGGCGCCTCACGTTACCGGCCGTCGGGGTATATACGCACGACATCGGCCTTTCAGTCGAAAATCTTTTCAAAAAACTGTTTGTAAGTCGCAATAAAATCATAAGAGCCAATCTGCTCCTGCGTCAAAAACGCAAATCCCGCGCCCTCGCCCAGCCGGATCGCACTGCCGCGCACCGGCGTGATCAGCTCAAAGACATAAATCCGCCAGCCGGGCAAAACGCTCGAGGCCACCTCGACCATGGGCGCAAGCTCATCCTGTGCAATCACAAGTCCGGTTTCCTCGTAAAACTCGCGCACAGCCGCGCCGCGCAGGCTCTCGCCCGCTTCGACCTTGCCGCCAAACAGGCCCCAAATCCCGCCCGCGGCCACGCCCTCAAAATCGTCGCGAAGCTGGCACAGCGCCCGCCCGTGGGCGTCGCGTGCATAGATCGCGGCCACTTTGATAAGCCCGTCTTGCGCGCCGGTGAGCGGCCCCAATGGCTCGAAACGATCGCTCATTTGCGCCGCTTGTGTTCTTCAAGCCGGGGCATGATCTCGACAAAGTTGCAGGGCCGGTGGCGGTAATCGAGCTGCCATTTGAGGATCTCGTCCCAGCCGTCCTTACAGGCTCCGGGGCTGCCGGGCAGCGCAAAGAGATAGCACCCGCCCGCAACACCGGCTGTCGCGCGGCTCTGCACCGCGCTGGTGCCGATCTTGCCAAAGCTGATCATCGTGAAAAGCGTGCCGAAAGCGTCGATTTCCTTCTCATAGACATCGCGATGCGCCTCAACTGTCACATCCCGCCCGGTCAGCCCTGTGCCGCCGGTCGAGATAATGACATCAACCTCGCCGCTGGCCACCCAGTCGCGCAAGAGCTGCGCAATCTCTGCGCGCTCGTCACGCCGAATTTCGCGTTTGACAAGCAAATGCCCCGCCGCGCTCAGACGCTCCACAAGCACATCTCCAGAGCGGTCCTCAGCCAGCGCCCGCGTGTCACTCACTGTCAAAACAGCAATCCTGACCGGGACAAACTCCCGGCTCTCGTCAATTCTGCTCATCCCAACCTCGCTTTAATCTCTAACAAATCAGCCCATGCCGCGCGCTTCAGTTCAGGCTGGCGCATCAGCGTCTCGGGCGGAAACATCGGCATCACAGGCAGGCCATCGGCCTCGGCCCAAGTCCCGCGCAGCCGCGTGATCCCGCGCTGCCCGAGCACCGCATCACAGGCCAGATTGCCCATCAGGATCACAATATCCGGCGCTGCCAAAGCGATATGGCGCGCCACAAAGGGCCGCATCATCGCAACCTGCTCGGGGCTTGGCCCGGACTGGTTCAAAAGCCGCCACGGCATCACCGTGCCGACATAGACGCTTTCCTCAAGGCTCAGGCCAATCGCCCCCAGCATCTTGCCCAAGAGCGCCGCCGACTGCCCGACAAAGGGCTTGCCCTCTCGGTCGCCCTCGCGGTCGGGCGCTTCCGCAAGGATCATGACGCGCGCCTCCGCCGTGCCATCGGCGAACACAAGGTTGCGCGCCCCGCGCTTCAAATCACAATGCTCAAAGGCCGCAAGCGCCTCGCGCAGCTCTGCCAAATCCTGCGCCGCGGCCGCAGCCTTGGCCGCCTCCGCCACCGGATCGATCTTGAGCGCGGCAAGATGCGTGTTTTGCGCCTGCCCCGCCGCGAGCGCGGCGTTTGCCGGTGGTTTGTCCTGCGCCGTCAGCGGCGCTTTGGCTCTGGGCGGATCGACAAGTTCAAAGCGGTTCACAGGCGTTTCGCCCAGCGCCTCGTCAGCCCCGAGTTCCACCTGCCAGTCAAGCGCCGCCCGCGCCGCCCAATAGTCTTGTGCCGATTCCATGGCACCATCTTAGCGCATCGCAGAGACCGCCAAAACAGCGAAAGCAGATTGCACGCTCCCGACCCTCGCTTTATAAGCGCATGAAATTTGCGAGGGACAGCCCATGAGCTTTGCACATCGTCACCTGTTAGGGATCGAGCCGCTCTCCCAATCCGACATCACCTCTATTCTCGATCTGGCCGACCAATATGTCGCGCTCAACCGCTCCCAGAACAAGCATTCCGAGGCGCTGTCAGGTCTGACCCAGATCAATATGTTCTTTGAAAACTCGACCCGCACACAGGCGTCTTTCGAGCTTGCAGGCAAGCGCCTTGGCGCTGATGTGATGAATATGGCAATGGCCGCCAGCTCAATCAAAAAGGGCGAAACGCTGGTTGACACAGCGCTCACCCTCAACGCCATGCACCCCGATCTGCTCGTCGTGCGCCACCCCCATTCAGGCGCGGTCGATCTGCTGGCCCAAAAGGTCAATTGCGCCGTGCTCAACGCCGGCGACGGCAGCCACGAACACCCGACTCAAGCGTTGCTTGACGCCCTGACAATCCGCCGCGCCAAGGGCCGGCTGCACCGGCTCTCGATCGCGATCTGCGGCGATATCGCCCACTCCCGCGTGGCGCGCAGCAATATCATGCTCTTGGGCAAAATGGAAAACCGCGTCCGCCTGATTGGCCCGCCGACGCTGATGCCC
>JAHBAM020000166.1 GCA_018500125.2 Roseobacter sp. | reverse complement strand
CTGTGAGGACACCCCGCTTGAAACACGCCCGCAACGGCGGGAGGCCTATGTCGGCGCGAAACTGGCGCAGGAAGCGGCGCTCAGGGCCTGCGGGGGCCGGGCTGGTGCCTGAGACTGGGCGCGATTTATGACAGCACCCGACGCTGGAACGCGCATATCGGCCTGAAACGCGGCGCTTTGCTGATCAGCCTCGGGCGCGCGGGAGATGTGCCTTTGATCCATCTCAGCGATGCGGCCGAGGCGATGATCCGCGCCGCAGAAACCGCGCCAAACGGTCAGTGCGAGGCGCTCAATATTGTCGAAAACCCGCTCCCGAGCCGCGCGGCTTTTGTGGCGATGGCGCATCGCGGGCCAAATTTCCGCTTGCACTGGCGGCTTCTGCTGCCTCTGGCCTGGCTCTGCGAGGCGCTCTTGGGCGCGCGCGCGCCCGGGCTGTTGCGGCCCCGGATTTTGCGGGCGCGCCTGCAGGCGCACAGCTATTCCAACGCCCGCGCGGTGGCGCGGCTCGGCTGGCATCCGGCCCAGAGATTTTGCGGGGCGGGCCTATGAAAATCGCTTATCTGACAGGGGAATATCCGCGCGCGAGCGATACGTTTATCCAGCGCGAGGTGGCCGGTTTGCGCGCCGCAGGGCTGACTGTGGAGACGGCAAGCATTCGCCGCACAGGCCCAGAGCACCATGTCGGCCCCGAACAACGCGACGAGGCGGCGCGCAGCTTTCATGTTCTGGAAGCCGCACGCAACCCTGCCCGGCTGTTGCGTGACCTTGCGCATTTGTTTGGCCAAAGCCCGACCCGCTGGCTCGCCGCGATGGCCCTCGCCTGGCGCACAGCCCCCAAGGGTCTGAGAGGCCGTGCTTACCAGATGATCTATTTTGCCGAAGCCGCTGTCTTGGCGCGTCATATGCAGATTGCAGGGGTTACGCATTTGCACAATCACATTGCCAAGGCGAGTTGCACCGTGGCCATGCTTGCCTCCAAGCTGTCGGGCATTCCGTTTTCCTTTACGCTGCACGGGCCGGACATCTTCTTTGAGGCGCATCACTGGCGACTGGACGAAAAAATCGCACAGGCGCGCTTTGTGAGCTGTATCAGTCACTTTTGCCGCTCTCAGGCGATGACCTTTTCGCAAACCGCAGATTGGGGCAAACTTCACATTGTGCATTGTGGGATCGCGCCGGACCGCTATGCAAAGCCGCCCGCAGGCGAGGGGCTTTTGTTTGTCGGGCGGCTGGCGCAGGTGAAGGGGCTGCCTGTGCTGTTGCGCGCCTTGGCCGAGATCCCTCTCGTGCGCCTGACGATTGCGGGCGACGGGCCACTGCGCGGCGAGATCGAGAGCCTGATACACGCCCATAAACTCGAGGCGCGTGTGCGACTGCTGGGCTATCAAAGCCAAGATCAGGTGGCGGAGCTGTTGAGCCAAAGCCAAGCGCTTGTTTTGCCGAGCTTTGCGGAGGGTTTGCCGGTTGTGCTGATGGAGGCTATGGCCGCGGGGCTGCCTGTGATCAGCACCCGCATCGCCGGGGTGCCCGAGCTTGTCAAAGACGGCGAGACCGGCTGGCTTGTCGCGGCGGGAGATCAGGACGGGCTAAAGCAGGCGATCAAAGCGCTTCTGGCCGACCCGACCCGCGCCCGTGCACGGGGCGCTGCGGGGCGCAAAGCCGTTGCGCAGGCGTTTGACGCCAATGTCGAGGCGCGCCGTCTGGCGACGCTGTTTCACGCCTATGGCGCAGGACAAGCGGCGCTCTTGCGCCCCGCACCGCTGGAGCCCCGCCAATGAGTGCTGCGCAAACCCTCAGGGCGCGGATCGGCGCGGTTGTGATCGGGCGCAACGAGGGCCAGAGGCTTGTGAACTGTTTGCGCTCGTTGCAAGGCGAGGTTGATTTGCTGGTCTATGTCGACAGCGGCTCGACCGATGGCTCGCTGGCCACGGCGCAGGCCTTCGGGGCGCAGACCGTGCCGTTGAGCCGCGATCTGCCCTTTACAGCGGCGCGGGCGCGCAATGCGGGCTTTGAGAAGATCATGGCGCGCCCCGATGCGCCGGAGTTTGTGCAATTTGTCGATGGCGATTGCACGCTGGAGCCGGGGTATCTGGGCCGCGCCGCCGCAGCGCTCGCGGCCGATCCCGAGCTTGGGCTTGTCACCGGCTGGCGCGCGGAAATCCACCCTGAGGCCAGTATTTACAACGAGATGTGCGAGTTTGAATGGCACAGGCCCGCAGGCGATATCTGCGCCTGTGGCGGTGATATGATGGTGCGCGCGCGGGCGTTTGAGGCGGTCGGCGGCTTCAACCCTGCCGTGATCGCGGCAGAGGACGACGAATTTTGCACAAGGCTGCGCAAAGCCGGGCACAGACTCAGGCGCCTTGCGATCCCGATGACGCATCATGACGCCAATATGAGCCGGTTCAGCGAATGGTGGAGCCGTGCGGTGCGCACCGGCCACGGCTTTGAGCAGGTGAACGATCTGCACCCCGAGTATTTTATCCGCGAGCGGCGGCGGATGTGGCTGTTTGGCGGGCTATTGCCCCTTCTGGCGCTGAGTGGCGCTGTTGTGTTCTGGCCGCTTTTTGCCTGTGTTGGGGGGCTGTATGCTGTCTCTTATCTGCGCACCGTGCGCGGGCTTGTGGCCGCAGGCCTGAGGCGCAACCGCGCGCCGTGGCACGCGGCCTACCTGTTTTTGTCCAAATTCCCGAACATCATTGGCGCGGCGCGCTATCGCAAACGCAAGCGCTTGGGCAGCGCCATGGAAATTATCGAGTATAAGTGAGGCTGTTATGAGCAAAGTCACCAGAGTAGGCATCATCGGCGCGGGCTATATTGCGGATTGGCACGCCGATGCGATTGCGGCCACGGCGGGCGCCGAGCTTGTCTGTGTGGTGGATCCCAACACCGCGGCGGCGCACGCCTTTGGCGCGGCGCGCGGCGTTGAGGTCTTTGGGTCGGTGGGCGAAATGCTGGCGGCGGGGGCCTGTGACGCTGTGCATATTCTGACACCCCCCGACAGCCACTTCGCTGTGGCGCAGGAGTGTCTCGCCGGCGGGCTGCACCTCTTGGTGGAAAAGCCCGTGGCCCTCTCGCAGGCCGAGGTGGCCGCGCTCAGCGCCACCGCCAAGGCCAAGGGGGTGCAGCTTGCGGCAGGGCACAACTTTTTGGGGCTGCCAAGCTATAACCGCCTGAAAGCAAAGCTTGCGACGGGCGAACTGGGCCGCGTTTGCGACGCCCAGATCAACTGGTGCTTTCCGCTCGCTCCGTTGCGGGCGGGGCCGTATGGTCTCTGGCTGATGCGCGACACGCGCAATCTCTTGCTGGAGCTGGGGCCACATCTCTTTGCCTTTTGTCAGGATCTCTTTGGCAGCCCCGAGATTTTGCATCTGGAGCTGTCCTGCCCTGTTGCCCTGCCCGATGGCAGGATCCGGCCCCAGAGCTGGCGGATTCTGGCGCGCGCGGGCGGGGTGGATATCACCTTTCACATCGCCCTGACGGAGACCTATGACGACCGCTCTGTCACGCTGCGCGGGTCTTCGGCCATGGCGCGGCTGGATTATGCCAATGATACGCTGGTTGTGGCGGGTTCGAACGCCTCCGATCTGGTGCTCAACCCGTTGCGCCGCGCGCTCGGCCAGTCTTGGGCCTATATGCGCGAGGGCGGTGTCAACGCGCTGCGCCAGCTTGTCTCGCTCAACCAGCGCGCGCCCTATGGGCTGAGCTTTGCCGGAATGTGCGACGAGATTTATGGTGCCATCGCCGAAAACCGCGCACTAAAGGCACGGTTTTCAGCCGAGAGCGCAGAGGCCGTGATGGGCGCGATCGAGGCTGTTTTGGAGCGGCTGCCCGCCGAGGCTCCGCGGAAGACGCCGCGCGGCACGCCCAAGCCGACGGCGCTGGTGATCGGGGGCACGGGCTTTATTGGCCGCGCCCTGACGCGGCGGCTGGCGGAGGGCGGAACCCATGTGCGCGTGCTCTCGCGGGGCCGGACGGGGCCGTTTGAGGATATTGCCGACAAGGTTGAGACTGTGGCTGTGAGCCTGCGCGACGAAGCGGCGCTCTGTGCCGCGATGCAGGGGATCAAGGAGGTCTATCACCTCGCGAAATCGGACGATAAGACATGGGAGGCCGCGCTTGAAAATGATGTCGCCGTCACCGAGCGGATCGCCCGTGCGGCTCACGCGGCGGGGGTGTCGCGGCTGGTTTATACGGGCACGATTGCCTCTTATGATATGTCCGATCCCGCCCAAAGCATCACCGAAGAGACCGGCTTTGGCCCGGATATGGCGGCGCGCAACATCTATGCCCGTTCCAAGGCCGAATGCGAGCGCCGCTTGATGGCTCTGCATCGCGACAAGGGGCTGCCCGTGACGATTGCGCGCCCCGGAATTGTTCTGGGCGCGGGAGGGCCGCTGCAACATTGGGGCATTGGCCGCTGGCACGGCGCGGGGGCTGTGAAAATCTGGGGCAACGGAAAAAACACCCTGCCCTTTGTCTTGCGTGACGATGTTGTCGAGGGGCTTATTCTTATGGCGCGCACGCCGGCGGCTTTGGGCGAGAGCTTCAATCTGATTGGCGAGCCGATGCTCACGGCACGGGGCTATTTTGCGGCGATCCACGAAACACTGGGGGCCAAGATTTTGCTCAGCAACGGGCCGATCTGGGCCTTTTATGCGGCGGATGCTGTGAAGTTTTTTCTCAAAACCAAGGTCTTGCGGCGCAAGGGGCTTGCGCGCCCGTCTTATGCCGACTGGAAGAGTCGCGCCCATCTTTCGCCCTTTGACACGCGCAAGCCCAAGCGCGTTCTGGGCTGGCAGCCCGAGGCGGACCGGGCCGAATTTGTGCGAAAAGCTGTCACAGAAGCGGGGCTTTTCGGCTTTTGAGGGCAAAAGCCTGCCAATTTGGCTTATTTTTGACAGATTTCTTTGATGAACAGGGGGCGAGCCTTATGCCTTAAGGCCCCACCACAACCGAAGGACATAGCCCGCGTGAGCCTCAAGCGACCCTGCCGTTGCCCGATCAGCCCCCTGACGCTGCCTTGTGAGGTGCGCCATGGGTGAGCGGCGTTCGTTTTCACGCAGCCCGCGCAAGGCCCTGAGCCAGGACGTGCGCCAACGCTTGATCTCTGCGATACTGGATGAAGAGTATGAGGATCATACTCTGCCCCTCACCGAAATCGCGCTGCCCGAGCGCGCCGAGGCTGGCGATACTTTTTCAGACAGTCTCGATAGGCTTGATGCGTTTGACGCGCAGCCCCTTGCGCTGGAGGACGAGCTGCGCGAGCCTGAGCCTGAGCCTGAGCCTGAGCCTGAGCCTCAAGCGCAGGCCGAGGCCGCGCCCGAACCCGCGCCCCCGCAGAGCGCAGCCGACGCGGCCGAGGCCGAAGCCTTCGAGGCGCTTTTGGCGGCTTTTGACAGCGAGGACATCCCCCAAGACACAGAGGACAGGGCGGATGGAGAGGATCGCGCTGCGACGCTTGATCTTTCTGATGCTCTTTTGAGCGCCGATCATCAGCCCGCGCCTGAGGCCGACACCGCCGACCTCCCCGAACCCGAGGCTGACCCCGAGCCTGACCCTGAGCCAGAGCCTTTGCGAACAACTGAGGAGGCGGCAAAACAGGAGCGGCTGCGCGCCGCCTATCAGGCCGAGGCCCCTGCCCTACACCGTGAGCCAGCCGACAAATGGGGCAGCCTGGATGTGATGCCTGTGGACGCGAAACATCTGGAGCAAAATCTTGTCATCACAGCGAGCCGCAACGAGCCGGCCCATGGCGCCTTTGATGTGTTGCGCACGCGGCTTGTGCAAACGCTTCTGGAGCACAATTGGAAGCGGGTCGCGATCACCTCGCCAACCCGCAACTGTGGCAAGACCTTTACCTCGGTGAACCTCGCGATTTCCTTGTCGCGCTATGAGGCCACGCGCACGATCTTGATGGATTTTGATATGCGCAACCCTTCGGTTGCCGGGGTGATCGGAGACACCCGACCCGGCCGGATGGGCGACTTTTTGCGCGGGACAGTCTCGGCCGAGGAGCTTTTGGTCAGATTTGACACAAACACGCTCAATATTGGCGCAGGGCTTGCGATTGGCACAAACCATGTGGTCGAGCCTTATGCCTCGGAGCTGGCGCATGAGCCTGCAACGCGGGCAAGCCTTGAGCGGATGATGGAGGAGATGTCGCCCGACATTGTCTTGTTTGATATGCCGCCCGCGCTTGCCTTTGACGATGTGATCGCCTTTCGCCAGCATTTTGACGGGGTGTTGATGGTTGTGAGCGGCGGCGAGACCCGGCCAGACGATGTGCGCGAAGTGATGCGCCGAATGGGCGAGGAAACCCCGCTTTTGGGCGTTGTGCTCAATCAGGCAGAAGGCGAAGACGGCAGCGACTACAGCTATGGGAACTGACGCGCCGCCCGCTGTTGCGGATCAGCGCACTGTTCAGGGTGCTGTGCGGCGCTGCAACAGGCTCCAAACCCCGCTCAAGCCGTCTCGCACCCCGCTAAAGAGAAGCGGAATCAGCGCAACGATTCCGACCAGCAGCGCCACACGCATCAGCGACGATTTGCGCTTGCCCTGCGGGGTCTGGATCTTCGGGATCGCAACCACCGCTTTGACATTCAACTGGCGTTCAAGATGCTCGCGCGTGCGGATGACGGGGTGAAACAGCTCCATCACAAAGGCCAGAGCGAGGCCGAGCAGACCGGAGGCCACAAAGCCCATCAGGACTTTTTTCTTGCGGCTGCCTGAAATCGGATTTTCCGGCACAAGCGCGGTTTCGAGCACTTCGATGCGCTCGAATTGATTCTGGGTTTCCAGAGCCTGGCTCATTTCGGCGCTGGCGGCGCGCTGGGTGATGGCTGTGAACTGGCTTTTCAGTTGCTCCTGCTCGCGCTCCAAAAGATTGAACTGACGCTCGACTTCCGGAGCGCGGGCCAGCGCCTCTTCGATCTCGCCAATCCGCGAGCGGATCAGGTCTTGCTGTTCGCCGATCAGGCCGCGCTGCCGCTGAATCACCGAGGCGCGCTGGCGGGTGCCGCTGGCTTCCAGCTCGATCAGGCTTTGATCAAGCGTGAGAAGCGTGCTGCGCAGCTCGGTCAATTCTTCGCGCTGAGCGGCGATGCCGGCGGGCAGATACAACCCGTTGCGCTCTTTGAAATCCGCAATCCGCACTTCGAGCGCGGAAATATCGGCCTCAACCTGTAGCTGCTCGGCCCGAAAGAACGAGAGCTGTTCGGAGGCCGCCACGGACTGACGGCGGTTGTTCATGTCCAGCAGGCTTTGCAAAAACTCATTGGCCAGCAGAGCCGCGATTTCGGGGTCTGTGTCGGAGACGGTGATCAGCATCCCTGTTGGCGTGCGCGCCGCCCCCCACCCTGCATTCGGATCGGTGATCTGCACAAGGCGGGCCGAATTGCGCAGGGTGTTGACCTTCTGGCCCGGCGACAGCGGCGTGCCGGTATAGAGGCCGAATTTCTTGATGATATTGGTGAGGTTGTCGCGGGCCATAAGCTGTTGTTCGAGCAGGCGCAAACGCTGCTCGATCGAGTTGCTGGCGCCAGCGCGCGTCCCTGCATCAACGATTGTGGGCGCTTCGATCTGGGCGACGGCGGTGGCCTCGTAAATTTTCTTTTGTTCCAAAGCCCAATAAATCGAGCCAAGCGTGCCAAGCAGCACAACACAAGAGATGAGCCAGAAGCGCCGGCGCACCATACTCACGAAATCACCAAGCGACTGGATCTGGCCCATAGGCTTACTCCGATACCAAGCGCCACCCCCTGCCCCCGCAGGACTGATGCCAAAACTCCGCGCTCTCGTTCCTCCCAGTCAGTTTGACAGCGCGCCATACATAAATAGGCCATTTGCATAAATTTTGCCAGTTTTTTTAACAGATTAGCCGAAACTCAACGTTTCCAAACTGGTGACAGTTTCCGCCCCGCACCCGCGCGAAAACACCGCTCAGGGCGGGGCCGTGAGGATTGAGACAAAGAGAATATGGGCTTTCAGCCGCGCTGAGAGCAGCGGGACCCGTGCCCCCGAGGCGCAGGCTCCGGCCGCGGTGTGAAGCTCGGCACAGACCCGTCCCGCGCCTTGGGGCGATAGGCTGAGATCCTGAAAGCCCAGCATCTTTTGCGTGATCGGATAGAGCGCTTTGAAGGCGGCTTCTTTGGCTGAAAACACATCAATCGGCAGAAGCGCGTCGCAGCGGCGCAGCCAGTCGCGCTCTTTGGCGGTTGTGATCGCATCCCATAACCCTTCCGGCAGGGGCGCGCGCGCTTCGATATCGCAGCCAAGCGACAGGATGTCGTCCGACCTTGCGCAAACCGCCAGACACAGATCGTCACAATGGCTGATCGAGCCGACAAACCCTCTCGGCCAGAGCGGTGCGCGGCTCGGCGCGCTCGGGATCGGCGCGGGCGCCTGACCGAGGCGCGCCAAAGCGGCACGGGCCGCGCGACGGCCTGCGGCAAACTCGCGCCGGCGCTTGGGAACGGCACGCGCCACAGCGGCCGCCTCATCGGGATAGAGGCCCACAGCCTGTGCGCGCGGGTCTTGCACCGCAAAGGCCACCTGCGCGGGCAGCAGCGCGGCGAGCGCCTGTTCAAGCTCTGCACCGCTCAAGAGGCACGAGCCGTTTCTCGCCTTGCGCGCATCTGGCGCCGGCGGGACATGGTGTCATCCAGCGAGAGCTGCGGCGCGGGCGCGCTCGGGGGCTTGGGCATGGCGGCTTCGGGCGGTCTGTCGGCGAGGCTTGCGCCCAGCGCGCCCACCCGAGCCGCCAGAGCGCCCAATGTGGGAAAGCGGAAGATATCCGTGATCGACAGGCGCGGCACGCGACAGCGCTCGCGAATTTCGCGATGGGCCTGCACCGCAAGCAGCGAATGGCCGCCAAGATCAAAGAAACTCTCCTCGGCTCTGATCCGGGCAACGCCGAGAACATGGGCTGTCTCTTATACACATCT